>CAZIBV010000046.1:0-4786 GCA_964537345.1 uncultured Flavobacterium sp. | reverse complement strand
GCACGCGCTTCGCGCTACGCATTTTTTGTTGGCGGCGCTTTGGCAAGTGAACTTGAGGGATTCGCTGCGCGCATCCCTAACGCGAGGAACTTTGACCAAAACCAAAATGCACGCGCTTCGCGCTACGCATTTTTTGTTGGCGGCGCTTTGGCAAGTGAACTTGCCGCGCGCCGACAACAAAAAATGCACCCTTCGGGGTGCATTTTGGTTTTGCAGAGAGGAAGGGATTCGAACCCTCGATGCCCTTTTGGAGCATACACACTTTCCAGGCGTGCGCCTTCGACCACTCGGCCACCTCTCTTTGAGGTTGCAAATGACGCAAAAAAAGGCGAATTGTAAAAGCCTTTTCCTATTTAAAAAAGATCGGTTGGGGCGGTGACGGATTTGTCCAGAAGCCTGCCCAGTTCTGTGAGTAAATCCTGTCGTGAATGTCCGGTTTGACGCAAGTGCCGTATCGAAGTAGCGCCCGCTGATTTGGAGAGTTTTGTACCATCAGGCAACAGCAAAAGCGGATGGTGATAAAACGCAACATCCAGAAACCGGGATTCACCAAGACATTTGGCCAGGAAAAGCTGTGCCAGTGTTGACGGCCAAAGATCGGCACCGCGTACAATCAAATCTATCCCGTAATGCAAATCGTCAACCACCGAGGTTAGCTGATACGCCGGAAACCCGTCTTTTTTTCGCACCACAAATTGGTTCATGACGTCGGGAAATGGCGTTTGCGTTATGATTCCGTCAGGATTTTTTACCAAAACATCCGCAGCGTCGTCAGTGTCGATCCGCCAGGCTGCACCCGGAGTATCAAGCGGGATTTTTTTAAACCTGCACGTGCCGGGATAGCGTCCGCCAAACTCGTTTTCTATCTGCTTGCGTGAACAGGTACAAGCGTAAACCATTCCTGAATCAACTAACTTTTGCAACGCCCGTCGGTACAAATCCATACGGTGCAACTGTGAGTGATTCGCCTCAAAATCCATCGGATTGCGCGGACCTTCATCCCATTGGATGTCCAAAAAATCAAGCGTTTCAAAAATATCGTCAACATAGGCCGGATCAACCCGTCCCCGGTCCATGTCATCAATGCGCAGTAATAATCGGGCGTTGTGCTTGGTGGCCAAAGCTTCCGTAATCCAAAACGACAACGCATTCCCAAGGTGCAAAAATCCACTCGGCGTTGGGGCTATCCGCGTTTTGAAAAAAGTTTTCATGTGAGTTCGCCGCGCAAACTGGTCTCAAAAATGGTTTTAAAAGCACCGTGCGCCACGTTTTGGCCGAGCATGTACATAAGTTTGGTAACGGCTGCCTCGGTTGTGGCGTCCTTGCCGGAAATCAGTCCCATCTTTTTAAGCATCGTACTGGTTTCGTACTGTCCCATATTGACGCTTCCGCCCGAACATTGCGTGACGTTTACAATGTGCAGCCCGTTTTTGATCGCCTTTTTGAGCGCGTCGGTAAACCATTTGTCGGTAGGCGCATTGCCCGAGCCGTAGGTTTCGAGAACCACACCTTTGAGTCCCGGGATTTCGAATATCGCCGATAAAACCTGCGCATTGATTCCGGGAAACAGTTTGACAATGGCCACGTGATCGTCGAGTTCCTTGTGAACCAGCAGTTTCTTTAGAGTGCGCTTTTGTAACAACTCCTCGTTTACGCGCAAATGCACTCCGGATTCAGCCAGCGGCGGATAATTGGGCGACGAAAACGCATTAAAAACCTCGGCGCTGATTTTGGTCGTGCGGTTTCCGCGGTAGAGTTTGTATTCAAAATAGAGACAGACTTCCTGAATCACGGGCTTGCCTTTCTTTTGGAGCGCCGCAATCTCAATGGCCGTGATGAGATTCTCTTTGGCATCGGTGCGAAGGTCGCCGATAGGAAGTTGCGATCCGGTAAAAATCACTGGTTTTGACAGATTTTCCAGCATAAAACTCAGTGCCGATGCCGAATACGACATGGTATCTGATCCGTGAAGCACCACAAATCCGTCATAAGCCTGGTAATGCTCTTCAATCATCGATGCAATCGCCACCCAACTGGCGGGATTCATGTTTGACGAATCGATGGGCTTGCCAAAGGAAACCGTCTCAATCTTGCAGTTTAACTGCCGGAGTTCAGGAATGCTTTGTAAAAGCTTGGTAAAGTTGAATACCTTGAGCGCCCCGGTTTTAAGATCTTTCACCATTCCGATGGTACCGCCGGTATAAAGCAGTAAGATTTTAGGCGGGGCTAACGTCGGCATATTTGAGTTTGTTGATCACCGGATTGGCGTACATCGACAAAAAGCTTTGCACTTCCTGCGGATTGCTGTCGTCGATGCGCATCTCCAAACGCCGCTCAAACAGCGATTTCTCGGCCTCGGTATAATGCGATGCAAACCGGTTGGAATTGTGCAGCAAATCAAAGGCGATGAAATTGGTAGGCCACAGTTTGTAGGTGCTCAAGATACTGTCATCAATCACCTGTGCCAGCGCCTGAATCTGCTTGTTGGTATTGTCGTGCTGGGCGGCAATCCCGTCCAACTCGCTTTTCAGGATATCGCCCACGTGAATATGGATGCGCTTTTTCTGGCCCATAATGCCACTCATCAGCGTCACAAAATCCTCGTTCTTTTCCTTTTTATAAATCTCCTGACGCGCCTCGGCCATCAATTGCGGCATCTTGAGTGCATCGGTTGGGTCGTATTCATAAGATATCGACACCGGAACCACCTTGAGTTTCTTAAAGTAGTTCATCAGGTTGTCCTCGTCGCTGGCCATCGCCAACATTTTTAAAACACCCTGATGCGTGGCGTCGTTCCCGTCCTTGGTGCGGCCTTCGCGCTGGGCAATCCACACACTGCGGTTTTCGCGTCGGAGTGTCTGACGAATAAATTCGCTCATCAGCCTTGAACTCTCCAAAAGTTCCCTTGGAGACAGTCCGCGCTGAACGACAAAATTCCGGTTTAGCTTGCTCAGCGTGTGCAAAAACGAACGCTTCACGAGGTTGTCGCCAATCGCCGATGCCGTCATCACCAGTCCGTGCTCGAACAAAGCGCCGTTTAACAGCGAAGTGTCCAGGATAATGTCGCGGTGATTGGAAATAAAAAGATAGGCCGTATTGGGTTCCAGTTTTTCAAATCCGGAAGTCGTGAGTCCGTCCGATGTTTTTTCCAGCACCTTCATCAGCGATTTGTAGATAAAGTTGCACTGAAAATCCCTTATCGAATGCGTGCGCACCAATTGGCTCTTCCACTCCTCCTCAGGCATTTCCGGAAAGGTAAATTCCATGAGCGCCTTCATCATCGGATGATTGACCGCGCCCCGGATGGCATCGTTCACCTCAGCGTCGTAAAATGGGCGAATCGCATCAAACTTGGACATTGCAAAAGTTTTGGAAAACAAAGTAACAAATTTTATTCTAACAAGGTGCCAACCCTGTCTTAAAAGCAATAGACCTCCAGTGCATTTTTGGTGGTCGCATCGGCAATTTCCTGTAGGCTAAGCCCGTAGATTTCGGCCAGTTTTGCCGCAACCAGCGTCACATAGGCGCTTTCATTTCGCTTTCCGCGGTGCGGCACCGGAGCCAGGTAAGGCGCGTCGGTTTCCAGCACAATGTGTTTTAGATCGATTTGATTTAAGAACTGGTCGATCAACCCGTTTTTATAGGTCACTACACCGCCAATTCCCAGCTTCATTCCCAAGTTGATGGCCCGCATGGCCTGGGCGTGCGTTCCGGTAAAACAGTGAAAAATGCCCCAAAGTTTTTCATCGGCATGGGCTTCCAGAACTTCAAAGACCTCGTCAAAAGCGTCCCGGCAGTGAATGTTGATCGGCAGGCCGTACTGCTTGGCCAACCGGATCTGATGCCCAAACGCCTGCTTTTGAATGTCGAGCGTGGTTTTGTCCCAATACAAATCAATCCCGATCTCGCCCACTGCGTAAAATTTACGGGCGGCCAGTTGCTCCTCGACGTGGCGGATTTCGGCCTCCCAAGTCTCGGGCTTGACATACGTTGGGTGGAGACCCATCATCAAAAAAACAAAGTCGGGAAACTGCGCTTCCAGATCGTACATGCGCTGGGTGTAGCTGGAATCAATCGCCGGAACAAAAAACCGCGAAACACCGGCGTCCAGCGCCCTTTGCATCATCTGCGGCCTGTCATCCTGAAATTTTGAACTGTATAAATGCGTATGGGTGTCAACAAAATTCATGGCGCAAAGGTAAGGGAAGTTTTGGACCGAAGAGGAAAGTCAAAAGAGGAAAGAGGAAAGACGAAAGAGAAAAGGGAAATCCCAAATCCCAAATTCCAATTAGTGAACCAGTTTAAACTTTGGTAAATCACCATTCTAAAATCTAAAATCTAAAATCTAAAATTGTCCAACATTGTTCATTGTTAACTGTTAATTAAACTACGTCCGCAATCAACCCTAAACCCTGTACCTTCTACCCTATTTAACATTTTTGGCAGATTTTCTGTATCACACTAATTGAAAATCCGCCTAACTTCGTACCAATGGGTAGGGGAACAATGGATTATCCCGAACGAAAAAAAACAACACCCTGGGTACAGAAAATCTGTAAAATTTCTTAAAGTTTTGGAGCAGTCAGGCGGTTAGCAAAAGCTAAATTCCAATTACCAAATTCCAATCAAATCCTCAGGAATCACTATTCTAAAATCTTTCAGCTGTCAGCTTTTAGCAGTTAGCAAAAGACGAAAGAGAAAAGAGAAAAGTCAAATCCCAAATTCCAAATTCCAAATTCCAATTAGTGAACCAGTTTAAACTTTGGTAAATCACCATTCTAAAATC
>CAZIBV010000045.1:18185-20515 GCA_964537345.1 uncultured Flavobacterium sp. | reverse complement strand
ACTGATGCGTCAAAAGGAAGAGGAGAAGATGAAAATGTTTCACGTGGAACAATGAGTATGTTTAATGAAGAATATGATGTAATTGTAGTTGGTGCGGGTCATGCCGGATCGGAGGCTGCGGCTGCGGCTGCAAATCTCGGATCGAAAACCTTGCTGATTACAATGAGTCTGCAAAATATAGCGCAGATGTCCTGCAATCCGGCGATGGGCGGAATCGCAAAGGGTCAGATTGTGCGCGAAATAGATGCGTTGGGTGGATATTCGGGCATCGTGTCCGATAAAACCGCCATCCAGTTCAAAATGCTGAACAAATCCAAAGGACCGGCCATGTGGTCGCCGCGGGTTCAAAGCGACCGTATGCGATTTGCCGAAACCTGGCGCCTGATGCTGGAGCACACGCCTAATCTTGATTTTTACCAGGAGATGGTAAAAGGATTGATTGTTGAGCAGGGCAAAATTAAGGGCGTCCGAACCTCGCTTGGAGTCGAAATCCGAAGCCGCGCTGTCGTGCTCACCAATGGAACATTTCTGAATGGATTGATCCACATTGGTGAAAAGCAATTTGGCGGAGGACGCGCCGGCGAGAGTGCTGCCTACGGAATTACCGAAGATCTCACCGCGCTTGGCTTTGAAGCCGGACGGATGAAAACCGGAACGCCGCCGCGCGTAGACGGTCGTTCGTTGGATTTCTCGAAAATGAATGAGGAGAAAGGCGATGACAAACCCGCCAAGTTCTCTTATCTGGACGAAACACAACCGCTCAAGCATCAGCGGTCTTGTTATATGTCGTACACTTCGAACGTGGTTCACGACATCCTGCGCGAAGGTTTTGACCGATCGCCCATGTTTAACGGCCGCATCAAAAGTCTTGGTCCGCGTTATTGCCCTTCAATCGAAGACAAGATCAATCGATTTGCTGAAAAGGAGCGCCATCAGCTTTTTGTGGAGCCTGAAGGTTGGGATACGGTCGAGATGTACGTCAACGGATTCTCAACTTCGCTGCCTGAGGATGTTCAGTACAAAGCCCTCAGGCAGGTTGCCGGATTTGAAAATGTAAAATTTTTCCGCCCCGGATACGCCATCGAATACGACTACTTCCCTCCCACCCAGCTCAAGCACACGCTCGAAACTAAGTTGGTTAATAATTTATTTTTCGCCGGACAGATCAACGGAACCACCGGATACGAGGAAGCTGCCGCACAAGGCTTGATGGCCGGAATCAACGCCCATTTAAAAGTGCATGAAAAAGATCCGTTTACGCTTAAACGCGACGAGGCATACATTGGTGTTTTGATTGATGATTTGATCACCAAGGGAACGGAAGAGCCGTATCGGATGTTTACCTCGCGCGCCGAATTCCGCACTTTGCTGCGCCAAGATAATGCTGATTTCAGGCTGACACCAAAATCATTCGAGATTGGACTGGCATCGGAAAAACGCATGCGTCGAATGGAGCAAAAGTTTAAAGCATCAGAAGAAATGGTCAATTTCTTTAAGGAAACTAGCCTTTCAGTCGCTGAAGCGAATCCTGTTCTGGAATTAAAAAGCTCCGCTCCCATCGTACAAAGCGACAAGATGTTTAAAATCTTTTCCCGTCCGCAGATTGAGCAGGAAGATATTCTTGGCTTTGAAAAAGTAGCCGATTATATTGCCGAACACAATCTCGACGAGGAAATTATCGAACAGGCCATCGTTCAGGTAAAATATTCCGGCTATATCGAAAAGGAACGTGCCAATGCCGAAAAGCTTACGCGATTGGAAGATGTCCGCATTCCGGAATCGTTCAATTACGATCAAATAAAATCCATGTCGATTGAAGCCCGGCAAAAACTCAATGCCATCAAACCGGTGACGATTTCGCAGGCGTCGCGGATCAGCGGGGTTTCGCCCAGCGACATTTCGATGCTACTGATTCATATGGGCCGATGATGTTCCACGTGAAACCCGGCCGTAAACCCTTGTAAACACTCATCTTTTTAGCCAACATTGAATCCAATCACCGTAAAAGACCACAGCGTAACCGGCGAATCCTTCAGTCTTGTTTTTGACGCTGAACTGGAATTGCTGCGCACCTCGCCTCAACCTTCGCTTTCTGAAATAGGACGATATTACGAAAGTCAGGATTACATTTCCCATACAGACAGCGCGCGTGGTTGGTTTGAAAAAATCTATCAGGCCGTCAAAAAGCGGGCGTTGAAAAACAAACTTTCGATTCTTGCAAACTACCAGACAAGTCCCGGAAAGTTACTCGATTTTGGTTGCGGAACCGGAGATTTTCTGGTCGAAGCCAAACGCGCCGGGTGGACGTGCACGGGTTTTGAGCCCAATGA
>CAZIBV010000045.1:3403-18085 GCA_964537345.1 uncultured Flavobacterium sp. | reverse complement strand
GAGCGATACAAAACCGGCAAGATGAATCCGCTCAAGGCTTTTTGGGTCGGATTCAGATCAAACTTAAAGGCCGTCAAATCGGGTGAATACTCGTCGGTTATCTACATCTTAAAAAACAATCAATCATCTTAAAATCGGCTAAAAATTTATAATTTTGCGCCACTAAAAATCAATTATGAGAAAACTTACACTGCTTGCCGTTGCTCTTATCCTTGCATCATGCAATCAATCTGCTGAATCAAATGCGCCGAAAACTGCGTACGTAGACACTGCAAAAGTTCTTGACGAATACACCCAGGCCAAAGACATCGAGGCAAAATACAAAGCCAAGGCCGAGGAAATGGGCAAAGAACTGGAAGTTGAAGTGGCCAAGTTCCGATCAGAAGCTGCAAACTTTTCAAAAACTGCCCGCGAGAAAGGTGAAGCCTGGGCTCAGCAAAAAGGAGCTGAACTTCAGCGTCGCGAGCAGGAATTGGGATATGCTCAGCAAGCCATGTTGCAACAACTCCAAAAAGAGAATGCTGTCGAGATGGATTCGATGATCAAAGGCATCAAGGCTACGATCAAAACCTACGGAAAGGAAAAGGGGTACGATTACATTTACGGAACGGGTGATGCCGCGTCGGTTTTGTACGCCAAGGATCAGTATGACATCACCAATGAGGTTGTCAAAATGCTGAATGACAAATACAAGTCAGAAGACAAATCAAAAGAAAAGCCGGCTGACGAAGCCAAAAAATAAATGAAAGCCTTCTTCGGAAGGTTTTTTTATTTAGGGCTGATTTTGTATTTTTCAGCCTCATTTATACGCCATGGAAAACTTATCTCAAGCCGCACAAAACGTTATCCGGTTTGTCAATCAAACCCGACATCCCATATTTCTGACCGGAAAGGCCGGAACGGGAAAAACCACACTACTCCGACACATCATTGCCACCACTCACAAAAATACCGTAGTGGTTGCGCCAACGGGAATTGCCGCACTCAATGCAGGCGGGGTTACGATCCATTCTCTATTTCAGTTGCCGTTTGCCAGCTTTATTCCCGGTAACCAACCGGTGGAAGCTCATCCGACCCTTAGATTTGAAAACCGCCTTACCCTGCGTCGGCATTTCAAGATGAACAAGCAACGGCAGGCCATTTTCCGGAACCTGGATCTTTTGGTGATCGACGAGGTTTCCATGCTCAGGCCCGATCTGCTGGACGCCATGGATTTTACCCTGCAAACCGTCAGGCATGACAATCGACCGTTTGGTGGCGTACAGGTTTTGTTCATTGGCGATTTGCTGCAGCTTCCGCCTGTTATCAAGCCTGAGGAATGGGCAGTGCTCAGACGCCATTACACCGGCAGTTACTTTTTTCACGCGCTGGTGCTCGAACGCGTCAAACCGGTTTACATTGAACTGACGACCATCTTCCGACAAACCGACAAGACCTTCCTGAACATCCTTAACAACCTCAGGAACAATTCGATAACGCAAAATGATGTAGCAGTTTTAAACCGATACGTCAATCCGGATTATCAGCCTGGCAAGTCAGAACACATTTTACTTACAACACATAATTACAAGGCTGATTCGGTGAATTCCAGGGCGCTCGAGGCACTGGCCGGCAAGCCGTATACGTTTACCGCCGACGTCATTGGCGATTTCCCGGAAAAGTTATATCCGGTCGAGGTTGACCTGACGCTCAAGGAAGGCGCCCGCGTTATGTTTATCAAAAACGACATCAGTCCGGAAAAGCAGTTTTACAACGGAAAAATCGGCGAGGTAACCGGCCTTTCGCGACACGAGATTCTGGTGACTTTTCCCGAGGGGAACACCATCGAGGTCGACAAATACGAATGGCAGAACATCCGCTATTCCGTTGACGGTTCCGGATCGATCAAGGAAGAGGTTTTGGGAACGTTCCTGCACTACCCTATCAAGTTGGCGTGGGCCATCACCGTCCACAAAAGTCAGGGTCTGACCTTTGACAAGGCTGCGCTTGATGTAAACGATGTTTTTCAGCCCGGACAGGCCTACGTCGCCCTTTCGCGTTTAAGGTCGTTAGAAGGCCTTATTCTGCAATCTCCGGTGGGTTTTCGCGGCCTGGATACGGATGGCGAGGTTTTGGCTTACGCCGATAGGCGACAACAACCGGATGAAATTGACCGGATTCTCGAAACCCAGACGTCCGGATTTATACGCGATGGATTATGCAGCGCATTTGATTTTACGCGTCTTCAAACCGAGTGGCAACAACACTATGCGAGTTATTCGGCCGGAAAGTCAGAAAAGGCCAATTTTAAACTTTGGGCAAAAGGCCAATGGGAAGATCTCAGGGAATTGGCAGCGCCGTCGCAAGGATTCCGGGCGCAAATACAACGCATTTTTGATTCACCAACTCCTGATAAAGCGTATCTGAAGGAGCGCGTCAACGCTGCAACCGGATATTTTTTGCCGGTGATCGAACGCCTTTGGCATCAAACACTTTTGACGCTTCACCTGGCCACGCGCGCCAAAAAAGCCAAACAATTTGCCGACGAACTTTACGAGTTGGAAGAAAGTTTGTGCGCGGCAGCCATCCGCTTAAAAAAGGCTGCGTTAATGGCCGAAGTTTATGCTCGGGGCGAGACTTTTTCACGTGAAACGCTCAATTCAGCGGAAATTCTCGAGTATCGTCAAATGAGGTTAAAGTTGGCGCGGGAAGAATATCTGGAACGCGGCGGCGTACTCATAGAGGAAGCGCCCAAAGCAAAGAAAAAAGCCAAAGGATCAACGTATGAAGAAACGCTCGAAATGTGGCGTTCAGGCATGGGCATCGAGGACATTGCCCTTCAGCGAAAGCTCACGCCACAAACTATTTCAGGACATCTTGCCCGGCTTATCGCAGCCGATAAAATCAAGCTCAGCGAGGTGTTGCCGCCGGACAAAATTGAAGCCCTTGCACGTGCTTTTGTGGGTTATCATGAAGAGTCCCTGTCCGGCTTGAAGGCCAAGGTTGGCGAAGCGTTCAGTTGGGATGAGTTACGCTTGTACCGGGCCAGTGTCAGCCAAGCCAGTGAACAGCCAGAACGGACGGAATAAAGTAAATCGCAATGGTTCGCGCGCCATCGTAATCCTTGGCGATTCGCTGCCCGAAAAGCATCAGAATAAAAGCCAAACAGGAAAATACCGCCCCGTAAAACGCCAGTTCACGCGATCCGCTTGTAAGCAGTTCCACTACCCCGGCTGCGCATAAAACCCCGGCTGTAATCTCCGACAGCAACAAAATGCCCAGCGCAAGCGGAACGTGGTTTTTGAGAAAGGTGGCTGAAAAATGACCTTTAAGCCAATTGACGTTTGATTTCCAGTCAGAAATTTTTTCGTAGCCGGACTGGATAAAGGTCACGGTCAAAAAAATCAGGATAAGGATGGATGCCGAGTTCATGCGAGGGATTTTAACGCTAAGATATAAAATCAGTCGCCTTGTTGGTCGTTATTTTTTGTGAATCAGCCGCGTAAGTTTGATTGAAAGGTCTACAAAAATCAGTTTGCCGCTGCCGTTTCGTTCCACGTGAAAAATGGCTTTGTCGATCTCGTCGTAAATTTCCCGGATGTTTCCACCGTGAACAAAGGGCGCAAAATTCTCAAGTTTGAATTTGTCAACCGCTGGTTCAATGTACACCAGCGACGGAACCTGGTAATTGAGCAGCATCGCCTGGCGGAACATCTCGGCGCAAAAACCCAAAAATTTTCGCTGATCGTTCCTGGGTAATTTGGCCACTTTTTCACTCCACGCAATCAAATCTGAAATGGCCGATGCATTGCCCTTGGCTTTAAAGGCGCCGCGAACCAGTTCGACAAACCATTTTTCAAAAATGATTTCAGCGTTGTCCTCTTCCAGCATCCGCAGGGCTTTGGCGTAATTCCCATCGGTGCGGCGTGCAATGATGTTGGCTTGGTGGCGTTCGATATTGAAATTTTTGTGGAGCGCTTCGGCAATTTCACTTTGGCCGAGTTTGTTGAAATGCACGATCTGGCACCGCGATCGCACCGTGGGCAAAAGATCGTAAATATCCTCGCAAGTCAGGATGATCAGTGTTCGCGGTGTTGGTTCCTCGAGAACTTTCAGGATTTTATTGGCGGCTTCGACATTCATTCGGTCGGCCATGGCGATAATCATCACTTTGTAACCGCCTTCATAGGATTTGAGTGCGAGAGCCTTGGCAAAAAGGTCGGCGTCGGCCACGCGGATGGCACCGTTTTTCCCTTCCGAATTCAAATCGGCAAACCAATCCTGAAAACTTCCAAAAGGATTTTTGCGGACAAACGCAGCCCATTCTTTCTGGAAATCGGACGAATTTTCTTTTGATTTTGCCTTGTCGGTATACGTTGGAAAAATAAAATGAAGATCCGGATGGGCCAGATTGTTCATCTTGGTATTGCAAGCTTCGCTTCCACCCGTGTTTTCAGTTCCCGTATTGGCGCACATGACAAATTGCGCATAGGCGACAGCCATGGCCAAAGTCCCCGATCCTTCCGGGCCCACAAAAATCTGTGCGTGCGGAATCCGGCCCTCCTGAGCGGTCTTGACAAGGTGTTTTTTGATCTGTTCCTGGCCTGGAATCTGTGAAAAAAGCATGCGCAAAGATAGCAAATCCATTGGTTGGCTGTCTCAAAATGGTATCTTTGCCGGGATAAAATCCGATACTATGAAAACGCTCAACGATTTTGATTTTAAAGGCAAAAAAGCCCTTGTCCGTGTTGATTTCAACGTTCCGCTGGACGACGATTTCAACGTAACCGATGCTACGCGTATCGAGGCCGCCAAGCCAACCATCGACAAAATTCTGGCCGACGGCGGAAGTGCGATCCTGATGTCACACCTGGGCCGTCCAAAGGCTAAGGAAGACAAATATTCGCTTAAGCATATCGTTGACAAAGTATCGCAAGTGCTGGGCGCCAAAGTGCGTTTTGCCACTGATTCACGGGGTGAAGTTGCTGTTGAAGCCGCCCGCAATCTGCAACCCGGCGAAGTCTTGCTGCTCGAAAACCTGCGCTTTTACAAAGAGGAAGAAGCCGGTAGCGAGGAGTACGCCAAGGAACTGGCCGCTTTGGGAGATGTCTATGTTAACGACGCGTTTGGAACGGCACACCGGGCCCACGCCTCTACTGCCATCATCGCCAAGTTTTTTCCGGAAGACAAGACTTTTGGATATTTATTGGCCAAGGAAATCGAGAGCCTCGAGCGTGTTTTGAAATCGTCGGAGAAACCTGTGACGGCTATTCTGGGCGGATCAAAAGTATCGTCAAAAATTACGGTAATCGAAAATGTTCTGGACAAGATTGATCATATGATCATTGGCGGCGGAATGGCTTTTACGTTTATCAAGGCTCAGGGCGGATCGATCGGGAACTCCATCCACGAAGATGACAAGCTGGACCTGGCGCTGGAAATCCTGCGTAAAGCCGAGGAGAAAAATGTTCAGATTCACCTTCCCGTTGACGTAGTTGCGGCCGACAAGTTTGCCGAAGACGCCAACACCAAAATCGTCGATATCAACCAAATCCCCGACGGCTGGCAAGGTTTGGACGCAGGTCCGGAATCACTTAAGATTTTTGCCGACGTCATCTTGAAATCAAAAACCATTTTGTGGAACGGGCCGCTGGGCGTGTTTGAAATGGAAGCGTTTTCCGCCGGAACGAAGCAACTGGGTAAATATATTGGGGAGGCCACGAAAAACGGAGCGTTCTCGCTTGTTGGCGGTGGCGATTCGGTGGCCGCGGTCAAACAATTTGGACTGGAAGATGCGGTGAGCTATGTGTCAACCGGGGGCGGTGCGATGCTGGAAATGCTCGAAGGACGCGTACTGCCGGGAATCGCAGCCATACAGCAGGGCTAAAACTTTAAATTATTCGCAAAAAAGACCGCCATTTTTGTGTTAAAATCGGCACAAAGGCAATTTTTAATGAAAGTTTAAGTTATAAAATTTTTAAGTTTTGTTTCATAATTACTATGTTTGCAGATATAAGGGTTTGACATTTAGCTAATTGCAAAAAACCCGGCTGTGAACCCTTGTTTCTCAAACAAATAACACGAAAAAGAGTTTTCTAACCGCCACTTGGCCTTTAAAAAACTAAACAACGTAAGGATGAGTTTAAAAAAATCGATTTTCGCGCTGGCATCATTGTTTGCCCTGAATGTGACTGCGCAGGAAACCGTTCAAAATGAAGTGCTTGACGCGCAACCGGTAAAACTGTCATTTTTGGATTCCATCAAGGCAACCTTTGTAAAGGACGAGATGGCCCAATGTGTCGACAGCATGTGGCTGAGTGAACTGGCAAGCCTTGACATTTACAACGACCTGACCGACGACATCACCAAAATCAACCTGGACGAAAAGGTTGACTTTGAACTGTCAACTGAACTTTTAAAAGAACGCCTGGCGAAACTTGACGCCAAATCGCCGTTCAACATTGAGTACAATCCCGGACTCGAGAACATTATCAAATCATTCCTGAAAAACCGCAAGCGTTCGTATGAGCGCCTGATGGCCATCTCAGAATATTACTTCCCGATGTTTGAGGAAGCCCTGGCGCGTCAGAATGTTCCGCTGGAAATCAAGTATTTGGCTATCGTCGAATCGGCGCTGAATCCAAAGGCGGTTTCCCGTATGGGCGCCACCGGATTGTGGCAGTTTATGTACCAGACCGGAAAGCAGTACAACCTGCACATCGACTCTTATGTAGACGAGCGCAGTGATCCGCTTAAAGCCAGTGATGCCGCCGCGCAATACATGGCCAACATGTACAAGATTTTTGGCGACTGGGATTTGGTGCTGGCCTCTTACAATTCCGGACCTGGCAATGTGGCCAAGGCGATTCGTCGCTCGGGCGGAAAGCAAAACTATTGGAACATCCGCAAACACCTTCCAAAGGAAACCCAGGGATACGTTCCGGCTTTCCTGGCCACGATGTATATCTACGAATACCACAAGGAACACGGAATCGTTCCGCAGCGCGCCCTGGTCAAGCACTTTGAAACCGACACGGTCATGGTAAAAAACCAGTTGACCTTCAAGCAACTGTCGGCGCTTTTGGACATGCCGGTCGCGCAGTTGGAAATGCTCAATCCGTCGTACAAGCTCAAAACGGTTCCAAGCTATGACAACAAACCGCATTACTTGAGATTGCCCAAAGACAAGATGGCGCTGTTCACGTCAAACGAAGACAAGATTTACGCCTACGCCCGTTACGAGGCCGATCAGCGTGAAAAGCCTTTCAGCTCAGTGCGCACGGCCATTGCATCAACACAAGATTCTGCCGATGACGAAACGGAAAAACAATGGGTGTCACGCACCAAGTATTACAAGGTACGCCGCGGAGACAACCTGAGTTCCATTGCCGATCGCCATGGAGTTGGCCTGTCGGAACTCAAAAAATGGAACGGACTGCGCAGCAACAAGGTTAATGCGGGAACGACGCTGAAAATCAAGACCAACCAGGCCGTAGCTGTCAAACCTAAGAAAGAAACGCCAAAACCTGCCGCTCAGGTGGCTCAGGTAGAGGAAGCTGTTGCCGATGCCAATCCATCAGAGGATTTTTACGTGGTGCAACAAGGGGAGACACTGTCGGCCATTGCGCGCAAGCACAACCTGTCGGTAGCCGATCTTAAAAAGCTCAACAATTTTGAAGACGACACCCTTTTGGCCGGAACCAAAATCAAGGTTGGCGAGCCTGCCGCCGAGGTTGAAGCCAAGCCGGAAGTTCGCCTGGTGGAATACGTGGTGAAAAAAGGCGAGTTCCTTGGATTCATCGCCAAAAAACACAACATCAGCCTCGATCAGATCAAGGAGTGGAACAATCTGCAGGATGTAAATATCCACGCTGGTCAAAAACTGATTGTCGGCAAGATTGAAGCTCAGGATGCCGTAGCGGAAAAAACCAAGAAAGACAAGTATGAGTCAAGTCACGAGTACTATGTTCAAAAAGGTGACTCGCTGTTCAGCATCGCCAAAAAATATCCCGGCGTAACCGTGTCTGACATCAAGCGCTGGAACGGAATCAAGAACGGAAACATCAAACCCGGACAACGCCTTAAAATCAATGGCTGATTCAAAACTTCATAAATTTGGGCTTTCAGGACTTTTGAAAGCCCTTTTTTTTTGCCTCTCGGTGGTTTTTTCCGGATGCGTCAAAAGTGACAAAAACGTACGGGAAAGTTTGCCCAATCATCTGACGGTCATCATCGACGATCCGCTCTGGAACGGTCAGGTGGGCGATTCGATCCGCAAAAAATTCGCCTCGCCCATCATTGGGTTGCCGCAGGAAGAACCCACGTTGAGCATCACCCAGTATCCGCTGCGGCTGATGGAAGGCTACATGTCAAACGACCGCAATATTCTGGTGGTTAAAACTGATGAAAAGTCGTACTTCAAGGTTGAGCGCGATCAGCACATAAAGCCACAAAATGTCATGTATCTGGCCGGCCGATCGGTTCCGGAAATCCTGGAAGGACTGCAAAAACACGCCGGGCAAATGCTGGACATCATCCGCCAAACGGAATTGGATGTGGCCACGCGCCAGGTTGATTCGGCACAGGTTGAACGCGAAGTTTTAAAAGATTCATTTGGAATTGCCATGCGGATTCCGCAAGCGTACAAACAGGCGCTCAATGCTGATAACCTGGTTTGGTTTAAGAAAGACATGATTACCGGAAACATGAATGTTTTGGTGTATCAGGTGCCGATGCATTGCCTGGAACGCGGAACCAACATCATTGGCAACATCACCCGGATGCGCGATTCGGTGGGCGCACTCTACATTCACGGACGGGAAGCTGAAAGCAGGATGATTACTGAAAAAGCTTTTGCCCCTTACCTTTCAAGACAAACCGTTTCCGGACGAAAAACCTACGAAACCCGCGGAACCTGGGAGCTTACCAACGATTATATGTCTGGACCTTTTATCAACCTCTCGATGGTCGACCAGGATAAAAACCGCATTTTGGTACTGGAGGGATTTTGCTATGCGCCCTCACAGGAAAAGCGCGAACTCATGCTGGAACTGGAAGCCATTTTACGAACCATTGCCTTTGAACCATGACAGAGTGGAAAATTAAGCGATTTGACGAACTTTCAGCCCGCGAGGTATACGATGTGCTGGTTTTGCGCTGCGAGGTCTTTATAGTCGAGCAAAATTGCCCTTATCAGGATCCGGATGGCAAGGATGAGAAGGGGCTTCACCTTTTGGGCTATGAAGATGGCATTCTGGTGGCGTATGCACGGTTGTTTGGTCCGGGCGATTATCTGCAGGAGAGTTGCATCGGGCGGGTCGTGGTCCGTCAGTCGCACCGCGATTTGAAACTGGGTCACCGGCTGATGGAAAAATCACTCGAAATCATGGCCGAACACTTTCCGCTACCCATCAAAATCCACGCACAATCCTATCTGCAAACATTCTATGAAACCCACGGCTTTGCAGTTTGCGGCGATGAATTCCTGGAAGATGGAATCCCGCACTTGCCCATGATCATCCGTTAAATCTTGGTGATGACCAGCTCGACGCGGCGGTCGTATTCCGATCCTTTTCCCAACGGAACTGTGTTGCCGTAGCCTTTGAAACTCATCCGCGATTTGGGAATCTTTTTAAACACCAGGTATTTGTAAACTGATTCGGCGCGGTTTTGTGAAAGTTGACGCTTTCGGGTCAAGCGGTCGATGGCCTCTTTTTGGTAAGGCGGCGTACAGCAAACATGTCCCTGAATCTCAAAATGCAGGTTTTTGTTTTTGTGCAATGCGCGCGCAATCCCGTCGAGTTGGGTTTTGGCCTTAAAAGTAAGTTTGCTGGAACCGCGTTCAAAAAGCAGGTTTTCCAGGTAGATGTGATCGCCCACCACGTGCTTTTTTTGTACCGATGTGTAATAACCCGGAAGCTGTATTTTGGGCAGTTCCTTGAGGTTGAGCACCACGTCGACGCGGCGGTTTTTGGATCGTTTTTCCGGCAGATTTTCCAGCAGGTCATCGTCGATCATGATCCGGCCCTTGCCTTCAATGGTTACGATCACCTTGTTTTTGATGCCGTTTTTGGTCAGGACATCGCGGATGGTGGCCGCCCGTTGGGTTGACAGTTTGTAATTGTAGCTGGCTTTGCCGATGTCGTCGGTGTAACCAAAAATCTCGATTGATTCAATCCGAGTCGAATCGGTCGATCGGATGTAGTTGATTACCGCCTGGGCCTGTTTGTCGTCGAGCGAATATTTGTCAAACTCAAAATAAACCGATTGGATAACCTCTTCCTGGGCGTTTGCCGTCGTGATAAAAAACAACAGTAACCAAAGCGCGTGTCGCATCAGATTTTAAGGATTTTATTGTACTCGGCGGTGTTGTTCAGGAGTTCAATCGCCTTTTTGATTTCAGTGTTGTTTTGGGTATAATACTGATACAAACCTTCTTTGTACTGGTATCTTTTGATGACTTCGTCCAGAATCAGTTCCTTGATTTCGGTCTTATTTTTGTCCAGTTGCGTTTCCTCGCTTCGCTGCAATGAAGCCAGCAATTGTTTGTACTCAGTTTGGATGGCCGTATCGAGGTTTTCTTTTTTGGCCGCTTCAATCACTTTTTTCAAAGCCTGCTCTGTTTGCGTGTCAAACGAATAATTTCCTTTTTTCAGGAAAGCCTTCAGCTCGGCAAAATCAGCATCCGTGATCGTTGGGATTTTGGTTCCCATGTTGGGATTCTTGTAGTAATAATGCGTGGCAAAATCAAAGATTCCGTCATTTTTAACCAAGGCTTCGGCAATAGGACTCATCTTGGATTCGGCCAGTTCAACATCAGGCTGGATGCCGCCGCCATCGTAAACCGTGCGACCTTTTCGCGTCTTAAAGGCATTATATTGCGAGGCATCGGTGCGGACGGCCTTGCCCTGTTCATCGCGGTGGGCGTAATCGAGCGCCTGAATGCATCGTCCGGATGGCGTGTAATAGCGCGAAATCGTAATTTTTACCTGCGTTCCGTAGGTCAGGTCAATCGGCCGCTGAACAAGTCCTTTTCCAAAACTGCGGCTTCCCACCACCACGGCGCGGTCCAGGTCCTGAAGTGCACCGGCCACAATCTCTGATGCCGAGGCGCTGCGTCCGTCAACCAAAACCACCAGCGGGATTTGCGTATCCACGGGTTCGTGCATGGTTTTGTAGGTGATGTTGTGCTTTTCGGTTTTGGATTTGGTGGTTACAATCGTCTCGTTTTTGGGCACAAACAGGTTGCAGATGTTAACCGCCTCGCCCAACAATCCGCCGCCGTTTCCGCGCAGGTCAAATATGATGCGTTCGGCACCTTGTTCTTTTAGTTTTTCCAGCGCTTCCTTGGTTTCGAGTGTCGCCTTTCGGTTAAACTGTGTCAGGACGATGTAGCCGGTTTTGTCATCAACCTTGGCAAAAAACGGAACAGCTTTTAATTCAACTTCGCCCAAAATGATTTCGGCCGACTGCACACTCCCCTGCCTGCGGAATTTTACCGGAATTTTGGCGTTTTTCGCGCCTTTCAACAACTGGCCGGCATCTTCCTTGAAATCCTCGAGGTTGACGTCGCCAATCTGAATAATCTCATCACCTGCGCGCAGTCCGGCTTTGTCGGCGGGATAGCCTTTGTAAGCTTCCTTGATGATCAAAACGCCTTCCTTACGGGACATCAACGCACCAATTCCGGTGTATTCGCCGGTGTTGTTGATTTTGAACTTGACAACGTCCTGCTCGTTGAAATAAACCGTGTACGGATCGAGTTCGGCCAGCATGTTCTTGATCGCCTTGTCCATAAGGTCGGCCGGATTGGTCTTGTCGACATAGTTCTGGTTGACGGTCTTGAAAAGTGTCGTGAAAATCTCGATTTGCTTGGCGATTTCAAAAAAATCGTCCTTCACGGCCCGGAATCCCACGCCCGCAAACAAAATCACGGCTGCCAATAAGGGTAATCCGATGCGCTTAAACTGCTTCATGCTTTAAAAAGGTTTCTTTTTAAGTCTCTTGCGGATGATAAAAAACAAGGCAACTAAAATAAGGATTAATGGCCAAATATACAGCAGGCCTATAAAGAACACCGATATCCCGTTGAATCCGGATTTGACAGCGTTCCACATTTTGCTGCCGTATGATACGGTGACGCCACTGTCGATAGCGGTTTTGGTGTAAATCTCAAGGTTGAGCGTACTCATCGAAACCTGATTGCTCAGGTAGCGCAGCCGGCCTTCCATCGATTCGATTTCTTCGCGAACGACGGCCAGTTGCTTTTCAATTTCCAGAATCTCCTGGACTTTTGAGGCTTTACCCAGCAGCTCCAGATAACGCGATTCAAGTTTCTTTTTGGCGCCCAATCGCGCTTCAACGTCAATGAATTCCTCGGTTACGTCGCGGGCGGTGATTTCCTTTCGGTCAAAATAGGCAACCCCCTCGCCTATCTGCGCCAGCAAATCGTCAAACTTTGCACTGGGCACACGAACCGTGATGTGGCGGTAAAGCGATTGGTAGTCCTTGCCTTGGGCGTCGGCGGTAATCAGGCCACCGCAGTTTTTAACGGCTGTCAGGATTCGAGCGTGCGTTTGCGCCAAATCATTGGTTTCAAACCGCACATG
The DNA here is from genome assembly GCA_964537345.1 of uncultured Flavobacterium sp. GTDB lineage: Bacteria > Bacteroidota > Bacteroidia > Flavobacteriales > Flavobacteriaceae > Flavobacterium. The sequence goes on along the minus strand of CAZIBV010000045.1, from coordinate 5,498 downwards.
ACCTTCCCGAATGATTTTCTGCTGCGAGACCACCGGCATTTCGCTCTGGGCTACCGGCGTGTCTCCCGATTCCATTTTGGCTTCTACGGCAATCTCGGTAGTAGGGGTTTCGCCATCGTCCGATCGGTTGCTGCAGGCCAGCGGTAAGGCCAGCACAAGCGCGGCAATAAGTGCTTTCATAAAACTGTATTTAGGTTTAACGCAGATGCCGGGTTCCTAGTATGCGTTGGTCCCCGCGCCTTGTTTTTGCGAAAATTTTTCAAACACGGCCACTGTCAGTTCAAAAATCTGCTGGTAGCTGAGCCGGTCTGGCGTTTGATACAAAAGCATAAAGGCGTGTGGCTTTTCAGCATTTAGCTTTGATTTGTTAAGCCGATAACATTCGCGCATTACCCGCTTGAAATAGTTTCGGTCGTGCGCTTTCTTAAAATACTTTTTGGATACCGATACGCCCATCTGATGCTTGCTGCCTTCCGGAAGTTCCAAAAAAGCCAGACGCAGCGGGAATTTTGCAACGCTCTGACGCGCCGCAAACAGTTGCTCGATTGTCTTGCGGCTTTTTAATTTTTCGTCTTTGGGATACCGGGCGTCCATGGCGCAAAGGTAAGTTTTTTCACGATGGGGATACAGCCGGACGCACCTTGGTGAAAATCCTGTAAATCTTTTTTAAAATCCTGAAAAGCAATTGATCATCAGGCGTTTTACCTTTGAAATATCAAAGCACTATCCGCGGGTTGAAGAAGCAACTGCTGGAAAAGCGGATAACACCCATCAACATCTCTCTATATATAACAAGGCCAACGCTTTGTCAGGAAGCCCTCTCACTGAGAGGGTTTTCCCGTTATGGTTTGGCCGTATTGTTCTCGGGCTTCACGTCGGCCATCAAACCGCTCGGATCGATAACCACCTGCTTGACCTGCGTCAAAGGTTTTGAAAGCGTAAAACTGTAGTCCGGATCGCCCCAGGTCCATTCGTTCAAAACGGTTCTTTTTACCTGCGGATATGGATTCTCTTTCTGGAAATACATCATGCGCAGCGGAATGTAAAAGCTCTCGGTTGACCCGTCAGTGTATTCTACCAAAAGGTCGATCGGCATAGGCATCCGCCCGATGCGCTTGAGCGAAACCTTTGCTTTATCGCCTTCGGCAGTCAATCCGGCAATGGCGTAATCGATGGTATTTGTGGTGCGCGTCCAATCGGTCAGGTACCAGCCAAGGTGTGCGCCGGATACTTTTTCGGCCGTGCGCGTAAAATCATTTGGCGACGGATGCTTGAATTTGAAATCATTGTAAAAGCGCTTGAGGGTTTTCATTGTATTGTCAAACCCAATCAGATAAATCAACTGGCTCAAATAAACTGATCCCTTGCTGTATGACCCGATGCTGTACACGCGATTTTCGTCAAAGCGGTCAGCCTGCGTAGACAGCGGTTGTTCCTTGCCGGAATTGGCCAGCATCAAATAGCCGCGCGTGCTGGCCTCAAACGGATTGACGGCTTTCTTTTCAGCCATTTCATTGATGGCGTAATCTTCAATAAAAGTGGTAAAACCTTCGTCCATCCAACCGTGCAAAGTTTCGTTGGTAGCCAAAACCTGCTGGAACCAGGTATGACCCAGCTCGTGTGCGATCAGCCCGGTCATCCCGTCGAGTTTGCCCTCGCCCAGAATCAACGTACACATGGCGTATTCCATTCCGCCGTCGCCACCCTGAATCACCGAATATTGCTTGTACGGATAAGGACCGACCATCTCGTTAAAAATTTCCATCAATCGGGCCGTACGCGGCTGAACGGCCTTCCAGGTCTCGAAAATCTTTGGGTTGTTTTTATACAAAAAATGCAGCGTCACGCCGTTTGGTCCGGGAATAATGTCGTGGATGTAGTTGTCATCGGCCGCCCAGGTAAAATCGTGTACGTTGGGCGCCACAAAATGCCAGGTAAGCGTTTTTTTCTTTTTGTGGTCGACGGTCACGCCGGCATCCTGATAACCATGTCCAATTTCATTTGGGTTTTGCAGATATCCGGTCGAGCCGATTGTGTAGTTTTTGTCGATGGTAATCTTGACGTCATAATGGCCCCAAACACCGTGGAATTCGCG
>CAZIBV010000045.1:0-3303 GCA_964537345.1 uncultured Flavobacterium sp. | reverse complement strand
CGTACCGTCTTGTTTCAGGTTTGAAGGTTTGAGATAACCAATTTCATCCGGCTTCAGGTTTTTGATACGGCTCTCCTTGATTTCCTTGCCGTCGACGGTTTTCTTGGTCACCATCCTGCCGTCGGGATCGACAATGTTCCGCAGTCGCATATCCATTTCACTTCCGGGCTGAAAGGCGTTGTTGTACAGGTGATAGAATACTGACCGCAGCGTATCGGGTGAATTGTTGGTGTAGGTAAGTTGCTGCTTTCCTGTGTACCGATAGGTTTTGACGTCCATCGACACTTCCATTTTGTAATCGGCCTGCTGTTGCCAGTAGCCGGTTTGGGCGTTTAAAGTGACCGATATCGCTGCAAATGCGGCGAGAAAAAATTTGTTCATAAGGTTATTTTTTGGCTGTTTTTTTGGCGAGCAATAAGGCATTGTAAGCGTTGACGATGCGTCCGGAGCGCGATGCCTGACTAAACGGACGTTTTTCCTGATCAGAACCCAAAACCACTTCGTGTTGGATTGGCGTTCCTGATTCCATGATGATTTTCTTTACCTGTGCCGCAGTAAGTTCGGGGTAGCGCGAACGGATAAGCGCAGCCACTCCCGATGCATTTGGCGCGGCCATCGACGTTCCCTGCTGAAATTCGTATCCGTCTGGTACCGTGGCGTAAACTTGCATCCCCGGCGCAAAAATGTCGACATTTCGGGTTCCGAAGTTGGAAAAAGGCGCTACCATTTTCTCGCCGTTTTGCGGACCCAAGGCGCCTACGGTCAGGACGTTGTCGGCAATTTCATTCACCAGATCGTCAGAGTCGTTGGGAAAGTTGCGGTTTTGCGGCAAGTCAATGTCAAGCCCGTCGTTTCCGGCGGCGTGCACAATTAACACATCTTTTGAAGCGGCATAACGGATGGCCTCATAAACCCACTCTTTTTGCGGGGAAAAACTCTTTCCAAAACTTGCGTTGATGATTCTCGCGCCGTTGTCAACCGCATAACGGATGGCCAGTGCAATGTCTTTGTCGTATTCGTCGCCTTTTGGAACCGCGCGGATGGTCATGATGGCGGCATTATCGGCCACGCCATCGCCACCCTTGCCATTGTTGCGAACCTGCGCGATGATGCCGGCCACGTGGGTTCCGTGAACCGCCAGGTCGCGCTCTTTGCCTGCGACGTTTCCGTTTCCGTAGAATTTGGTCGACATATTGGTGTGATCGTCACCCAAAAACTGTTTGCGTCCGTCGTATTCCAGGTTGAGGTTGTATTTCAGGGTCGATTCGTTCTGGTTGCGGAGTTCCTCGATTTCGGAATGGAATTCAGGTCCGGCTCGTTTGATGATGGAAATCATGATGCGAATCGACATGATGGACGCCTTTTCATTGGGCGTAATCTCGCGGACCTCATCAAGCGTATAATTCTTTTTGCCCAGGTAGGCTGAAATTTCGTCGTGCGCGGCCAGAACAGGCGCAAATCCTTCCTGATTCGTCTGTGCTTCCAGCAGTTGTTTGTCGTATTCGGCTTTTGCGGCTTTGTATGTTTCCGATCCATCGTCGCCTTTGCGCACAATTCGCGTCATCTCATAGGTTTCATACAACACATCGCCCAGAAAATTCCATCCGTGCACATCATCTACATAACCATTGTTGTCATCGTCCAAACCATTTCCCGCAATTTCCTTCGGGTTGGTCCACAGCACTGATTTAAGATCTTCATGCTCAATGTCAAAGCCTGAATCAATGACGCCGACAATCACTTTTTGGCCAGGCGATTTAAGCAGTTCCTTGTAAGCGCGGTCAACGCTCATGCCCGGCACCGAGTCGCGCTCCAAATCCAGGTGGCTCCAGCGTTTTAAATCAGTTTCAGCCAGAGGTGATTTCTTAACCGCGACGGCTTTGGGTTGTGCGGCTATGCTTAGGGTTGCAGCCAGAAAAATCCCTGCGATGTTCAAGATTCTCATCGTAAATTTTTTAAAGGAGTCGAAAATAATTGTTTTTGTTACCGATTGTCAGCGCGTTAACAGTATTTTGGGCTTACAGCACGTCCTGAAGCTCCAGTACTTCTTTTAACCTGACGCCCTTTTCAGTCTCGGTTACGGTAACGATTGGGTTGTGCGCGTCGTGTTCCAAAAACAACAAAAACTCATCTTTGGCGGCGGCGCGCAAAAATTTTTCCTTTTCCGGCAAAGTCAGCAGCGGGCGCGTGTCGTAACCCATGACGTATGGCAACGGAATGTGCCCGGCCGTTGGGAGCAAATCAGCCATAAAGCAGATTTTTTTGCCGCGGTAGTCAATCATGGGAATCATCATTTTCTCGGTATGTCCGTCCACAAAAAAGATATCAAAGCCAAGCGGTGAATTCTCCATCAGATCAGACGCAGCGTCCGGAATGAATTTTAGTTGGCCACTCTCCTGCATGGGCAGGATATTCTCAGCCAAAAACGAGGCTTTTTCCCGCGCGTTTGGTTTTACGGCCCAGTCCCAGTGTTTGGCGTTGCTCCAAAATGTCGCATTGCGAAAAGCGGGCTCGTATCCGGTGCGATTCATGTTCCAGCGAACGCTTCCGCCACAGTGGTCAAAGTGAAGGTGCGTCATAAAGACGTCGGTGATTTCATCGCGGTGAAAGCCGTATTTGGCGAGTGATTTGTCAATGGAATGATCGCCCCAAAGATGATAGTATCCAAAAAACTTTTCCGATTGTTTATCGCCCATGCCCGTATCGATCAGCATCAGCCGGTTGCCGTCTTCAATCAAAAGACAGCGCGCGGCAATGTCAATCATGTTAAAATTGTCGGCGGGATTGGTCTTGCTCCATATCGTTTTGGGCACTACGCCAAACATGGCGCCGCCGTCTAGCTTAAAATTTCCGGCTTCAATCGCGTAAAGTTTCATAAGGGCTTTTTTGCAAAGTAAAGTAATTTAGCAAAATCATGAGGATGCTCTATTGCAACATCAGTTATAAAAATGTTATACCCGTAATCATTAGGGTTATTAAGTAGTATCTTTGCCGACAGTGCGGCAAAACGCAACAGGCTGTACTGCAATTAACAACTCAATTTATGATTAAAGTATCGGATAGTGCCAAAACAAAAATCGTGTCCTTAATGAGCGAGGACGGATTTGACGCTGCCCGCGATTACGTCCGTGTTGGCGTAAAAAGCGGTGGCTGCTCGGGGCTTTCGTACGAATTGAAATTCGATAGGGAAACCTCTGAAAGCGATAAAATATTTGAAGATAACGACATCCGGATTGCCGTAGAAAAAAAGAGCTTTTTGTATCTGGCCGGAACCGTGCTGGAATTTTCAGGCGGGCTCAACGG
>CAZIBV010000044.1:8460-21088 GCA_964537345.1 uncultured Flavobacterium sp. | reverse complement strand
GAAATTCTTAACAGTTGTCGTAAATATTTTATAACTGATTGATTGGGTGGTAGTTTTGATCTGAGTCAACCAATCCAGAACAGCTTATGAAAAAAATTACGCTACTTGCACTTTTGTTCGCCATTGCCTCTTACGGACAAGTTACCTACACATCGGCACAGTACGCCCAGCACGGTCAGGAATTTACCGTCAGTCAGGCGTCAAACTTTATTGCGATGAATTTTGCGGCCACCGGTCAGAATCATTCGTGGAACTACGCCAACCTCAATGCGTCGTCGCAAACGGTCGAGGGATTTCAGAATCCAAACAACGCGGGTTATAAACTGGCGTGGTGTCTGTCAAACTTTTACATCTTTACGTGTAATTCGCAGTTCAACAACAACTTTAAACTCGCCACGGTACTTACCGAAGGCTTTGAACTGATGGATTACGGCGTGAACAATATTGTAGAGCACACCAACGTCAATTCATCGGGAGTCACCAATAAGATGCGCGGAGTCACCGCCGTCATTTCAGGGATTCCAATTCCTATGGCCGTTGATTATGACGATCCGGATGAGGTTTATCAGTTTCCGATGAATTACAACGATTCTTACACCACAACCGGAGCCTTTAACCTGGACCTTACCAGCATGGGCGCTCCGTTGGCCTACAGCATGACAACCCAGCGTACCACCAATGTCAACGGATGGGGTTCACTGGTCACGCCCGCCGGGACTTTCCCCAACGTCCTCAAGTTGAAACAGGTGACGCAAAAAACGGAGACCATCGTTTTTCAGGGTATTACGATCCCGATCCCTACAACGACAGTTTCTTACCAATGGTTTTCACCTGATTACGGAATCCCGGTTTTGCAGGCCGACGGTTTTGAGCTGCTGAACATGTTTGTCCCTTTGTCGGTCCGGTATATCGACGAGCAACAATGCCTTGTGGCCGACGCTGATTTTACCTATCTCCCGATTGCGGATTACGACGCTGAAGCCCAAAGCGGAACAGTCACTTTTGTGAACCTGAGTTCGAATTTTGATTCGGCGGAATGGGATTTTGGAGATGGGACTACAGGCAGCGGCGCCATAACCAGCCACAACTATTCATGTCCGGGAACGTATACGGTAACACTGACGGTTTCCAACGGAATTTGTCAACCTGCATCAACTGATACTTTTGCGGCCGAGGTTACCGTAACCGATACGCAAAATTCACTGACCAATGAAGTAACGCTCGACGGAAACATCCTGACTGCCGTACGCGATCTTCCTGGAACTACTTACCAATGGATGGATTGCGACACCAACACCCCGGTTGAAGGCGCCGTCAACCAAACATTTACTCCCGAGTTGAGCGGAAATTACGCCTGTGTCATGAACACCAATGGATGCGAAGCGACTTCTGATTGTACCTCGATTACGGTTTTGGCCAATGCCGGATTTGGAGATTTGTCCATCCGTCTTTATCCTAACCCGACAAACGGTGCGTTGCAATTACAGGCTAATGGGATTGCGGTAGAAAGGATTGAAATCTATAACGCCCTGGGTATGAAGGTTTCTGACAAATTGGACCTTTCCGGGCAGGCGTCTGGCATTTATGTTGTAAAAATCAAAACCGATGCGGGCACACTGATCCGCAAAGTGGTTAAACAATAAACACCCAAACACAATCACCCCGAGGCTGTCTTTTTAGGCAGCCTTTTTTTTGGCTTGATGTTTGAAAGCCGTATTTTTAGAACCTAATCCCCTATTATTATGAAAAAGATATTCCTCTTCCTGATTGCCGGTGCCGCCCTTTCATTTTCTTCATGTGAAGGTCCTCAAGGGCCTCCCGGACCAACCGGTTATACTGCCGAAAGTGCAGTTTTTGAAATTACCAACGTTGATTTTCTCCCAAACGATTTTGCCATTTTATTTGAATTTCCCCAGCCGATACTGTCATCTGACCACGTGTTGACCTATAGGTTGTCATCGTCGTTTCAAGGTGAGGACGTTTGGCAACTTTTGCCACAAACCTATTATTTTGGCGATGGAACCCTTGATTTTGCCTACAATTATGACTTTACAAGATTTGACGTAAATGTCTTTATTGAAGGAAATGATCTGGGAACGCTGAGTCCTGATTTTACTCAAAATCAAATCCTGAGGTTTGTAGTCGTTCCTGGGTATTTTGCCAGGTCCGGTGTCGACAAAGCCGATTACAAAGCCGTAACCGAGGCACTTGATCTCAAGGAAAGCACGGTCAAGCGGATGCAGATAAAAAAGTAAGGAGCCCAAAGCTCCTTTTTTTTATGCTTCCTCGTCGGGAGCCTTTAACTCTTTCTTGGTGGTTTTGATCGAGAAGAAAACCCCGCTGGCCAAGGCAAGTGCGATGAATCCAAGCGACATCCACTCTGGGAATTTGTAATAATCGTGGATCAGCATCTTGACGCCGACAAAAGCCAGGATGGCCACCAGGCTGTATTCCAGGTGTGCAAAACGGTTGAGCATGTGCGCCAGGAAAAAGTACATCGAACGCAAGCCCAGGATGGCAAAAATGTTGGAACTGAACACCAGGAACGGATCGGATGTAATGGCCAGGATGGCGGGTACGCTGTCGATGGCAAACAGCACGTCCATCACTTCAATCACCAAAAGGGCGACAAGCAGCGGTGTGGCAAATTTCTTCCCGTCGATGCGGATAAAGAACTTTTCGTGATCGGTTTTATGGGCAATCGGAATAATTTTACCAAGCATCCTGTAAACAAAGGAATGCTTCGGATCAAATTCTTCCTCGTCTTTCTTGAACAGCATTTTGGCCGCCGTAAAAATCAGGAAGGCGCCAAATACATAGGTCATCCACGTAAACTTCTGAATCAGCAACACGCCAAACCAAATCATGATACCGCGAAATACGATCGCACCCAGAATTCCCCAGAACAATACGCGGTGCTGGTATTTTTGCGGGATTCTGAACGATGAAAAAATCACCGCGATTACAAAAATATTGTCGATACTCAGCGACAGTTCAATCAAATAGCCCGTGATGTACTTGGTGAGGGCATCTGCTGCCGTGAGGTTGGTAGGGTTGTCGACGTGTCCGTTTTGATACAGCCAGTAGACCACTCCTGAAAACAAAAAGGAAAGTGTAACCCAAAGGGCGGTCCATCGTCCGGCTTCCTTGGAACTGATAATGTGCGGGTTCTTGTTAAATACGCCCAGATCGAGCGCCAAAAAGATAAAAATCAGGGCAAGGAATGCAGTCCAGACTAGCATGAGGTTATTTTTTGCGGCAAAGATAAAACAACGGCCTTACATTAGATCACTGCTGATGAAAAATGCGTTTTGTCGGATAAAGTATATATTTTAAAGATTGTACCCTAAAAAATTAGGGGTGTTGTGTTGAATTAAATGATTTACTTATATATTTGCCTCATAAAAAATAGGGTATAACCATTTAATAGTTCAGTTATGGCAGTATTGCGATTTCAGGCGTTGCAGACGGCATCCATGAGAAAGCCGGTTGCATTTGAAGAGTCGGGCCGAAAATCCGACCTTTTTGCTACCAATGTATTCAACGAGAAGACGATGCGACAATTCCTGACGCGCGATGCCATCAAGGGAATTCAGGACGCCATGTTGCACGGGACCAAGATCGATCGCAAACTGGCCGATTATATTGCCATCGGGATGAAGGAGTGGGCGCTTTCAAAAGGCGTAACGCACTACACGCATTGGTTTCAGCCGTTAACGGGTACGACTGCTGAAAAGCACGACGCCTTTTTTGAAACTGAGTTTGACGGTGTTGCCATCGAGAAATTCGGCGGCGGCCAACTCGTTCAGCAGGAACCAGACGCTTCGAGCTTTCCAAACGGCGGTATCCGCAACACTTTTGAAGCCCGCGGCTATACGGCCTGGGATCCAACTTCGCCGGCCTTTATTTTTGGAACGACGCTTTGTATCCCTACGGTTTTTATTTCCTATACTGGTGAAGCGCTCGATTACAAAACGCCATTGCTTCGCGCCCTTCATGCCATCGATGTGGCTGCAACCGATGTTTGCCGTTATTTTGACAAAAACGTACGCAAGGTATATGCGACCCTGGGATGGGAGCAGGAATACTTCCTGATTGATTCGGCGCTGGCCAGTTCGCGTCCGGATATTTTGATCACGGGCCGCACCCTTTTGGGGCATGCCGCGGCCAAGGGTCAGCAGCTGGAAGATCATTATTTTGGGTCGATTCCAAGTCGCGTCCTGTCGTATATGCGCGAACTGGAAGAAGAGTGCATCAAACTCGGAATTCCGGTCAAGACCCGTCACAATGAAGTGGCACCCAATCAGTTTGAGCTGGCGCCCATTTTTGAGGAAACCAACCTTGCCGTCGACCACAACTCGCTTTTGATGGACGTGATGCAGCGCGTGGCCGAACGCCATGACTTTATCGTCTTGTTCCATGAAAAACCATTTAAAGGTGTCAACGGATCAGGCAAGCACAACAACTGGTCACTGGCCACCGACACTGGCGTAAACCTGCTCAGCCCGGGCAAAACGCCAATGAGCAACCTTCAATTCCTGACGTTCTTTATCAACACGATCAAGGCCGTTCACCGATACGAAGCTCTTTTGCGCGCGTCAATCGCCACGGCCAGCAACGATCACCGCCTGGGTGCCAACGAGGCTCCGCCGGCCATCATTTCGATTTTTATCGGCGATCAGCTCACCAAAGTGCTCAACGAACTGGAAGGTGTTTCAAGCGGAAAACTATCGCCCGAAGAAAAAACTGACCTTAAACTTAACGTCGTAGGGAAAATCCCGGACGTATTGCTGGACAATACTGATCGCAACCGCACATCGCCATTTGCGTTTACGGGAAACAAATTTGAGTTCCGCGCCGTGGGATCATCAGCCAATTGTGCCAATTCCATGACGACACTCAACGCCATCATGGCCAAACAGTTGCGCGATTTTAAGACCGAGGTTGATCAGCTCATCGACAAAAAAGGACTCAAAAAAGATGAAGCCATTTTTAACGTGTTGCGCGAGTACATCAAGCAAACGCACAATATCTTGTTTGAAGGCGACGGCTACAGCGAGGAGTGGGAAATTGAAGCGGCCAAACGAGGGCTGAGCAACCACAAGACAACGCCGCTTGCGCTCAAGGCCAAGGTGTCAAAAGAGGCCTTTGCACTTTTTGACGAACTGGGTATCATGAACCACGTCGAGGTAGAGGCGCGCTACGAGATCGAGCTCGAGGAATACACCAAGAAAGTTCAGATTGAAGGCCGCGTTCTGGGCGACATTGCGCGCAACCACGTGATCCCGACGGCTATCCGTTATCAAAACACGCTGATTGAAAACGTCAGGGGACTCAAGGAGATTTTTGGCAAGGACTACGAGAAGTATGCGGGCGAACAACTCTCGCTTATCCGCGACATTTCCGGCCATATCGAGGGCATCAACACCAAGGTCAAAGCCATGACCGAGGCGCGCAAACGGGCCAACAAACTAACCAATGCGCAGGAGATGGCTGAAGCTTACTGCAACACCGTCAAGACGTACTTTGACGAAATCCGCGGGCATTGCGACAAGCTCGAGCTTTTGGTCGACGACGAAATCTGGACGCTGACCAAGTACCGTGAACTTTTGTTTACCTGATAGGAGCCGCCCGTAAAAAGGCGGCTTTTTTTATGGTCTTGCAGACGATTTTTGACTACCTTTCGTTAGCGTAATATGCAACCGATGAGATTTATTTATGTACTGCTCGCCCTGTTGGCGTTGCCGGCATTGGGTCAGGAGCAGTTTTCCGTTTATTTTGACAGCGACAAATACGAGCTGAAACCCTCTGAGCAAAAGCGCCTTGCCGATTGGATGTCGACAAACAAAGACGTCAAGGTGGTGGGCATTCACGGATTTACCGATGAGGACGGAACTTCGCAATACAACGACACCCTGGCCCGCCGACGCATCACCAGCGTTTTCAAGGCCATTTCCGGATCGGTTGCCATCCGCGACGATTTTAAAACCCGCAGTTTTGGCGAGTTGCACCAACAGTCGCCCAACAAAGCGCTCAACCGCAAGGTGACGCTGTTTTATCTGCTGGCCAAAGACTTGCCGCGCGAGGAGGAAATCCTGGGCATAAAACCAACTGCGCCCGCGCCCAGGCCTGAGCCGGTTTACGCCGATCGCGTCGTTTTAAAAAATCCCAACGGCTCTACTACCGAATACCTGCTCGACAAGGAATTTATGAAAAGCATCCACCGCGCCGAGGCCGGTCAAAAGCTAAAGATCGACAACCTGAATTTTCAGCTCAACACTTTTGCGATCATGCCTGAATCACGCGTCAAACTGTACGAACTTTTGATGGTTTTGCAGGGTAATCCAAACTTGAAGATTGAAATCCAGGGCCATTTGTGCTGCATGCCAAACGATCGGTTGGATTTGTCGACCCAGCGTGCGCGCGCCGTTTATCAGTTTCTGATCGGCAACAAAATTGAAAAATCGCGCCTGTCCTACAAAGGATTCGGCAGTACGCAACCCATCTATCCCATACCCGAAAAAAATGAGGAAGAACGCGCCGCCAACCGCCGTGTCGAAATCCTAATCGTCGAAAATCCATGAGAATCCTGCTGGCTTTTTTGCTTTTGTCGGGTGTGATGTACGGCCAGAAAACGGTAAGCGTTTATTTTGATTTCAACATCGATGTGCCCAGCGATTCTTCAGCCGTTACTTTTCAGCAATGGATGGTTCAGAATCCCGAGGCCGAAGTTGTCAAAATCTCAGGTCATACCGATACCGTTGACGACGATCGATACAACCGCGGGCTGTCATTCCGGAGGATTATGTCGGTTGTAGGGCTTTTGGAGAAAAACAAGATCAAGGTGATTGATTCGGTCGAACTTGAACCCATGGGCGAAGATCTCGAGCTTTTTAAGGATCCGGCCAAAAACCGCCGCGTCGACGTTTACTACAACCTGCGTGTCGAACCCTCGCAAGTTGAAGCTGAAACGCCCGTTGTCCATAGGGAATTGAGAGGCGTGATCGACACCGGAAAGGATGGTTTTGCGCCAGAGGTTCACGAGCAATTCGCCAGCGCAAAGCCGGGCGATCTGATCCGCATTGAAAACATCCATTTTTTCCTGAATTCTGAAAAAGTAATCCCTGAATCTTCGCCTGTACTGGTTGACTTATTCCGCACTTTGGTGGCCTATCCTGACATGAGGATTGAAATCCACGGACACATGTGCTGCAATCCCAACAAAAACGACACGGCACTTTCCTACCGCAGGGCGCGATTTATTTTCAAGTATTTGGTTGATGGCGGAATAGAGGTAAACCGGCTGGCGTTCCGCGGATTCGGCACGGCGCGTCCCATTCACAAAATACCGGAAAAGAATTTTATGGAAGAGCTTCAAAACCGCCGGGTCGAGATTTTGATCCTCGATCCTATCAAACGTTCGCTGGGAAGATAGGCCAGGTAAACTTGCGGCTGCGGGTTGTCAATCTGCAATTGTAAAGTATATTTGCGATACAACAACACAACATGTCAAACGATAAACGCTACAACCTTCGCGGTGTTTCGGCTTCAAAAGAAGATGTGCACGCCGCCATTAAAACCATCAGCAAAGGCCTGTTTCCCAAAGCCTTTTGCAAAATCGTCCCTGATTATCTTACGGGCGACGAAGATTATTGCCTGATCATGCATGCCGATGGCGCCGGCACCAAGTCATCGCTCGCCTATCTCTACTGGAAGGAAACCGGCGATCTGTCGGTCTGGAAAGGGATTGCACAGGACGCCTTGGTCATGAATATTGACGATCTCTTGTGTGTGGGCGCAACCAGCAACATCCTGCTTTCATCGACTATCGGGCGCAACAAAAACCTGATTCCCGGCGAGGTAATTTCGGCCATTATCAACGGAACGGAAGAACTGATCAGTGAACTGGCCAAATTTGGCGTCCAAATCCATTCAACGGGTGGCGAAACCGCCGACGTGGGCGATTTGGTGCGCACCATCATCGTCGATTCGACCGTGACGGCGAGAATCAAGCGGGCGGACGTTATCGACAATGCAAACATTGCAGCCGGCGACGTCATTGTCGGGCTTGCGTCATTTGGGCAGGCTACTTATGAATCCGGCTACAACGGCGGTATGGGCAGCAACGGCCTGACATCGGCACGACACGACGTATTTGCAAACTATCTCGCCCAAAAATATCCTGAAAGTTATGACGCTGCAGTTCCCGGTGATCTGGTCTATTCCGGAGGCATGTCGCTGACCGATCCCGTAGATGGGTCACCATTGGATGCGGGAAAACTGGTGCTTTCACCTACGCGGACGTATGCGCCGGTAATCAAAAAGATTCTCGAAACACTTGGCGCTGCGCAAATTCACGGCATGGTGCATTGCAGTGGCGGCGCGCAAACCAAGGTGCTGCACTTTGTAGAGAACCTGCACGTTATTAAGGACAACCTCTTTCCGGTTCCGCCGCTTTTCAGGCTGATTCAGGAGCAATCCAAAACGGATTGGAAAGAGATGTATCAGGTTTTCAACTGCGGACATCGCATGGAATTGTATGTGAAGCCGGAGATGGCACAGTCCATTATCGATATTTCAGAGTCATTTGGGATTGACGCCCGTATTGTTGGCCGCGTCGAAGCCCATGACCAAACCAAATTAACCATTCAAAGCGAATACGGAACTTTTATTTATTAGAAAGCCTATGAAACCAGTAGTCAGAAATGTACTCGGTGTGTTGGCCGGAGCCCTATTGGGCAGCCTGGTCAACGGAATGATTGTCAACCTGGGATACAGCATTGTTCCACCGCCCGCCGGAGCAAATCTGACCACGCCCGAAGGCTTTGAAGCCGCTGTCCGGTTTTTTGAACCCAAGCATTTTGTAATGCCTTTCCTGGCCCATGCCTTGGGTACCTTGGTTGGTGCTTTTACTGCGGCAAGAATCGCCGTTACGGGAAAAATGCGGATGGCGCTGATCGTAGGGTTTTTATTTTTTCTGGGCGGATTGTTTATGGTGGCCAGTTTTCCGGCACCGTTTTGGTTCGATATCCTCGACCTTTCTTTGGCCTACTTCCCGATGGCTTATCTGGGCGGAATGTTAACCGGATCAAAACATAAACACGCCTGATGGAAATCAAATTGAAATACGGCATTGGCGATCTCATTTTTGGGATGAAAGTACCTGACGTTGAAGCGCGCTACGGCAAACCTGACCATTATTTTGTTGACGATGATGAAAATGAAATCATGGTGTATAATGCTCCGCGCTTCCGGCTCACTTTTTACGAAGAAGAAGATTACAGATTGGGATTCATTGCAGTTTCCCATCCCGATCTCACGGTTCACGGCGTGACGCTGATAGGCAGGCAGGTGGAGGAAGTCAAGGTTGACCTGATGCCCAAAGGGTTAAAGACATGGGAAAAGGAATCCTTTGACGTCACGACGCTCTACTTTAACGAGACCAATTGGTTTTGGCTCCAAACTGAATTTGGCGTGGTGGTCAAAGTAGAATTTGGCGTCGGGATGAAGGAAAAAGACGATTCCTTTGATTGGAAATTCAAAGCATAAAAAAAGCCCCGGTTAAATGGGGCTTTTTTAATGTTTACTCGGGCATTTTGTCGAGCAT
The DNA here is from genome assembly GCA_964537345.1 of uncultured Flavobacterium sp. Classification (GTDB taxonomy): domain Bacteria; phylum Bacteroidota; class Bacteroidia; order Flavobacteriales; family Flavobacteriaceae; genus Flavobacterium. The sequence continues at coordinate 11,481 of CAZIBV010000044.1, read as the reverse complement.
TTCAATCTCAAAAATAATGTTGGCGTTGGGCGGGATCACATTTCCGGCACCGCGCGCACCATATCCCAGTTCCGACGGGATAAACACCACGGCTTTGTCACCGGGTTTCATCTGCTCCAAACCTTCAATAAACCCTTTGATCAGACCGTCCTGCTTGCCAACCTGGAATGGGAATGGCTTGTACGCTTTTTGTGCGGCACGGGCTGCGTCCAGCCGTCCATATTCTTTGTTGACATGCTCATAGCTGCTGTCAAACAGGCTTCCATTTTCGAGATACCCTGCGTAGTGGATAAACACCGTGGTTCCATCGGCCGGTTTTGCACCACCGCCGTTTTGGGTAATCTTATACGCCGTTCCGCTTGGCAAAACAGTGGCTTCTTTGCGGATGCCGTTCAGATAGTCCAGCTTGGCCTGGTTGCGCGCGCGATCGGCTTCAGCTTTTTTGCGCTCTTCCTGTGCTTTTTCAACAAAGTAATTGTCAAAAATCTTTGGTGCATCAAACGCTTTGGCAGCGGCACCTCGGCGAACGATGGTAACTTTTTTGATCAGATCGTCCTGTGCGATGGCATTCACCACGTCCTGGCCGGTGACGACACGTCCAAATACGGTGTGTTTTCCGTCAAGCCATGACGTCTCCTTGTGGGTGATGAAAAACTGGCTGCCGTTTGTGGCCGGTCCGGAGTTCGCCATCGATAGAATGCCAGGTCCGGTGTGTTTCAAATCCGTAATTTCATCCTTGAACTTGTATCCCGGATCGCCCGACCCATTTCCAAGCGGATCGCCACCCTGAATCATAAAGTCGGCAATGACGCGATGAAATTTAAGTCCGTCATAAAACGGCTTTCCCTTGTACTTTTCCGCCACCCGCGGGTTGTTTCCTTCCGCCAGCGACACAAAGTTGGCAACGGTTACAGGTGTTTTTTGATATTCAAGCGCCAGGACGATTTTGCCCTTGCTGGTTTCCATTTCGGCAAAAAGGCCGTCTTGTCCGCCGGATTTTTTAGCCTGCGCAAAAACTGATACGGTTGTCAGGGCAATGGCCCACACATAAAAACTTTTTTTCATGGTCATTTTTTGGTTCTGTTATTTTTGATTGGCCGGAGCCTCGTGCATTTCAATTTCAAAAATCAGGTTGGCGTTTGGCGGAATCACCCCGCCGGCACCCTGTGGCCCGTAGCCCAAATGCGCCGGGATAAAAACCAGTGCCTTATCGCCTGGATTTAACTTATAGATGCCTTCAAGGAAGCCGGGAATCAAGCCATCCCTGCGTCCGTACTTAAAGGGGATTTTGCGGTAAGCTCCTGCAGCGGCGCGGTTTTCATCCAACTTTCCAAATTTGGTGGCAACCGCCGAATCGCTGGTGTCAAACAATTCGCCGTTTTCAAGCCATCCGGAATACGAGATAAAAACCATTTCGCCAGGCTTTGCTGTTTTACCCGGACCTTTTTGGGTGATCACATACTGCAAACCGGTATTTGTTTTTTCCGCTTTTGCCTTCATCGATTTAAGATAGCCGGCATGCTCTTGCAAAATGGTCGCGTATTTTTCCAGGTATATGCGTTTGTTCTCGGCATCAATCGCTTCCTGCTTGGCAGTTTCTTCCTTGTCTTTTGCGATGTAGTCGGCAAAGACCTTAACGGCGTCAAATTTTTTGGCTTTTTCGCCTTTGCGGATAATTTTCACACTCTCGATCACATCGCCCACTACAATGGCATTGACTACCGGCATCCCATCGGCCACGACATAACCAAAAACAGTGTGGCGTCCGTCGAGGAAAGGAGTAGGGACGTGGGTGATGAAAAATTGGCTTCCGTTGGTACCCGGTCCGGCGTTGGCCATCGACAGCGTTCCCGGCTTGTCGTGTTTCAGGTCGGTTATCTCATCTTTGAATTTATATCCCGGTCCGCCAGAACCGTTGGCATCGGGATCGCCGCCTTGAATCATAAAGTCGCGTTCGACGCGGTGAAAGGTTAGCCCATCGTAAAAGGCTTTGCTCTTGTAAGCGTCGGCCACAAACGCGTTGGAGCCTTCAGCGAGTGTGATAAAGTTAGCCACGGTAACCGGTGCCTTTTCATACTCGAGCGTGGTGATGATGGTTCCTTTATTAGTGGTGAATTCGGCGTAAATGCCATCGGGGAGGTTGGTGTTTTTTTCCTCACACGAAAGCAAGACAACTGCGCAGAGCAGCATTAAAAAGTGTTTCATTTTATTCAGGGGTGGCGTTTGGATCAGGTTCAAAATGGTTGAGCGTTACAGTGCACATCAGGGGTTCGTTGTGTCCGATGCGTTTGTTGTCGCCGTGGTAGCCGTAAGCCATGTGCGACGGAAACAAAAATGTAATGGTTTCTTCCTTGCGCATGAGTTTGATACCGTCGCGAAGGCCCATCATAATGTTTTGTTTGTCGACATAATAGGTTTGCGGACGCAATTGCACTTCTGAGTAGATCACGTTTCCGTCCAGGTCTTTTACATCGTAGTCAAAATACGCCACATCGCCTTTTCTGGGGCGGAGCGTGTCTTTGTCATTGCGCGCTTCATAAAAATACCAATAGCCTTTTTGCGAAGCGTAAACCTTGGTGTCGGGCATGCTTTTGATGATGGAGTCAATTTTACGCTCCTCGCTGGCAATGAGTTTTTTGTTGCGGATGATGGATTCGCGCATAAACGATCCCTGCGAATGCGATATGGGTTTGCGTGCCTGATTGTTGTTTTGCGAACAGGCAGCCAGCAGAAACGCCAGTAAGATGGGGCAATAGCGGAGCTTCATGGGTGTTGTGTTTTTATAATCTCTAAAAATTTAGCGACGGTTTCGTCCAGCGAAAGTAACGATTTTCCTCCAGCCGCATTCATGTGTCCGCCGCCGTTAAAATGTTCGCGCGCCAGCAGGTTCACATCAAAATTGCCTTTTGATCGCAGCGAAATCTTGACAATTCCTTCTTCGTGATTTTCAATGAAGATGGCCGTAAACTCCATTCCCTTGATGGATAGTCCGTAGTTGACAAAGCCTTCAGTGTCGCCTTT
>CAZIBV010000044.1:1320-8360 GCA_964537345.1 uncultured Flavobacterium sp. | reverse complement strand
AGACAGGTTGCCACGTTGGTGTCAATCATATCGGCTTTGCCCAAATACTGAATAAAGTGATAGACCATCTCGCATGTCGAGGCATAGCGCGTGTCCGAGAACATAAACGCCGCGTAATCGCTTGGCATCTGGTGGTGATCGATCATGATTTTGGGCGATGTCAGCCTGGCCAACACTTCCTCCATTTCGCCCGTCCGCGCCAAGGTGTTAAAGTCGAGGGTGAAAATCACGTCGGCTTTTTCCAAAAATTCGGTGGCCTCTTCGCGTCCGGTTTCATAGACCATGACGGTATCGCTCGAGGGAAGCCATTTTAGAAAATGCGGAAAGTCATTGGGCGCAATCACACGGGCGTTATGACCGTTGAGTTTTAAAAAATGATAAAGGCCAAGTGTCGATCCCATGGCGTCGCCGTCGGGATTTCGGTGTGGGATAATGGCAATATTTGCACGGTGTTCCAACAGGGCCTTAACGCCACTGATTTCTAATTCATTCATACGGCGAAAATACATTTTTTTGCTGATTTACCCCGCGTTTTAACAGCCCGTTATCAGCTTTTGTGTTTAGGATGATGCGTGCGCGCCTTATTTTTTCGGCCTGATTTTTGACAAGCGGGCGCCGCCGGTTTTTGCAATAATTTGGCATTTTAACCGGTTGTGGCTAATTCTTTTACGTTATTTTTGCCTTGCTTGTATGAGGATCCTACTGCTTATATTGATGCTGTCAACCATGGCTGCCGCTCAAGATTTGGGAGGGACATCGTTTTCTATTCCCGCAGTCCCGCGTCCGGCTGTCAGCTCGCCGACGCCTGCGCCCGAACCTGAAAAAGCACCCAGCATTTTTGACCCGGTTCCGCGATCATCGGGAAGCATTGAAGAGCCCGAGCTCAACACAGCCTTTTCCAATCCTCCAAAATTTGCCAATCCCGCCGACAGGTACACCGACAAGATGAATAAAAAGGCAACCGGTGACAACGAGGTGGCCATCCGCAAAAATCTCTATCTGGGCGATGTCCGCACGGGCTCAAAATCAGCGCGTATCGTTTATCGCGACCACGAATATCCCGATGGCGATTTGATCAGAATTTGGGTAAACGACCGCGTGGTGCGCAATTCCATCTTGCTCGAAGCTGAATTCCAGGGGCTGGACCTTCCGCTCGAACCGGGTTTCAACAAAGTTGAATTTGAAGCGCTCAACCAGGGAACTTCAGGTCCGAACACTGCGCAGTTTCAGGTTTACGACGACCAGGGCAAACTCATCACCAACAAGCGCTGGAACCTGGCGACCGGCTTTAAGGCCAGCATCATCATCGTCAAGGAATAGCCGCACACCGGTTAATCTGCCTTGATTTTTTATCTTTTTTTCACGTTGCCGATTGTGTGCTAAATTGTATTTTTGCGCATGCAACACAACGTACTTATTCTTGATTTTGGCTCTCAGTACACACAACTGATTGCCCGCCGGGTTCGCGAACTCAACATCTTTTGCGAAATTTTTCCCTTTAATCACATTCCACAAGACCTTTCCAGCTACAAAGCCGTCATCCTTTCCGGTAGTCCGTTCTCGGTAAGAGCTCAGGACGCGCCACATCCGGACCTTTCTCAGATTCGGGGTAAAATGCCGCTTTTGGCCGTGTGTTACGGTGCGCAGTATCTGGCGCATTTTAGCGGGGGCGAAGTGGCTCCGTCGGCAATACGCGAATACGGAAGGGCCAATCTGGAGTACATCCGTGAAGACGAGCCTTTTTTTAAAGGTGTTTCGACGGGTTCGCAGGTTTGGATGTCGCACAGTGATACGATCAAGAAATTGCCCGCGGGAGGGATTAAGCTAGCCAGTACGGCCGACGTTGAAAATGCCGCTTATAGAATTGAAGGCGAAACGACTTACGCCATTCAGTACCATCCCGAGGTTTATCATTCGACCGATGGCAAACAGATGCTGGAGAATTTCCTGGTTGGGATTGCCGGTGTTCCGCAAAACTTTACGCCCAATGCGTTTGTCGAGGAAATCGTGGCCGAGATGAAATCCAAACTCGGCAACGACAAAGTGGTGCTCGGGCTTTCGGGCGGTGTCGATTCGACGGTTGCCGCCGTATTGCTCAACAAGGCGATTGGCAGCAACTTGTACTGCATATTTGTCAACAACGGGCTTTTGCGCAAAAACGAATTTGAAAACGTACTCCACCAATACAAGGACATGGGGCTTAACGTCAAGGGCGTAGATGCTACTAACAGATTCATGGACGCGCTCGAGGGAATCTCAGATCCGGAAGCCAAGCGCAAGGCGATAGGTCGCGTGTTTATCGAGGTTTTTGACGATGAGGCGCATCAGCTTACCGACGTGAAATGGCTGGCGCAGGGAACGATTTACCCCGATGTGATCGAATCGGTCTCCGTCAAGGGTCCGTCGGCGACTATCAAGTCACACCACAATGTTGGCGGTCTGCCTGACTTTATGAAACTCAAGGTGGTCGAGCCGCTGCGGATGTTGTTTAAGGATGAGGTTCGCCGCGTGGGCAAAACCCTGGGCATCGATCCGGAGCTGCTGGGACGTCATCCGTTTCCAGGTCCGGGGCTGTCAATCAGGATTTTGGGTGATATCACATTGGAAAAAGTTCGTATCTTGCAAGAAGTTGACGCAATATTTATAGACTCCCTCAAGTCGTGGGGTCTGTATGACAAAGTGTGGCAGGCGGGCGCAATTTTGCTTCCGGTAAACAGTGTAGGGGTCATGGGAGATGAGCGGACGTATGAAAAAGTAGTGGCGCTCAGGGCGGTTGAATCAACCGATGGCATGACCGCCGACTGGGTACACTTGCCTTATGACTTTTTGATGAAGGTGTCCAATGACATCATCAACAAGGTCAAAGGTGTAAACCGCGTGGTGTATGACATAAGCTCAAAACCACCGGCCACGATTGAATGGGAGTAACCCTTAATCACGATAGCAATGAAAAAGATTGTGAAGTTATTCGTAATCTTTTTGTCCCAAATCGCTTTCGCCCAGGAATTTGAACTCGTCAGGCATCAGGTGCAACTTGGTGAAACCGTGAAAATGATTTCAAAACGGTACAAAGTAGAACCTGCCGAGATCTACCGATTGAATAAATTTGCCATTGACGGAATCCGTCAGGGAATGGTGTTGCAGTTGTTGGTTCCCAAAAAAGAAGAGCCGATAACCGAAGAGCTGCCCGAACAGCCTGCTAACGATGAGGTTGTTGCCGAAACACCAATTGAACAACCCGTAGCTGAAGAAATCAGGCATACGGTTGAACCAAAAGAAACGTTATACAGTTTATCGAGGCTGTACAATGTGCCGGTGGACGAAATCCGCCGACAAAACGAAAATATTCTGAAACGCGGATTGCAGGTAGGCCAGGTGCTTACCATTCGCCGCGAATAGATAAAAAGTATGCAATTTAGAAAGAGCATTTTTTTCATTGCCCTCTTGCTGCAAACGGCGGTATGGGCTCAAGACAATAAGTATTCGCGCCATACTGTGGCCAAAGGCGAAACCATCACCCAGATTGCGCAACGCTACAAGGTGACACCGCACGATATTTACAAGCTGAATCCTGATTCACAGCGCGGTGTACGTGAAAACGATGTGTTGCTGATTCCCGTTGGCGCGGTAACACCCAAGGCGTCGGCGGTGATGCATACGGCCAAGCCAAAGGAAACGCTTTTTAGTATTTCGCGACAGTACAACGTTCCGGTTGATGCCATCCGCGCCGCAAATCCGGAGTTGGCCAACGGACTCAAAATCGGACAGGTCATCAAAATCCCGGCGGCGGGCCAGACGACCATCCCTGAAACCGCACCCGCGCCAAAAGTGAGTGAACCGGCTGCGACAAAACCGGCTGCGACAAAACCGGCTGCATCAGCCTATCACGTTGTGCAACCTAAGGAAACCAAATTTGGGCTGGCCAAGCGCTACGGCATGACGGTTGAACAGCTGGAAAGCCTCAATCCCGGCATCGAGCACGGACTTCCCGTGGGCTACAGGTTAAAACTTGCGCCGGGAACTGATTTTAAGCCCGCGCCCCAAGTTGTAACGCTGGAGGATGATAAATTGGTGGACCAATATGAAGTGATAAAGACCACGACCAAGACGGTTTACGCCAATTATGAAGTCAAGCCAAAGGAGACGCTTTTTAGCCTTGCCAAGGATTTTGGTACCACCGAGGAAGAACTCGTCCGCCTTAATCCAATGCTCAAGGAAGGATTAAAAGTAGGCATGATCCTAAAAGTGCCGGGCAAGGGATCGCTCACGTTGGTGGAAGAGCCCAAAAAGCAACTGGCGGGCAACTTCACGACCGAAAAGCGCAACCTGGTTTTGCTGTTCCCGTTTAACGCAACGCGGATTCAGGGCGACACTGCAAAATCACTTAGCGCCCGACTAAAAAAAGATGCCTTTTTGAACATGACGCTCGATGTGTATTCCGGTGCGTTGATGGCCATTGATTCGGCTAGGGCAATGGGAATCAATATTGACGTTACCATAAAGGATACCGAGGAAAGTACGGCCGGATCGTCGGTGGTGCAACTGGCGCGCGACAATGCCGTCCGAAAGGCTGATGTGGTTATTGGGCCGTTTTACCAGCAATATGCCGATAAGTTGGCCGAACTTTTGGCCGATGACAACATCCCGGTGGTTTCGCCTTTGTCCAAAGAGGATGGAAAGGATTACCCAAATCTCTATCAGGCCATGCCGTCGGTGAATGATATGCGTCATGCGATGTTGCGTCACATGCTGGCCAAGGGCGGGAATGTGGTGGTGGTGTCTGACCCTAAACGTATGTCAACCCGCGAGTTCATTGCCCAAAATTATCCTGAAGTGAAATTTGTGCCAATGGACGAAAACGGGAATTTTGTACCTGAAAACCTGCGGACGCTTTTCGTGAAGGACAAACTCAACTATGTGGTGTTGGACACTGAAAAGACCGGAATGATTTTGTCGGTGACCAATTTGATGCTCAACGAAATGCCCAATTACCGATTGCAACTGGCGATTGTGGAGCCCAATGAAACCCTGGACTACGAGGAGATTTCCATGAAACGCCTGACGCTGCTTAAATTATTGTACCCATCGGTAACGCGTGAAAACGGATCGGTAGAGGCGCAAATGTTTGAAAACCGATACAAGAATGACAACAAGGTGTTTCCCAATCCTTATGCCGTGCGCGGGTTTGACGTAACCTTTGATACTATTTTGCGTATGGCCCAGCCGGATGGATTTGCATCCTCGGCCACTTCACAGACGCAGCAGGTGCAAAGTCGTTTTGACTACCGAAGGGCCAACGGCAACGGATTTGTGAACAATGGGATTTACATCCTGGAATTCCAGGAAGATTTATCGGTAAAAGAAGCGCAATGACATCTAAAGTAACTTATCTGGGCGATTTGCGAACCACATCGGTCCATTTGCAGTCCGGAACCCAAATAGTATCGGATGCGCCAACTGACAATCAGGGAAGGGGCGAGGCTTTTTCACCCACCGATACTGTAGCCAACGCGCTGGCGACTTGCATGTTTACCATTATGGGCATTAAGGCGCGCGACATGCAAATTGATTTGTCGGGCGCTACGGCCGATGTGACCAAGCACATGAAGTCTGATCCGCGGATGATTCAAAAGGTTGAGGTGGTATTTTCGCTTCCGGCGCTGGATGAAAAATCCCGGACCATTCTCGAGCGGTCGGCGCTGACGTGTCCCGTTTACCTGAGCCTTCATCCGGATATTGTCAAGGACGTCCGGTTTAACTGGGGTTGATGGAAATTCCCGGTTTTGATCGGCAGGATTTGGTAAAACTTGCGCACGCTAAAATGCCGTTTGGCAAATTTGAAGGCCGATACCTCTCAGACCTTCCTGAACATTATCTGATCTGGTACCACACCAAGGGATTTCCGCAGGGTGTTTTGGGCCGGCAACTCCAAACCGTTTACGAACTCAAGGCCAACGGGCTCGAGGGAATGCTTCGCGAGATACGCAAAAGGTATCCGGCGTAAGGGAACTGCGTGAGCGATGGCAGCGGCATCCTTTTGCGAGCCCGAGCGCGGGATTGCAAAAGATATAGCGGACAGCGCGACGGGGGCGACACGCGACCGATCAGGGCGCGGGGAGCCCCAGGCACGCCCCAAAAAGTTAAAAATTTATCTGATAGCAGCACTTTTGGAAATTGCGGGCGAGCCTCAACAATTAGCCCGGCCGGGTGCCGATTATCAATTTCTAAATTGTATTTTTGCGTCGTTTTTTAAAAACAACACAACTACAACTCATGAATACCAAGTATGTTTTTGTAACGGGCGGTGTAACGTCGTCCCTGGGGAAAGGCATTATTGCTGCGTCGCTGGCAAAATTGCTGCAAGCCCGGGGATACAGGACCACTATCCAGAAATTTGATCCGTATATCAACGTCGATCCCGGAACGCTCAATCCTTATGAACACGGGGAGTGTTTTGTAACCGATGACGGCGCCGAAACTGATCTTGACCTGGGGCATTACGAGCGTTTTTTGAACGTTCCGACATCGCAGGCCAACAACGTGACCACCGGAAGGGTTTACCTGTCGGTGATTGAAAAGGAACGCCGCGGGGAATTTCTGGGCAAGACCGTACAGGTGGTTCCTCACATTACCAATGAGATCAAGGAGCGGATGCAGCAACTGGGCAATTCCGGCCAGTATGACATTGTGATTACCGAGATTGGCGGAACCGTGGGCGATATTGAGTCGCTACCGTATATCGAGTCAGTCCGTCAGTTGCTTTGGGAACTGGGCGATGAGAACGCCATCGTGGTTCACCTGACACTAGTGCCGTATCTGGCAGCGGCAGGCGAACTTAAAACCAAGCCGACGCAACACTCGGTAAAAGCGCTGATGGAAAGCGGAATCCAGGCAGACATTCTGGTGTGCCGCACCGAGCATGAACTATCGGACGAACTGCGCCAAAAACTGGCGTTGTTTTGCAATGTAAAACGCGAGGCGGTGATTCAGTCAATCGACGCCAAAACCATTTATGAGGTTCCCAACCTGATGTTGCAGGA
>CAZIBV010000044.1:0-1220 GCA_964537345.1 uncultured Flavobacterium sp. | reverse complement strand
GAATCGATTTACGGCAAAAAGGAAATTATGGAACGCCATCGACATCGCTATGAATACAACGGCGATTATATGGAAAGGCTGGAATCGGCAGGACTTATGGCATCGGGCATCAACCCTGAAACGGGATTGGTCGAGGTTGTCGAGATTGCCGATCATCCGTTTTTCATAGGTGTGCAGTACCATCCGGAATACAAGAGTACGGTAGCCAATCCGCATCCGCTTTTTGTAGCGTTTGTGGCGGCGACGGTCAAAGCCAAAAAATAACGTTGGGTTGGTTGCGGCCTGCCTTCACTTTAAATTGTTAATTAAAGAATGGAACAAAAAAAGTTTGACCTGAATTCGCTTATCGGCTTTACCCTGATTTTTGCGATTGTAATGTGGATGATGTATGAAAATGCGCCGTCGGACGATCAGGCTAAATCCAAAAAGGCTCCAACCGAGCAACAAAAACCCGCTGAAGTTACCCGTCAACAAGTGGCACTTCACGCCGCTGATACCGTAGCGACCGACTCACTTAAACTGGCCGGATTGCAACGTCAGTTGGGCAGTTTTGCCTATTCAGGGACGCTGGAATCGGCTGCCGATAAATACACCGTACTTGAGAATGATCTTGTGATTCTTAAGGTTGCCAACAGAGGCGGTCAGGTGGTCGAGGCGACACTTAAGAATTATGAGCGCTTCCACAAAGGTTCGGCCGATCCGGTTAAACTGATCACCAACCAGAATGCTACATTCAATCTGGCGCTGGCCACGCGTGACAATCGTGTTCTTAATACTGCTGATTTGTATTTTGAGCCATCGCTGTCAAAGTCTGGTACCGATCAAATCCTGACGATGCGCCTCAAGGCTGGCCCGGACCAGTTCCTGGAGTACAAATACGTGCTGAAACAAGGGCATTATATGATGGATTTTGACGTTCGTTCGCAAGGCTTGTCGCAGGTGTTGGACAGTTCAAAACCTATCGAGCTTGACTGGCAACTTAAAACCACCCGTAACGAGAAGAGCATCGATTATGAAAACCGCTATACTGAAGTGGTTTTTGAATATGAAGGCGGAAAAGACGACTACCTGAGCCAGGGAACCGACAAGGCATCAACCGAGGCTGACGTAACCTGGATCGCCTACAAGCAACACTTTTTTACCTCAATCCTGCTTACCGAAACACCGTTCAAGACTGCCGATCTGGCGTCGAATGACCTGGTGGGCAAAACCGCCGATTC
>CAZIBV010000043.1:15389-21167 GCA_964537345.1 uncultured Flavobacterium sp. | reverse complement strand
TATTCGGTAAATTTCTTGCGGTTGCTCATTATTCCGGTGGTTATTTTGTTGTTGGGCATTCCACCCATGTTTGGTGAAACGCCAAAGTTCTTCAACGTTTTTCGCGATGTGGCTTACCTGGCAAAACCCGTTCTTGGACTGATGATCGGCTATCAGATGGCACGTATCATGGGCGTCAGGATTTGGAAGTTATTTGTAGATATCGGGCTTTTGCTTGCCGTATACCACATTGGTATTCTCGCGTTTTACTATGTGGTTTTTGGCATCCGTGACATGCATACCCTGCGACAATTTGGCGGATACTTTGATGATTTTCAGGTTTACGTCCTGATTTTGATCCTCTTCCGAAAGCAGTTGGGCATTGAACTCAATGAAAGGCGCGTCCCGTGGTTGTTGGCCATCATCGGCTTTTCGTCTTTCCTTTATCTGTCACGCGTCAACATTATCCAGCTCATCATCTTATTCGTGGCGCTCAAAGGATATCTCAGGCCTACGGTTCGGTCGGCAAAGATTGTAGGGTTCTCAATATTGGCTGTCCTGGTGGCTTACGGCGCTATTTATTATTCCAATCCAAGGCGGTCCGGCAAAGGGCTCGAGGCCTTTTTGTACAAGATCAAGATTGCGCCAATCGAACCATTCAAATCCAAAATCAACAAGGAAGATTGGAAGGATTTTCACGACAACTACCGTTCATTCGAGAACATCATCACGGTTCGTCAACTCAATTCCCACGAATCAATCATAAGCGGGATGGGACTTGGATCAACCATCGATCTTGGGCGTGAAGTCTGGACCAACGACGGCGAGTTTATCCGCTACATTCCCATTTTGCACAATTCCTACTACACCGTTTGGTTTAAGTGCGGCTTGCTGGCTATGGTGCTGATGTTTGTGTTTATCTACTATCTGTATAAACCGATAACGCCTTTGAACGACCGCATTCGACACTTCAATTATCTGTTGATGGGAAGCGCCATCTACCTGATTTTCTCCAATTGGGTATTTATGGGATTGTACCTCAAACTGGACAACAAGTCAATTATCCTGGGAGCGATTCTGTTTTACCGATACCATCTTTACCGGACGGCAACGTTGGCTCAGCCCACAGCTGCATAAGCCTGCGCAATCCCGTTCACGTACTGTTTGGTCGAAAATACTTTGGCTACCCGGTCGTGTCCAGCCATTCCCATTTGGTGACGCAAATCAGCATCGGCGATCAGCAATTCCAGGCTGGCGGTCAAATCATCCACACTGTTTGGTGTAAACAATAGGCCGGTTTGGTTGTGAACGATAACCTCGGCCAACCCGCCAAACCCTGATCCAACTACAGGTTTAGAGGATAGCATTGCCTCGGTAGCTACCAAGCCAAAAGGTTCAGGATCGGTAGACGGAACGGCCACAATATCCATGGCGTCGTAATATGGCCAGATGTTTCGGTCAAATCCTATCAGCGTTACCAATTCTGACAAATGGTATTCGGTTATTTTTGCTTGCAGATTTTCGACGAAATACTCCTGTCCCGGCGGCGGCGATCCAAGATAAACCAGCCGCGTGTCAGGGTATTTTTCAATCAGCCTTTTAAAAGCGTCCAAAAGCAAAAGCTGTCCTTTCCATCGGCTGATCCGGCCAACCAATCCTATGACGATGTTGGTATCGCTGCAATTAAACTTCTGTTGTCTGAAAAGCATTCGCTCATCGGCCGTAAGTGCCTTTTCCGTTCGCGTCTGTCCGTTGTAAACCACCGCCGATTTCCTTTTGATGGAGGGGACCACTTCCAGAAAACGGTTCATGGCGGCCCCGGAGTTAAACACGATGTAATGTGAAAAAAAGTTAACCCATTTGGGGTAAAAGTTAGCTACAACTTTGGGATGCTCAATAATTTCGTGTACGTGCCAAACGTGCTTTTTCCGGAAGATCAAAGCGTAGAACCCGCCCATCAAAACCGCGATGGAGTTTGAATGCACCAGCCGGATGTCGAGTTTTCGGGTGGCGCGCCAAAGTGTAAACAGCCCGGAAATCATATCGGCTATCAACCCAACCATTCCAATAGGCGACATTCGCTTGCGGGTGAGTTTCATTACCGGCGCTTTGATCACCTGAATCCCTCGGGCCAAAAGTATATCCTTGAGCGGCCCCTCGTTTTCCAACACCACCACCGGATGGTAACCGTCAGGATAGTTTTCCAGAAGTTCCAAAAGGGCCTTGTCGGAGCCGTAAAGTTCAGAAGATTGATTAAAGATCAGGACGTTTTTTTTCATCACAGCGGGTTAAGCCGCCCCAAAAATAGGGAATATAAACTGAGCAGCCATTTTGGTTCTGTCGATCACGGTCAAGATAAAAACATTATTTTTGCGCGATTTCAAACCAAGTCCATGAAGATAGCGATACTCGGAACCCGCGGCATCCCCAACCACTACGGGGGATTTGAGCAATTTGCCGAATACTTCTCGGTTTATTTGGTCAACCAGGGTCACGAGGTTTACGTTTACAATTCGCACAACCACCCGTATCAGGAAAAGGATTTTCACGGCGTACACATCCTGCATCAAAACGACCCCGAGCACAAAGTGGGCACATTTGGCCAGTTTATCTATGATTACAACTGTATCATGGACGCCCGTACGCGCGATTTTGATATCATCCTCCAATTGGGTTACACCAGTAGTTCGGTTTGGTTTTACCTGATGCCCAAAAAGCCGCTGATCATCACCAACATGGATGGACTGGAGTGGAAGCGCAGCAAGTATTCGCCTCCGGTGCGCCAGTTCCTTAAATTTGCTGAAAGGCTTGCGGCTATGAGCAGCGATTACCTCATTGCTGATTCGCTCGGTATTCAGTCATCGCTTAAAAGCCGTTACAAAAAAGACTCGGTTTACATTGCCTACGGTGCGCATCCGTTTGATTCGCCTGATGAATCAGTGCTGGCCAAATACGACGTTACGGCCGGAAATTACCACATGATCATGGCGCGTTTTGAGCCCGAGAACAATTTTGACATGGTTCTTAAGGGGATTTCGCAGTCAGATGACCCGACCCCCATCCTCGTCATCGGCAACCACAACAAAAAATACGGACAGTTTCTAAAGAAAAAATACGCCGGCTTTAGCAAGATTCGGTTTATGGGTGCCATTTACAACCTGAGCGACCTGAATAACCTTCGATATCATTCCAACCTGTATTTTCACGGACACTCAGTGGGCGGAACCAATCCGTCTCTGTTGGAAGCCATGGCGTCACAGGCATTTGTCGTGGCGCATGACAATCCTTTCAACAAAGGAATCCTCAAGGATAACGCCTATTATTTTTCATCGTGGAAAGATGTGAAAAATATTGTTGAAACAGTTCAAAAAAAGAATAACTTGCACAAGGTTCAATCCAATTACACAGAGATAGTTAACGAGTTTAGCTGGGAGAAGATCAATGGACAGTACCTTGAATTTTTTACTCAATGCATGGCGCAATCCGCTAAGTCCTAAGCGTGCCTGGTGGGCATTTGCCCTTGTTCTTTTGGTCATTCCGCTTCCACTGGGATTCAGCAACATCGCGCTGGTTCTGTTTGTGTTGGCTTCGATAATGTACTGCTACAAACACCGCGTTTTCCGCTTTACGCATGTTACCGTGGTGCCGATGTTGCTCTTCCTTTTTATGGCGGCTTCCTGGTTTTGGTCGATTGACAAAGGACTTACCGGGCCTGCAATTTCCAAGGAGTTGTCACTTTTGCTGATTCCGTTGGGCTTTTCGTTACTTCCCGCCATGCGTCCGGCTGACCGGCAAAAAATTCTCTACATCTACGGGATTGGCTATGCGATTTTTGCCTTTTTGTGTCAGGTGCGCGCGGTTTTGCGATATCTTTTTGGCGAGGGCGAACACGTTTTTTACTATCACGAACTCGTATCGCTCGAGGTCAACGCCATTCACGTATCGGTATTTGCGGCCCTGGCATTTTTTGTATTGATTTCGCGTCCCGTCCGCGAGGCTCACGATTACGCCGGAATGGCCGTACTGGTCTCGTTTATTGTGTTTCTGTCGTCAAAAAATGTCAGCCTGGTCTTTTTGTTTCTGGTCGCCGTTTATGTATTGTTCAACATTTGGGGTAAAAAAAAGCAAAGCTTCCTGATTTTGGGATCTATTCTGGGCACGCTGATTTTCCTGATGGCCTTTAACAAAAAGCTCAACGAGAGGTTGCGGGAAGAATACAAAACCATGTTCGAGCGCAATACGATCAACCAGGAAATGAGCAGTTACAAAGGGCTCGTTTACAACGTGAGCATCGATCAGGCCTGGAATCAGGAAAAGTTTGAACCGGCGCAGTACTTTCCGGGAGCGGCCTTCCGGGTTTATCAGGCCCGCGTCTTCCGGGATATCATGACGCGCGACAAGGTTTGGTACTACGGATACGGCTTGAATGCATCGTATCCAAAAATCGGCGAACGCGGCAAAGAGCTAAACGTTTATCAGGGCGAGGGAGCCAAATCCGGCTACAACCAGCTCAATTTTCACAACCAATATTTGCAGATTTTTGCAGAGCTTGGTGTTTTTGCCCTTGTCATCCTGCTCTGGATGTTGATTTTTTCGCTCTACCGGGGCTTTAGGAACAAAGATTTTGTTCACATTTCTTTCACAGTTTTGATGATAACTGTATTTTTGACTGAATCATTCCTGTGGAGACAGCGCGGCATGACATTTTTCATCGCACTGTATTGCCTGTTTAACGCAGCGCCCCTTGCGAAGAGACGTATTGTATGAAGAGAATTCTCATAACCGGTGCCGCCGGGTTCCTGGGCTCACACCTTTGTGACAGGTTTATAGCCGAGGGCTACCACGTCATCGGGATGGACAACCTGATAACGGGCGATTTAAAAAACATAGCCCACCTGTTCAAACTAGAGCATTTTGAGTTTTATCACCACGATGTCACCAAGTTTGTACACGTGCCGGGCAATTTGGATTACATCCTCCACTTTGCATCGCCGGCCAGCCCCATCGACTATTTAAAAATTCCGATACAGACTCTAAAAGTGGGCGCAATGGGAACGCACAACCTGCTGGGTTTGGCGCGTGTCAAAAAGGCGCGCATCCTGATTGCTTCAACTTCTGAAGTTTACGGCGATCCGCTGGTGCATCCGCAAACTGAAGATTACTACGGAAACGTCAACACCATCGGCCCGCGCGGCGTTTATGACGAGGCTAAGCGATTCCAGGAATCCATCACCATGGCGTATCATACGTTTCACGGCCTGGAAACCCGGATTGTCCGCATTTTTAACACCTATGGTCCGCGCATGCGTCTAAACGACGGACGCGTAATTCCAGCCTTTATCGGGCAGGCGCTCCGCGGCGAAGATCTCACGATTTTTGGCGACGGAAGCCAGACCCGATCGTTTTGCTATGTCGACGATCAGGTGGAAGGGATTTTCAGGTTGCTACATTCGGATTACAGCCTCCCGGTGAACATTGGGAATCCTGATGAAATCACCATCCGGGATTTTGCCGATGAGATCATCAGGCTTACGGGCACGTCGCAAAAAGTGGTGTATCATCCTTTGCCGGTCAACGATCCGCTGCAGCGTCAACCCGACATTACCCGGGCACGTGAAATTTTGGGTTGGGAGCCAAAGGTGTCTCGCAGCGAGGGCATGAAACTTACGTATGAATATTTCAAATCGCTGTCAACCGAGGAACTTTTAAAAGAAGAGCACAAGGATTTCAAAGGCTACATTCACTAGGATGACAAGCGCACAAACAGGCCGATATTCCAAATACATCCGTCCGATCAAC
>CAZIBV010000043.1:0-15289 GCA_964537345.1 uncultured Flavobacterium sp. | reverse complement strand
TAGGATGACAAGCGCACAAACAGGCCGATATTCCAAATACATCCGTCCGATCAACATTGCTATTGATCTGGGTGTCATTACCGTTTTAGCCTGTTTTTTTCTTGGCAATCTCAACATCGATATTGCGCAATATATTGTCTATCAGACAGCTGCTTGGGCATTTGCCGCATATTTCCTGAAATTTTACGCCGTCTACCGCTTTACCACACCTGTCGAGATACTGTCAAAGTTGCTCAGCCAGGCCATTGTATTCTTGCTGCTGGTCATTGCGTACTTTCCGTTTTCGCAGGAGTCAGTTTTTAGCGGAAGCACCATCGCTCTTTTTGTAGGGGTGAGTTTTTTCTTGATTACGATCTCAAAATTTCTGTTTTTTTACTACCTCAAAAAGTACCGGATTGTCACGGGATCAAACTTCAGGACGGCCATTATCATTGGCCATACGCCCGAGGCGGTCCGTCTCAAGGAAGTCTTTATGACCCGCAATGACTACGGATACAGGTTTTTGGCGTTTTTTTCAGACAAACAGTCCGGTCCGCAAATCAAGGGTCCGGTGGCCGATGTGCCGGCGTTTGTGCTGGAAAATCGCGTCGATGAAATTTACTGTTCGCTCAATGAAATGTCAAATGAAAGCCTGAGGGATTTGATTGACTTTGCCGACGAACACAAAAAAGCCATCAAATTTATACCTGACAGCAAGGAAATCTTCTCTAAAAATCTCAAGATAGATTACTATGAGATGTTCCCGGTGCTTTCCATCCGCAAAACCCTTTTGCACGACCCGGTAGCCGTGGCGTTTAAACGCGCCTTCGACATTGTATTTTCATTATTGGTTATTGTTTTGTTGCTTTCTTGGCTTACGCCGATACTGGCAATACTCATCAAACTGGAGTCGCCCGGGCCGGTGTTTTTCAGACAGGGAAGACCCGGATTTAACGAACGCGAATTTTTTTGCTACAAATTCCGCTCGATGAAGATGAACAAAACCACCGAGAAGGAAGCCTCCAAAAACGATCCGCGTGTCACCAAAATCGGGCGGTTTATGCGCAAGACCTCTATTGATGAAATGCCGCAGTTCCTCAACGTTCTTTTGGGCGATATGTCGGTGGTGGGGCCGCGTCCGCATCTTTGGTCGCAAAACAAGGCGTATGGCAACCGCATTAAAAAGTACATGATGCGTCATTCGGTAAAGCCCGGCATCACAGGACTGGCGCAGGTTCGCGGTTATCGCGGCGAAATCGAAACCGACGAAGACATGATCAACCGCATCAAGTACGACGTATTTTACATTGAGAACTGGTCATTGATCCTCGACTTTAAAATCATCCTGCAAACGGTCATCAACATTTTCCGCGGCGAAGAAAAGGCGTACTAAAAAACACCTTCGGCCACCAACTGATCCATCTGTCGGTCAAGGCTAAAGTGCATGTCTGAGGTTTCCTTTATTGACTTTCGCATCTCCACCAATTTATCCTTGCCCAGGTTTGCAATGTCCATCAGCACCGCATTGAGCGCCTTGAAATTGCCTACCGGAGCCACAAACCCAAGGCTGTAATCAGCTACGATCTGTTCGCCTTCGCCACCGCCAAAATACAGGACAGGCATACCCAGCGCGGTATATTCAAAAATCTTTGACGGAACCGATCCGTAAATCCGCGTCGCCAATGGCACAAACGCTATGTCAAAAGTTTGCAGCATGGCGTGAAGCGTTTTGCGGTCGACCATGCCGTGATAAGCTATGTTTTTTTCCGGATGCGACGCCAGGTATTCGCGTATCGGTTCTGAATCGGCGCCCTGCCCAAAAATATGCATCTCGATTTTGGTAGGAAAAAGGTCCATGAGTTTGATGCAATCCAAAACGCCTTGCGCCACGCCGAGCAATCCTGCGTAAAAAAGCTTGATGGCCGGCTCTCCGGGTTTAAAGGTGAATGAGTTGTCCTTTACGGGATAGTTTCGGTACAGATGGCATCGCTTGCCCGGTACTACTTGCTGAACATGGTCAATGATTTCCTGCGACTGACCCAGTACAATTTTTGCTCGTTTGTAGATAAATCGCTCCATGAAAAGCGCAATCCGGTGTTTGCGCGTGCCCGGTTCCAATGCGCCCAATTCGATTGCAGCCAGAGGCCAAAGATCGGACACGTTGAGAATGATGCGCTTTTGGCGGATGGTCAGCGCCAATACGGCCAGGAACGACAAAAGCAGCGGCGGCGACTGAACCACCACTGTTTTAGGCAGCGGGCCAAACAGCAATCTTAAAAACATCAGTGATGAAAACGAAAGCGTCGAGATAATCCGCTCCCAAATTTTTTTGCTGTTGCTCGGATAAATCCAAAGTCTTTCAACCTTGATGTCCTGCAAAACTTCGCGTCGGTAAAAGCGTCCCTGATAATTGTTCTGGATGACGCCGTCCGGATAATTGGGCATGGGGCAAATCACCCTAACGTTATACCCGCGCTGTTTGAGTTCGGCGGCCATTTGCCCGATTCGGTTGGCGGCAGCGCCTTTTTCCGGCGGATAATAATTGGATACGATCAGCAGTTTTTTCACAACTCACACAAAATTTGAACGATGCGTTTGGAGGCCTGTCCGTCCCAAAGATCAGGAATTCCGCCTTTGCGTCCGCCGTTGGCCAAAAAATCAGCGTAATGCCGTACCAGATCTTCAACACGCGTTCCCACCA
The DNA here is from genome assembly GCA_964537345.1 of uncultured Flavobacterium sp. GTDB lineage: Bacteria > Bacteroidota > Bacteroidia > Flavobacteriales > Flavobacteriaceae > Flavobacterium. The sequence continues at coordinate 12,609 of CAZIBV010000043.1, read as the reverse complement.
AAGTATTCGTTCCGATGGTTTGCGTTTCAGGCCTCTCGGTAGTGTCGCGCAAGGTAAAACACGGAACGCCCAATACGGTTGTCTCTTCCGACAATCCGCCCGAATCTGTAATGACGGCAAAACAGTTTTTCACCAGATAGATAAACGACAGATAGCCTTGCGGTTCAACAAACCTGATGTTTTGAAATGCCGGGCCGTCCTTTGGCAGCATGGCTTTGGTGCGCGGATGTATGGGGAATACCACTGTTTTTCCCTGCGCCAATCCGTCGATTCCCGTCAGCATTTTAACGAGCTCCTCGGGATTGTCCACATTGGCCGGCCGGTGAAGGGTTAATACCAGATAATTTTTTTCTGACAGATTCATCTCGTTCCAAAACGCCGGTTGTGTTAGCCTGTCCAGGTTTTGCATCAGCGTGTCGATCATCACATTGCCCACAAAATGCACATTGGCCTTGTTGGCGCCGTAGTGCAGCAGATTTTGGGTAGCGGTTTGCGACGTGGTAAAAAAATAGTCGGTGATGCTGTCGGTGACCACGCGATTGATTTCCTCGGGCATGGTCCAGTCACCCGACCGGATTCCAGCCTCGACGTGCGCCACTTTGATGTGCAGTTTCTTGGCGACGATTGCGCAGGCCATGGTTGAATTCACATCGCCTACAACCACAACCAAATCACACGGATGCGCCAAAAGTTCCTGTTCAAACGCAACCATGATCGCGGCCGTCTGAACTGCCTGCGATCCGCTTTTTACCTCCAGATTGGCATCGGGATGCGGAATGTTGAGTTCTTCAAAAAAGGTATCGCTCAGGTTTTTGTCGTAGTGCTGACCGGTGTGCACCAATCGGTACGAAAGGTTGGCGCCCTCTTGCGCTTTCTCACGGATGGCGCGGATAAGAGGGGCGATTTTCATAAAATTGGGACGTGCGCCCGCAACCAGGGTCAGCTTCATTTTACTAGCGATATAAATTGTTTCAGTTTTCCGCTTTTTCCGCGTTCGATCGTGTCGCGGCGGATAAAATTAAACACAAGTCCTGGCTCCAAAAACTGCCACAGGACTTTTTTTATGGTGTCAATCTCAGCCTCGTGAAGTGGGCGTAAACTGGTGTATTCAATGTCAAATGTATCGGTTTTGGTTTGTTTGATGACAAATTCTCGGACATTTCCGTCGTCGTCAAAAAGCCTTTTTGTAATCGAATAAAAAGTCATCCCGGGCGAAACCTTGCCGCTGGGCAAAACTGCCACGTCATTAGTGCGTCCGGTGAGTTTTTTAAGGATGGGCTTTTTAGGCGTACTGTGCTCGTCCATCACGCCGCGGTCGCCCACTTCATAACGGATAAAGGGATTCGCCTTGTTGTAAATTGACGTGACGATGATCCGTCCTTCCTGGCCATGCGGGACAACATTTCCATTGTCATCGACGATTTCGATAAAGGTCGTTTCAGCGTTCATCACCCATTCGCCATCGGGATTTTCCAGCGCCATCAGGTCGAGTTCGGCAGCGCCATATTCATTCACCACCGGAATTCCCAGCTGGGTTTGCAGGAGAATCCTGTCATCGTCAAACAACATTTCAGACGTTGTGATGCACACCTTGAGCGTTGGGCAAATGTCTTTGAGAACGATGTTTTTTTTGCGCAGATGTTTGGCCAGCAACACGATCGATCCGGTGTAGCCGTTGAGATAATCAAATTTTGTCCGGGCGAACTTGTCGATCATCCGGTCCATCGCCGGCTCTGAAAAGTCAAAAATATTAAACCGATGGCGATTGCTCAACCAGTCCTTGACGCGCAACTTGGCCAGCGGAATAAAATCCAACGGTTGACCGTAAAAACGCGCCTGAAGGCTGTAGTTGTAATCAATCCCGTACCAACCGACGCGCCGCATGATATTGGCCCAGATCATCGCATGGCAAAACTTGTCCTTGGCAAAAACCATCGGGTCGCCGCTGGATCCCGACGTTTTGTTGACGTAAACATTTTTCAGGTTAAAACCATCTGAAAGTTTTTCCGTCAGCGGAATCTGGATGTCGCGCTTGGTCATGATGGGCAAATCCTCCCAGGTGGTAAACCCGTTTGGAACCAACTTTTGGTAAAGCCGGTTGTGCTGAAGATGGAAATTAACAAGTTCAACCCGCCGCTCAAGGTCAAAGGCTGCAAAATCCGCTTCGGGAATGTTTACAACGCGTTCAAGCTCCGTCCGCGCCTTTCGCATCGGGAAGCCATTCAAAGCAAGCGATATGTCAAAAATTCCGGGCATCAACAAGTTTGTCCAAAAATACGGTTTAACGCGCAACTGGCACGTTGGCGGATAAAGTTTTTAAACACAGGGTGGCATGTCAGCGCAAAACAAAGTAATTTTGTGCACCAAACACACAACGATGACCATTTTACTTTTAGGATCGGGAGGCCGTGAACACGCGCTTGCCTGGAAAATGCTTCAAAGCCCGCTCTGCAAAAAGCTTTATGTAGCGCCCGGAAATGCCGGAACCGCGCAAATCGCCCAAAACGTGGCGCTCAACCCCACCGATTTCCCATCGCTCAAAACCTTTGTCCTGGAAAATCAGGTAAGCATGGTTGTGGTTGGGCCGGAAGATCCGCTTGTAGCCGGAATCTATGATTTTTTTGCTGCGGATGATGCCTTAAACCAGGTGGCGGTAATCGGTCCGTCAGCAACCGGCGCCCGACTGGAAGGCAGTAAGGAATACGCCAAGGAATTCCTGACGCGCCACAACATTCCCACGGCAGCTTACGGCAGTTTTACGGCGCAAACCGTTGATGAAGGCATCCGCTTTTTGGAAACGCTCAGCCCGCCGTATGTGCTAAAAGCCGACGGATTGGCCGCAGGAAAAGGCGTGCTCATCATTCAGGATCTGGACGAAGCCAAAACCGAGCTGCGCAACATGCTGCTCAACGCCAAGTTTGGCCAGGCCAGCGCCAAGGTGGTCATCGAAGAATTTTTAAGCGGGATCGAACTAAGCTGTTTTGTCCTGACCGACGGCCACAGCTATAAAATTTTGCCCACCGCCAAGGATTACAAGCGCATTGGCGAGGGCGATACCGGACTTAACACCGGAGGCATGGGCGCCGTTTCGCCGGTTCCGTTTGCCGACGCCGCCTTTATGGAAAAAGTAGAAACCCGCATCGTAAAGCCTACGGTTGAAGGACTCAAAAAGGAAGGCATCACCTACAAGGGATTTGTTTTTATCGGGCTGATCAATGTTGACGGAAACCCAATGGTGATTGAATACAACGTCCGCATGGGCGATCCTGAAACCGAGGTGGTCATCCCAAGGCTTAAATCAGATTTGGTTGAGTTGTTTGCGGCGGTGGCCAATCAAAAACTCGAGGCTGCAACACTGGAAGTCGATCCGCGCGCGGCCACGACGGTTGTGCTCGTATCGGGCGGATATCCGGAAGATTATCAAAAAGGCAAGGTCATCAGAGGATTGGAAACCGTTTCGGATTCAATCGTATTCCACGCCGGAACAAAGCAGCAGGACGGGCAGATTGTGAGCAATGGCGGGCGTGTACTTGCCGTGACGTCTTTTGGCGACGATTTTACCCAGGCCATAAAAAAATCGTATCAAAACATAGACAAGCTACATTTTGATACGATGTATTATCGTCGTGATATTGGTAAAGACTTACTTTAGGAACGAGTGTGCAGTGGTGTCCTGATAATCCTCGCCCGATGACTTGTGCAACTTAAGTTGTTTGATCCAATACCAGGTGGCTCCAACGCAAATCGCCATGAAAATCCAGTTGATGATGTTGGCACCAAACCAGCTTGACAGTTCAAGTTTGCGCATGGCGTCCATCGGCAGGAAAAGGAAATCTACAAAAAGTGTCTGAATGCCTTCAAAAAATGCTCTCATGGTAAGTAGTATATTTACGGCAAATGTATAAAATATCTTAATGATAACAAGTCTGTTTAGAAAATCGACACCCGTCAACTACCTTTTGGTGATGCTCATGGTCGTGATGGCCTATGTGTTGTTTTTGTCCGACAAGCCTTATGTAACGGGATTTATGCCTGTTTTGGGCCAACAGATTGTACTGCTTTTAATTTTGCTGGCGACGCTTTTTATCACCAATTTCATATCGACCAAAAACGGCTTGAGCAAGCAGGCGGCCTATACGCTGTTGTTTGCCGGACTGTGGCTGCTGTGTTTTCCCGGATTGTTTTTGCGGCCCAACCTGATTTTCGCCAACTTTTTTATTTTGCTGGCCATCAGGCGATTGGTTTCGCTTCATTCCCCCAAATCGACCAAGCAAAAGATCTTTGACGCCTCACTATGGATTTGTGTCGCCACGCTTTACCATTTTTGGAGCGTTTTGTTTATCGCGCTGGTTTTTGTGTCGATTTTTTTTCACGTCTCGCGCGATTATAGAAACTGGTTGCTTCCGTTTGTTGCTTTTTTTGCCATCGGTACGCTGTTTTTTGCCTATGATTTTTGGCGCGAGGCTGATTTGCTCCAACATCTCATCAACCAATCAAAAGTTGATACGAGCCTGGGCTATTTTGCCGACACCAACCAGAATGCGGTGTTTGCAACCTATTCAGTAATCGTCCTGTTTTACCTGGTGTCGTTTGGCGTCAGTTTGCCGGGAAGACCGCAGCAGTACCAATCGTCGTATAAAAAGGTTGTGGCAGCCTTCTTTATCGCCGCCGCTATCTTTGTAATATCACCTTTTAAAACCAACGAACTTCTGGTTTACACCTTTACGCCAATGGCCATCATGGCATCGTCGGACGTGGAATTTGCCCGCAGTCAGTTTAGGCGCGAATTCACCATTGCGCTCACTATCGTGGCGGCCCTTGTGCTGTACGTGATACAGTTATAGTTTAGAGCCGTAACACAAATCGCCTGCATCGCCCAGACCGGGCACAATGTAGTTTTTCTCGTTTAGACCGTCGTCAAGCGCGGCCACCCACAAATGACAGTTGTCGGGCAGGTGTTTCTCCAGATGCGCCACACCTTCCGGCGCCGCCACTACCACCGCAATGTGAATGTCTTTGGGCGTTCCGCGTTGCATCAATCGCTTGAAAACCGCCACGATCGATTGTCCGGTTGCCAGCATTGGGTCAACCAGGATGAGATTCTTGTTGGTGATTTCCGGAATCGCCTGGTATTCCACCACAATCGTAAAGTCATCGTCCTGTTTGGCGTGATGGCGAAAAGCCGATACGAATCCGTTTTCAGCATTGTCAAAATAATTCAAAAAGCCCAGGTGAAGCGGCAATCCGGCGCGCAAAATCGAACAAAGCACCATTTTGTCGGCCATTTTGTGCGTCTCCTTTTGGCCCAGCGGCGTGGTTACGGTTGTCGGCTCGTAGTCAAACGTGCGGCTTATTTCAACGGCCATCACCTCGCCAATACGCTCAATGTTGCGTCTAAACCGCATGCTGTCGCCCTGAATTGAAACATCGCGAAGCTGACTCAAAAAGTGGTTTAAAATGGAATGAGTTTGTGAAAGGTAATGGACTTGCATGGGGAATTTGTTTTGGGTAAAAGTATAAAAAGTATCTTTGCAGCTTAAATACAAGCGTATGTTTTCACAACTGGCCTTTTCCGTTTTCGAGCAAAGCATCCACGATTACCACGTGCATGACAACATCGATCAGCCCGTCAACAACCCATATCCCAAAGAGAAAATCGAGCATCTGCTATACCTGAAAAACTGGATCGACACCGTTCAGTGGCACTTTGAAGATCTTATCCGCGATCCGCAGATAGATCCCGTGGCCGCATTGGCCCTCAAGCGCCGAATTGACGCCTACAACCAGCAACGGACGGACATGGTCGAATACATCGACAGCTATTTCCTGCAAAAATACAAAGACGTCACCCCGCGTGAAAACGCCAAAATCAACTCCGAAAGTCCCGCCTGGGCCATCGACCGGTTCTCGATTCTGGCGCTTAAAATTTACCACATGCGCGAGGAAGCCGTACGCCACGACGCATCGGCCGAACACCGTGCCGCCTGTCAGGCCAAACTCGACGTATTGCTCGAACAGCGCAAGGATTTGGCCACCGCCATCGACGACCTGCTCGACGACATCGCGCACGGCAACAAGTACATGAAGGTCTACAAACAAATGAAAATGTACAACGACGAGGCCCTCAACCCGGTGTTGTATCAAAATAAAAAGTAATTTTTTAAGGAGCTTTTTCCCGCTGTCCGCTATATCTTTTGTTCTGCTTCGCGCCACAAAAGGATGCCGCTTCCATCGGGGCTAGGGCTCTGCGGTAAAAACAGTGGGTAAAATCAAGCACATAGCCGTCATCCGATTGTCCGCCATGGGCGACGTGGCGCTGGTGGTTCCCGTCATCCGAAGCCTGGTTTCACAACATCCGGAGCTCAAGATCACGATGGTTTCACGGCCGCTTTTCCAGCCTCTTTTTGCCGACATTCCCAACGTTGATTTTTTTGCGGTCGACACCAAAAAAGAACACAAAGGCTTTTTTGGACTGGTTCGCTTGTTCAAACAAATCCGCCACGCCGATGCCCTCGCCGACCTGCATCAGGTTTTGCGCTCCAAAATTGTTCGCTCGCTGTTTGCGTTGTCGGGCAAAAAAGTAGCCTCAATCGATAAATTGCGCGACGACAAAAAAGCGCTGACCCGTGCCCAAAACAAAATCTTCAGGCCGCTGCCGCACGTCACCCAAAATTACGCCCGCGTATTTGAAAGTCTGGGATTGTCGGTCAACGTCGATCCGTCACACGGACTTTCCCCGCGGCTCATTCCAGCGGCTGATTTCCCTTTTGCAAAGCTCTCACCGTGGATCGGGATTGCCCCGTTTGCCGCGCATCCGTCTAAAGTCTATCCAAAAGACCTGATGCAGCAAGTCATTGATTCGCTCCAAGGTCACGGCCATATTTTTTTGCTGGGCGGACACAACGAAACTAGACAGTTGGAGGAATTCGCCAAAGGGCGCGCCGGGATCACCATCGTTCCCGGAAAATTGTCATTTGCGCAGGAATTGGTTTTGATTTCCAACCTGGATGTCATGCTCGCAATGGATTCCGGAAATGCACATCTGGCCGCAATTTACGGCGTGCCAACCGTCACGCTTTGGGGCGCCACGCATCCGTACGCGGGATTTGCGCCTTTCAATCAACCGGAGGCCAATATGCTCACCGCCGACAGGGAAAAGTACCCGCATCTTCCAACATCAGTCTACGGGAACAAAGAAGTTCCGGGCTATGAAAGCGCAATGCGGACCATCGATCCCAACCTGGTGGTGGCAAGGGTAAGGGAAAATCTGGAGAAGGGGAGTTAAGTTTCTTGTTTTTCAAAACCTGGTGGTGATCCATCATTCGTTTATCGTAGCTGTGATGCTCTTACAAATGGATTTAAGATTCATCGGTAACGAAGCAATTTGCGCCAAGAAATCATAAGGAATCACCAGTGTTCCCTTTGACTGAATTTTCTACTGTCACAAAGGAATAAACTTTAACAATTTTTACAAATAATCTGCAGCCAGCGTAATGATTTTTTTTGTTCGGGTAAATCCATTATTCCCCTACCCATTGGTACGAAGTTATAGGAAATTCCAATGAGTCGGGTACAGAAAATTTGCCGAAAATGTTAATTGGGTGCAGGGTACAGGGTTCAGGGTGAAATGAAACTTTTCATTGTTCGCTGTCCGCTGTTCAACTAAGCCTTACACATCGTCATAATCCACCACGATTTCGTCGCTGGTTGGATGCGCCTGGCAGGTTAGAATCAGTCCTTGAGCGATTTCGCCGTCGGTCAAGATGGAGTTTTTGCGCATTTCGGCCGTACCGTTTTTGATGCGTGCAATGCAGCTGCTGCAAATGCCGCCCTGGCAGGAATACGGAGCGTCAAGGCCCTGTTTAAGCGCGGCTTCCAGCAAAGTCTGCTTGGCCGACATCTCAAAAGTAGTCTCCTCATCGTCAACGACTACGGTAATTTTGGTGTGACCTTCAGCGTTTTTCGTCACCTCGTTTTCCGCCGGTTTAGAAAAGAACAACTCGAAACGGATGTCTTTTTCCCGCACGTTTTGCTCTTTAAGGACCTGGCTGACGGTGTTGATCATATCTTCGGGCCCACACAGGTAGAATTTCGAGAATTCGAGTTCCTTGTGTTTGTTGTTCAGCACAAAGTTGACAACTGATTTGTCAATGCGGCCAAACAACTGCCCGTCGGCTTTTTCCTTGCTAAAAACGTAATACACAAAGAATCGGCCGGTGTATTGGTTTTGCAGGTCGTGAAGTTGATTATAAAAAATAGTTTCCTCCGGCGTCTTGTTTCCGTAGACCAAAACAAACGTGCTTTGTGGCTCGCTTTCCAAAACCGATTGCAAAATAGACATCACGGGTGTAATGCCGCTACCGGCCGCAAAACCAACATAGTTTCGGGAGCGGGATGCATCGGGTTCAAAGGTGAATTTTCCCTCCGGAATACCTACTTCGACCACATCGCCCACGCGCAGATTCTTATTGGCAAAAGTTGAAAATGCGCCCACAGCAACCGATTTTATCGCAATGCGCAACTCCCCGCTTTTGGGCGACGAACAAATCGAATACGCCCTGCGGATTTCCTCACCGTCAAGCGTCAACTTAAGGGTGACGTATTGTCCGGCGGTAAAATTGTAAAAGTCTGCAAGTCCTTCAGGAACGTTAAACGCTACTGAAATGGCGTGCGGGGTTTCGCGACGCACATCGTTGATATGGAGTTTGTAAAAGGTCGACATACTAAAATTTTGGCAAAAATACGAAATACAACAACCCGATGTGTTGAACAAAAGTGAAAATGGAGTGTAACATAAATTGTATATTTAGCATCTAAAACAGCAAAAAACAACCTATGGTTAAAAAGTTCCTGATGCTGGAGTGGCGCGCCTTTTTCCGCTCGGCCTCATTTGCAACCAATCTCGCCATGAAAATCCTGATGGGCTTTTTGGCGTTTATCTTTATCCTCTATTTTCTGGGCGCAGGCATCGGCTTGTATTACATTTTAAAGACTGAGCTTAACGTTGAACCGTTACAGACTGTCAACCAATTCATGATTTATTATCTGGTAACCGATTTGCTTTTCAGGATGTTCATGCAAAAGCTGCCCGTTGTCAACCTCAGGCCCTTGCTGCTGATGAACATCAAGCGGAGTACGATTGTCCACTACGCCCTGGGCAAAACCGCCATTTCATTTTTCAACATCCTGCATTTCTTTTTTGTTATTCCATTCTCGATTGTCCTCATACTGGAAGGACATGACATTGCAGGCGTGATTTCGTGGTTCGTTGCCGTTATGGCGCTGTTTTTCATCAACAACTTTATCAATTTGCTCATCAATGACAAGGACGGATTGTTTATTGGATTTGTTGGCGCGCTGGCTATCTTGGGCGGATTGCATTATTACGACGTTTTTGACATCACCACCTACACCGGCCCGATTTTCCAGGGTTTCTATGAGCAACCCCTCACGGCACTGGCCCCGGTTGTGGGACTTGTGGCGCTGTATTATTTTTCATTCAGATACTTTCTGGGTCACCTTCACCTGGACACCGGACTGTCGGTCAAGCATTCTGAAGCCGGAAACGAAAATCTCACCTGGCTGGACAAATACGGAACGCTGGGAACTTTCCTTAAAAACGACATCCGACTCATCAAGCGCAACAAACGCTCTAAACAAACTGTCTGGGTTAGCCTGATGTTTCTCTTTTACGGCCTATTGTTTTTTACCAATGCGATTGAAGCGTATCAGGGCGAGGGCTGGCGGATTTTTGCCGGAATTTTTGTATCGGGCGGATTCCTGTTCACCTTTGGACAGTTTGTGCCCAGTTGGGACAGCAGTTACTATCCGCTGATGATGACGCAAAACATCAGCTATCGCGAATACATACGTTCAAAGTGGTGGCTGATTGTCATTGCAACCGGCCTGTCAACCTTGTTGGCGTCGTTTTATATTTACTTTGGATGGGATGTCTACCTGGCCATCGTGGTCGCCGCCATTTACAACATTGGTTTTAACTCGCATGTGGTTCTGCTTGGTGGCGCCTACATCAAAACTCCGATTGACCTCACGAGTGGGAAACAGGCTTTTGGCGACAAAAAAGCCTTTAACGCCAAGACACTTTTGCTCACTTTGCCCAAGCTGGTCTTCCCGATCCTGGTTTTTTACCTGGGCAAATGGGTAGGCGGAAGCATGATGGGTTATGCCTTTGTGGCCGCTGCCGGAATATTGGGATTCCTGTTGCGCGACAAAGTGTTCAACATGATTGAAGCCTTATACAAAAACGAAAAATACACCACGCTCCAGGCGTATAAAAAGTCAAACTGATGATACAAGCCAAAAACCTCAAAAAAGCCTATGCAGGCGTAACCGTTCTGGACATTCAAAGCCTTGACATCCCGCCGGGCGAAAGCTTTGGACTGGTAGGAAACAACGGTGCGGGCAAAACTACTTTTTTCAGCCTGCTGCTCGATTTGATACATCCAACCGAGGGATCGATTATCAACCACAATGTGCGGGTGGCCGAAAGCGAAGACTGGAAGCCATTTACATCGGCGTTTCTGGACGAAAGTTTTTTGATAGGCTATTTGACGGCCGAGGAATATTTTTATTTTATCGGTGAGTTGCGCGGCCAAAACAAAGCCGACGTGGACGCTCTTTTGGCGCGATACGAGGAGTTTTTTAACGGCGAAATCCTGGGCAATCGCAAATATCTGCGCGACTTGTCAAAAGGAAACCAGAAAAAAGTAGGCATCATCGCCACCCTGATCGGAAAGCCGTCAGTAGTGGTGCTGGACGAACCGTTTGCCAACCTCGACCCGACTACGGTCAATCGCCTTAAAAAAATCATCCGCGAACTGGCCGACGATCCATCGGTTACGGTTTTGGTTTCAAGCCACGATTTGAATCACACGGTAGACGTTTGTCACCGGATCGTGGCGCTTCAAAAAGGCGAAGTGGTCAAGGATATCCGCACATCGGCTGAAACCCTGCGCGAACTCGAGGCGTTTTTTGCCGTGTAGATTCCGCGTAAAATTTCATCGGCACAAAACCCCGCCATACAACCGCAGAACACGCGGGCCTATGGCGCATTTTCCGTATTTGTGGCAGGCTTCCTTTGTAGTTTGAAAAAGAAACGTAATTTTACGAGTTCCTATACTAAAAACGGCATTTAAAAGTTAATGCAAAAAACGTTTCGCACTTGAAAACCAGCCTGTTTAAATTTTCGCTGCTTGGCGGCGCGGCGCTCGTGGCCATTGCGTGTTCTACCAAAAAGGATTCGTTCATCAACCGCAACTCGCACGCGCTTAGCACCAAGTATAATATTCTGTACAATGGCGGACTGGCGATGGATGCGGGCCTTATCGAGCTAAAGAGCACTTACACTGATAATTACTGGGAAATCCTTCCTATTGAGCGCATGCAGCCCAAGGAAGAGACTTTGGGTCCGGACGATCAGCGCAATCCAAACTTTGAGCGCGCCGAAACCAAAGCCACCAAGGCCATCCAGAAACACTCGATGAACATTGGCGGCAGCGAGCGCAATCCTCAGATGGACGAGGCGCACATGATGCTGGGCAAGGCGCGTTATTACGAACAGCGCTTTATTCCCGCACTCGAAGCGTTTAACTACGTTTTGTACAAGTATCCTGAAAGCGATAAGATCAACGAGGTGAAAATCTGGCGCGAGAAAACCAACATGAGGCTCGAGAACGATCAGATTGCCGTGAACAATTTGCGCAGTTTGCTGAGTGAAATCAAACTCAAGGATCAGATTTATGCCGATGCCAATGCCACGCTGGCTCAGGCTTTTTTGAATCTCAACCAACGCGACAGCGCACTCTCCCGACTGAGCCGTGCCATCGAATATACCAAAAGCAACGAGGAAAAAGCGCGATATACTTTTATCACGGCCCAACTCATGGAAAACGCCGGGCAAAAAGATAGCGCTTATGCATACTTTCAGCGGGTGATTGACATGAACCGCAAGTCGCCGCGGATTTACGTTTTGCAGGCGCACGCCCGACAAGCCGCCCAGTTTGACGTGGCTACGGGCGACACGCTGATGTTTGTCGAGAAGTTCACCAAAATGCTCGAAGATCGCGAAAACCGTCCGTATCTGGACATGCTCAACCACAACATGGCGCTCTATTATGAAAAGAAAAAGGATCAGAAAGAGGCGCTGAAATACTACAACAAATCGCTCCGGAGCAACCCGCAGGATCAATACCTCATGGCATCAAATTACCGCAACATGGCCGAGATTTATTTTGATCAGGCCAAATACCTGCGGGCCGGACAGTATTACGACAGCACCCTGACGCAACTCAAAGAGCGCACCCGCGAATACAAGCTGATCCTGAAAAAGCGCGACAACCTGGTGGATGTTATCAAGTTTGAAGGTATTGCCCGCGAAAACGACAGCATTCTCAAACTGGTAGCCATGACTGATTTGGGCCGGAAAACCTATTTTGACGAATACGTTGCCAAGTTGCGGATTGAAGATGAAAAGAAAAAGGCTCAGGCTGAAAAAGCTGCTGCCAGCGAAGCCGCTAAAAACGATGTGGCGATGTCTGGTGAACAGGCTCCGCGTGGTGTGATGAAGGGCGCGCGACAGGCTCCCTCCGG
>CAZIBV010000042.1:0-21278 GCA_964537345.1 uncultured Flavobacterium sp. | reverse complement strand
AAATTTAAAATATTCGGCATCCATGCGGCAAAGGTAAGGATTAGGGGGGAATGGGTAAATTGGACTCTTTCAACGATGCATCGGCAAAGACAAAAGAGCAATCACTCAGGATGCAAAAAGAAGCAATAACAGAATAAAAAATGTAAATTGGACGACTAATAATCAAAAAACAGGTCTACAAAGGGCGGTCATTATTTGTTTCATTCGCAAAATTTACACCTTAACTCGATACCAAAAATTATACGCGGTCAATAGTTTTTCGATTGAAGACTCCATTGCCGGATTTTGGAATGGGAAGTCCATGCGGATCGTTGTTGGAAGGAAATTATGGGAAAGGAAACGGAAAGCGCAGTGGGATGATTTTTTTGATAACTAAGCAAACTGCATGAGCAACTTTATTTTTTCGATAGCGGATATTTTTTCCGGGTGCCTGACCGAGCATGGTGTATCCAGATACTACATTGGGCCGTATCAGCGTGGCTACAAATGGAAATCGAAAACCATACATGACCAAGTACCTGTTTTGCTGTGTGATTTGTATGATGCCTTCTTGAAGAGCTGGGGAAAACAAGGAAACGCTGAATACTATCTGCAATACATCACGGTAAAGCGAACCCAACAAGACGAGCATTTTCTTTTTGAAGTGATTGACGGGCAACAGCGCCTTACGACCATTACCTTGATTTTTACGGTATTGGAAAAGTATTTTCAGAAAGAAAATTTAGCAAAAAGAGAAAACAAGTATTTGTTGTCCTATGCCCGCCACAGCGATTGCGTTAATATCATTTTTGATTTGATACACGGTCTGGCAGAGGATAGTGCAACCGATATCGAAAAGATTGATGAACAAGACAAGTTTTATTTGTATCACGCCTTTAAAACGATCCAATCATTCTTTAAAATATTGAAGGAGAATGAACTGGATAGTTTTGATGATTTTGTGGATTTCTTTCAAAACGATGTAAAAATCATTCTCAACAAAGAAGACGAGTTTACAAGTGCAGAAGAGGTTTTTTCCAGCCTGAATGCCAATAAAGTACCCTTGACCAACGCTTACTTGATTAAAGGTCTATTGCTTACCAAAGCATCCAGAATTACTGCTGCTGATGGCGTAAAAAAGAATTTTAAAGAAATACTGGATGCCCGCAGCCTGATGGCTAGAACCTGGGATGATATGCACAACTGGTTTTCCCGGCCGGAAGTAAGTAAGTACTATTTTGGAAATGAAAATGCCGGATTGGATGCCGCACTGGAACTGCTTCCACATAAGCCAATTGATGCTGAAAGTAATATTCTTCATTCGTTCAGAAATAGTTTGGAAAAGGGAGACAGCAGTACGGCCAACCAATATGAACTATTCAACCGGTTTCACGAAAGAACGCTTTCGAGCCATGATGCATCGGAATATCTGAACAAGATTAAACACCTTTATAAAAGGCTTCGCAACTGGTACGAAGACAATAATTGGTATAACCTGATTGGGTATTATTTACAAACAAAACGGACCAATCAAAATAAGCTTGGTGAAAATATCAAAGTCCTTAAAGAAATCATTGACAAGTCGCTGACTGACCTGAAAATAAATCTGCATCAACATATTCATAAGCAAATAACAGTTACGGAAAAGGATAGAACAACAAGCAGACAGATAGAAAGAGATATAGCTTCACTTCGCTATGATAATGATCATGGTAAAAAAATTAATAACATACTTCTGGTATTAAGCGTTTTTCCCGAAGGAATCAACCGTGCAGAGGAAAACACATACAGATTTGACTTTTATGCTTTTGCAAAGGAGGGCTGGACATTAGAACACATATTCCCACAAAACCCCGATCAGGAGGAAATTGATTATACAGAGGACAAAGAATGGGTTATTGCTCAATGTAATAAAAATGAAAAATTGGATGTAGCTGAAAAAATCAGGAAAGGAGAAGCCTTAGGTAGTCAGGATTTGTCATTTATCTACGACAGCTTTCCGGATGTACACATCTTAGGCAATATGGCCCTGCTCTCCTCATCTGTAAATAGTGCTTTAAGCAACGGGTTGTTTAACACAAAACGGAAGGTACTGTTACGTAAAATCAATTCGGGAAGTTTTGTTCCCAAACATACTATTGATGTTTTTTCGAAAATGTTGGAAGCAAAAACGAATGAGCAGGGTGAACCTGTTGCTTTGGATCATGACATTAAAATATGGACTGAACAGGATGCCGAGGCGCACGTGACATGGATTAAATCAAGAATAGCTGATCTTAAACGTGAGTTTGCAATATGAAAACAGGAAGGTATAGTTTAAGACAATTATTGACGCACAATGAGATTGAACAAATTATCATTCCGGAAATTCAAAGGGATTATGTTTGGGAAATTTCGAATGTTAAAAAGCTGTTTGACGACATTAACGCAGGGTACCATAAAAAGGAATCCTTACAACTTGAAATAAAGGTTAATGACACACCGGTAGGCAGTGAATCGGTCATGCAATTTTTAACCCGGGAATACGAGCGCCTGGTTTTTCATCAAAAGCTCGGTTTTATCTATGCGTACCACGATAGAGATTATGCGGGTAAGTTCTTTTTGATTGACGGACAGCAGCGCATCACTACTTTATTCCTGATGCTGCTGAGTTTATACAAATCAATCGACAGGAAGACAGATGATTTCAGAAAACTTTATTTCAACAACGGCCTGCCAAAGGTTGATTACAAAGTGAGAGAGCAGTCGCACGACTTTTTGTTACTACTGATTTCAAATGTTCTGGAAGGGAAAAACTTTAAAGATGCAGAGCAGTTTTATAGCAAAGAGTATTTAAAAGACATCACAATCAGGCATTTAATCAAGAATTTTGAATTCATTGATAAACAAATAGCGTCGATATCGGATAAAAACGGATTCCTGGACTATCTCGAGAATTTTGTAGAAGTGAATTACTTTGATACGCACCTGAGCGAGCAAGGGGAGCAACTATACATTTACATGAATAGTCGTGGAGAACAACTGTCGCATCAGGAAATGGTCCGGGCGGAACTTATGCAAAAAGTCACCAATCCTGATGAGAAGATCCGCCTTGGATGTGAGTGGGAAAAATGGCAGAACTTTTTTTGGTGGCATCGTGGGAGTAATGAGAATGCAGACAAGGGTTTTGAAGAGTTTCTCAAATGGGCTACCATTATTCACCTCGCTCTTCATGAAAATAATGACGTCGTTAACTTTGTCGACTCAACAAAGGGCTTTACCAATAAGCAACTGAAAGAGAGCTATATCAGAGATTCCTTTAATGGCGAATTAAAGAGACGACAAAAGGACGAAATTTTCAAATATCAGATTAAACACCTGCATTTTAATTTTTTAAGAAAACTCTTTGATGCGCTCAGGCTGCTATACGGATGCAAGCGCAAATACATACCTATTCAAGAGAAATGGCTGGGCAACGGGATCGGGATGTTGGACTATGTAGTCCTTTTGCCTATACTATACTATCTATCGGAAAATGAATGGGAAACGTCAGAAGAGCAGACTGAAGCAGTCGAAAGATTGGCCATGTTTTTCAAGAACATCACTTATTTTGAAGCGGTATCCAAAAATCCTGACACAGCAACACTCGATGCCTTAGAAATTGTCAGAAACTTGCGCGGGGATCAAAAAGATATTACATGTATCCTTGAACAACCTGGTGTTACCAAAACAATCTTGACAGATGCCGAAAAGTACAAACTAGAGCTTTTTAAAAACAAGGACAATCGTTCAGAATGGGAAACTTTAATCTGGGACATTACACTAGATGAAGAGTTCAGTAAGTTTTTGATGGGTGATATTTCAGTTATTTGGAAATGTCTCGAGACAGAGAAATCTGTCAACCCTGATAGGGATTCTAAATTCATCTTTGCCGAGTACCACGCTATAATCCGGAATTTGATTTTTGCCAATAGAACGACCGATAAATTGAGAAGACTTATTCTCTGTAAGTTTGATTACTTGATTGAGTCGGGAACTGGGAATGGTCTTCAAAAATATTCATTCATTGGAAACGGTACGGGGGATGTATTTAGAGAGTGGAAAGAGACTCTTGTAAAACGTGATTTTGTAGAATTACTAATCTGGATTAAAAACAACGGAAAATCTGATTTAAATGCGTTATTGGAAGATGCCCAAAGAGATCTAAATCCAACGGGGTGGCGAAACGCTTTTATCAAAGTTTTTGATTTGTTAAAATATTGCACCCAGAAAAAGATTCTATTCCGGGACGAGCACCAAATTGTCTTGCTCGAAAAAACCAATTATTCACCAACGCTTTCTCGTGAAATACAATATGCGCTGCTACAAAGCAGTTTTAAGGAAATGTGGATTTATGAGAATAGCTGCTGTGTACTCGATTTTGATTGGAATGCAACAAACGCCAAAATTGATTTAAAAACCAGCGGAAACCAAGGTTTTGCCATTGATTTAAAGTATTCGTCGTCCTCCAGACAATGGACGTTTTCTTTACATCATAGAGTAAAAAGTATTGGAAATCTACTTGATATTTCTGGTATTCCGGAGTGGCAGGAAAAAGACGATAGATTAACCATAGGGAATGGTGAATTTTATACTTATAATATTCATAAATCGCTTTTGGAGAACAATAACGAAACTGTTCTCAAGTTGAATGAGCTAATTTCAAAAACTCAATTACTCTTAACAACAAATCATATAAGATGACAGATAATCCAAAGGCTACCTATGCGCACCAGTGGTCGCTACACTTCAACGAATCTAAAAATTAAAATCCTCATGCACACAGTAGTAGCCCTCACAGGCGCCGGAATATCAGCCGAGAGCGGCATCAAAACCTTTCGCGACGCCGGCGGGTTGTGGGAAGGACACGACGTGATGGAAGTCGCATCGCCGCAAGGCTGGCAAAAAAATCCGGAATTGGTACTGGACTTTTACAACCAGCGAAGACGCCAATTGCACCAGGTTAGTCCAAACCGCGGCCACCAAATCCTGGCAGAACTTGACGCTGATTTTGAGGTTCACATCATCACGCAAAACGTCGACAACCTGCACGAGCGCGCCGGAAGCAAAAACGTTCTGCACCTGCACGGCGAGTTGCTCAAGGTTCGCAGCACACGCGATCACCATTATGTCCTGGATTGGGAAGGTGATCTGTTGGCTGAACACAAAGATCCAAAAGGCCATCAGCTGCGGCCGCACATTGTTTGGTTTGGCGAGGACGTTCCGCTTTTGTATGACGCCGCCGTTTTGACGGAAAAAGCCGATGTGTTCCTCGTGGTGGGAACCTCGCTTCAGGTTTATCCCGCCGCCGGACTTGTGGCGTACACCCAACCTCACGTTCCTGTGATTTACGTCGATCCTAATCCCGCTCCGTTGCACGGCTTGCCCAACCCGATAACCGTTATTGCCGAACCGGCTTCTTCCGGCATGGAAAAAGTACTGAAAATGTTGCGGGAAATGTGAATCAGGGGCGGTTTGCGCTTTCAAAAATGGGCCTGAAACGCTATATTTGCATTCCTCATAAACACGCAACATGGAGCTTTCACAACTCACCGCCATATCGCCTATCGATGGGCGTTACCGCTCAAAAACTGCGGCGCTCGCCGATTACTTTTCTGAATTTGCCCTCATCCGCTACAGGCTGTGGGTCGAGGTGGAATATTTTATCGCGCTTTGTGAACTTCCGTTGCCCCAACTCAAGGCGGTGCCCGTGCATGCGTTTGACGATTTGCGCAAAATCTACCTGGAATTCAATCAGGCGGATGCCATCGCCATCAAGGATATTGAAAAAACCACCAACCACGATGTCAAGGCGGTGGAATACTTTATCAAACAGGCTTTTGACCGCCTGGGACTTTCGCCCTACAAGGAGTTTATCCACTTTGGACTCACCTCGCAGGACATCAACAATACGGCCATTCCGCTGTCAACCCGACACGCCTTTGAAAAGGTATACCTGCCGGGATTGGTGCTGGTTATCCAAAAACTGAAAGACCTGAGCATGGAGTGGGCCAATGTCCCGATGCTGGCGCGCACCCACGGACAACCGGCTTCGCCCACGCGGCTGGGCAAGGAAGTGGGCGTTTTTGTCGAGCGGCTTGAAGAACAGATGCGACTTTTGTTCAACATTCCGTTTGCGGCCAAGTTTGGAGGCGCTACCGGAAATTTTAACGCGCACCACGTTGCATATCCCGAGGTCGACTGGCGAAAGTTTGCCAACCAGTTTGTCGAGCAGACGCTGGGCCTGCATCACTCCTTCCCTACTACGCAGATTGAACATTACGATCACTTTGCGGCGTTTTGCGATGCCCTGAAACGCATCAACACGATTTTAATCGATCTGGACCGCGATATGTGGACGTATGTGTCGATGGACTATTTCAAGCAAAAAATCAAGGAAGGCGAAATCGGCTCGTCGGCCATGCCACACAAGGTGAATCCCATCGACTTTGAAAATTCGGAAGGAAACCTCGGGATAGCCAATGCATTGCTGGAACACCTGGCGGCCAAATTGCCCGTTTCCCGTTTGCAGCGCGACCTGACCGACAGCACCGTATTGCGAAATATTGGTGTTCCGCTGGGTCACGTGATGATCGGACTGGAAGGAACACTTAAGGGCCTTGACAAGCTTTTGCTCAACGAAGCGCGCCTGGCCGCCGACCTTGAAAACAATTGGGCCGTCGTGGCCGAAGCCATTCAGACCATCCTTCGCCGCGAAGGCTATCCAAACCCGTACGAGGCGCTCAAATCATTGACGCGTACCAATGCCGCAATTGATCAAAAAGCCATCGCCGGTTTTATTGAAACGCTTGAGGTTGACAGTTCGATCAAAAAGGAATTGTCGGCTATAACACCATCCAATTATTTGGGAATCAGTCCCTGAGGATTTTTTGAATTTTATTATATTTAGCCAATAACGTAAACGCCAAACCATGCCCGTCGCAGCCGCCGAAGCCAGCCACCACCTTTATCCACTGATCACTGATCTGGGACTTATCCTGGCCACCGCGGCCATTGCGGTTATACTTTTTAAAAAAATCCGCCAACCGCTGGTTTTGGGATACCTCATTGCCGGCTTTCTTGCGGGAAGTAACTTTGATTTTTTTCCGTCGGTAAAAGATGAAACCAGCATAAAGGTCTGGGCAGAGATCGGGGTAATTTTCCTGCTCTTTAGCCTTGGTCTGGAATTTAGCTTCAAGAAACTGATGAAGGTGGGCGGTACTGCATCAATTACCGCTATGACGCAGATTGGATTTATGGTGGTCACGGGATTTCTGGCAGGCCGTTTTATGGGCTGGGAATTTATGGATTGTGTGTTCCTGGGTGTCATTTTATCCATATCATCAACCACCATCATTTTAAAATCGTTTGAAGAACTTGGGGTCAAAGCGCAGAAATTTGTAGGGAACGTATTGGGCTCACTGATTGTACAGGACATTATCGCTATTTTAATGATGGTCCTGGTGTCGACGATTGCCGTTAGTCAGCAATTCTCCGGTACCGAATTGGTACTCTCGGTGATGAAACTCGCTTTCTTTTTGACGCTTTGGTTTGTAGGAGGAATTTTCTTTATCCCTACGCTCCTTAAAAAAGCAAAAAAGCTCATGACAGATGAAGTGCTTTTGATTCTTTCAATTGCGCTATGTTTGATGATGGTGATTTTGGCCGCAAATGTAGGCTTTTCACCCGCTCTTGGTGCCTTTATAATGGGATCAATCATTGCCGAAACCACTCAGGCAGAGCATATCGAACACCTAATGAAGCCGGTTAAAGATCTCTTTGGCGCCATATTCTTCGTATCGGTTGGCATGCTGATCAATATCGATTCCCTCATCACGCATTGGGTTCCCGTGGTCGTTTTAGTGGTGGTCACCATATTGGGGCAATCGTTAAGTTCGACATTTGGAGCCTTGCTTTCCGGTCAGCCGCTTAAACAGTCGGTACAGACCGGAATGAGCCTCTCTCAAATTGGCGAATTTTCTTTTATCATTGCAACTTTGGGAATGAATTTAGGGGTGACCAGTAAATTTCTTTACCCCATTGTCGTGGCAGTATCGGCAGTAACCACCTTCACGACACCGTTTATGATTAAAGCGTCGACGCCGTTTGCCGACTGGCTGTCAAAAAACCTCCCGCGCCGATGGGTCAAGCGAATTGAAAGGTACAGCGCCAACGCCCAAGCCATCAGATCAGCGTCAACGTGGCAAATTGTACTTCGGGCTTCGTTGATACAGATTGTCATCAACTCGGTGATTATTGTTGCCGGAATGCTATTGGCCGCCAAATACCTTTTGCCATTGGCTGAAGGTTCGCCGTTTGGAAACGTAATAGCGGCTTTGGCAACCTTTGCGCTTTTATCTCCGTTTTTGTGGGCACTTTCGTTGCGTCGGGTGGCCACCAAAGAAGTACAGCAACTTTTGTCGGAAAGACGCTATCGCGGGCCCATCCTGATGTTGATTTTGTTCAGGTTCCTCCTTGCGATTGCCTACCTCGGGCTATTGATGAACCTTTTCTTTTCGTCGGGCGTTGCTGCTATTGCACTGGCGATTGCGTTGCTGCTTTACCTGCTGTTTCCCAAAAAACTCAACGCACAATACCACAGGATCGAAAACCACTTCCTTAAAAATTTCAACGATCGCGAATTGGCCAAAACCAAGCGTACCCGAAGCGATCTTATTCCCTGGGACGAGCACATGGCGTTTTTTAATATCGCCAAGGAATCAAACATTGCCGGAAAGTCCTTGCAGGATCTTCAACTTCGTGAAGAAATAGGCATCAACATCGCCTTTATCCGCCGGGGCGAAGTTACCATCAGGATTCCCGGACGAAACGAACGCCTCTTCCCGGGTGATGAAGTCTGCGCGATTGGAACCGAGGAACAACTGGAAGCGTTCCGTCAATACCTTGACAAACACGAATTTGAAGTGCGCCCGGAAAATACCGAGGAAGAAATAATCATGAAACCTGTCGAGGTGCTCAATCCTGCCTATATCGGGAAAGACATCCGTCAAAGCCAGATTCGCGAAAAAACACACGGCCTGATCGTTGGCCTGGAACGCGGCGGTCATCGCAAACTCAACCCTGAATCAAATGAAGTGCTCCAGCGCGGCGACATTTTGTGGATTGTCGGTGAAAAGCGATTAATCAATCAGAGTCAGATCAGCGTAGATCCGGGCGTTTGAATGTACAATTAACAATGTATAATTAACAATGTACAATTAGATATTCAGAAGTTCTTCGCTCAGACTTTCAATCGAATTGACAATTCATCCTACGGCCGCCGGTTGAAACGCAACTCGTTCTTCTTTACCCAGGACCAATTGTTAATCGTTAACTGTTAAATGTTAATCATCTCGAGTAATTAGGCGCTTCCTTCGTTATCGTCACATTATGCGGATGACTTTCCGCTATTCCGCTTGACGTGATCCGGACAAATTTTGCCGTTTCCTGAAGCGTTGGAATATCTTTGGCTCCGCAGTAGCCCATTCCGGCGCGAAGTCCGCCGATAAACTGCTGCATGCTCTCATTGAGTTCACCTTTGTACGGCACGCGGCCAACGATTCCCTCGGGAACAAGTTTCTTGACATCGTCCTCAACATCTTGAAAATAGCGGTCTTTTGAACCTTCTTTCATGGCTTCGACCGATCCCATCCCGCGGTACGATTTAAATTTCCGGCCTTCAAAAATGATGGTTTCACCGGGCGATTCCATGGTACCGGCCAAAAG
Organism: uncultured Flavobacterium sp.; assembly: GCA_964537345.1. Lineage (GTDB taxonomy): Bacteria > Bacteroidota > Bacteroidia > Flavobacteriales > Flavobacteriaceae > Flavobacterium. The sequence goes on along the minus strand of CAZIBV010000042.1, from coordinate 11,555 downwards.
TGAGCCCAGCATTACTGAATCAGCCCCGGCTGCAATCGCCTTTCCAATATCACCTGTGTAGCGGATTCCACCGTCAGCAATAACGGGAATTCCCGAACCTTTGATGGCCGCAGCTACTTCCAGCACGGCCGAAAATTGCGGAAATCCAACACCGGCCACAACCCGAGTCGTACAGATCGATCCCGGCCCGATGCCAACCTTGACGCCGTCGGCACCATTCTCAACAAGATAGCGAGCGGCCTCGGCTGTAGCAATATTTCCGACCACCACGTCGATTGACGGAAAATTGGCCTTGACTTGTTTTAAAACTTCGATCACCCCGCGCGTATGTCCGTGAGCCGTGTCAATCACGATGGCATCCACTCCGGCGTTGACCAGGGCGGCGGCGCGTTGCAGGGCATCACCCGTAACGCCAATGGCTGCAGCAACCCTGAGACGTCCAAGTGAATCTTTGTTGGCGATGGGTTTTTGCGAATGTTTGGTGATGTCCCGGAATGTAATCAATCCTACCAAGGTATTGTCAGGGTTGACAACCGGCAGCTTTTCAATTTTATGTCCTTGTAAGATCACTTCGGCGTCTTCCAGAGAGGTGCCCTCCGCAACGGTTACCAGATTGGCAGCGGTCATCACCTCGACAATGGGGCGGCTGCCGTTCTTTTCAAAACGGAGGTCGCGATTGGTTACAATTCCTTTGAGTTTTCGGTTTTCGTCGACAATCGGGATGCCTCCGATGCCAAATTCCTTCATGGCGCTTTTTGCATCGGCTACCGTCGACGTAAGCGGGAGTGTCACCGGATCGATGATCATCCCTGATTCGGCGCGCTTAACCTTGCGAACTTTGGCCGCCTGGTTTTCAATCGTCATGTTTTTGTGCAAAACGCCAATGCCGCCTTCCTGAGCCATCGCAATCGCCATAGAACTTTCGGTTACGGTGTCCATGGCCGCAGAGACGATGGGAACATTAAGCGTGATGTTTTTGGAAAACCGCGATTTGATCGAGACTTCGCGCGGTAAAACTTCAGAATAGCTGGGAACCAGGAGCACGTCGTCGTAGGTAAGTCCCTCGCCTACGATTCGGGATGAGTGTGCGTTCATGTGCAATTTGTGGTTGTAGTTAAATTGCATGCAAATATAGTGATTTTATCGGTCGACAGTTTAAAAAATGTATCGCTCATTCTGTTACTCTCAAAGTTTACTTTTATCTTTGAGCGCCTATGACTACAGTCAAAATCATCGAATGTCCGCGCGACGCCATGCAGGGTATCAAGCCCTTTATCCCGACCGAGCGAAAAGTAGCCTACATACAATCGCTGTTGCGCGTTGGGTTTGACACCATTGATTTTGGCAGCTTCGTATCGCCCAAGGCCATTCCGCAAATGCAGGATACGGCACAGGTGCTTGCCGCGCTGGATTTGTCGGCTACGACCAGTAAATTACTGGCGATCATTGCCAATACGCAGGGCGCCATATCGGCCGCTCAACACAGTGAAATACGTTATCTGGGATTTCCGTTTTCGATCTCCGAGAACTTTCAGATGCGCAACACCCATAAAACCATTGCCGAATCATTGGTCACACTTCAGGAAATCCTTGAAATTGCAGACAAGGCGAACAAGGAAACCGTGGCGTATCTGTCGATGGGATTCGGAAATCCTTACGGCGATCCGTGGAATGTTGAAATCGTGGGCGAATGGACTGAGAAACTGGCCGGCATGGGCGTTAAAATCCTGTCGCTGTCAGATACGATCGGCAGTTCGACGCCCGAGGTCATCACCTATCTTTATTCCAATCTGATCCCGAAATATCCTGAAGTTGAATTCGGGGCGCATCTGCACACCACGCCCGACAAATGGTTTGAAAAAGTTGACGCTGCCTACAAAGCCGGATGCAATCGGTTTGACGGTGCGATTCAGGGATTTGGCGGCTGTCCGATGGCCAAGGACGACCTGACCGGCAACATGCCAACCGAGAAGCTTCTCTCCTATTTTACGACGCAAAAAGCCGACACGCAAACCAATCCGCTGAGTTTTGAAAGCGCCTATAACGAAGCGCTCAAACTCTTTGGCGAATTTCACTGATTACAATCCCTCGCGCAAAATAGCCCGGTTGATATCGCGGACAAGCGCCGGACCTTCATAGATAAATCCGGTGTAAAGCTGCACCAGGCTGGCTCCCGCCCGCAATTTTTCGATCGCGTCATCGGCCGAATGGATTCCGCCCACGCCAATGATGGGAAAGGCGCCGCCACTATTCTCATACAAAAACCTGATAACCTCGGTCGATCTGTTGGTAAGCGGCTTGCCAGACAGTCCGCCCATCTCGCTTTTTTGTTCTGATTTCAGACCTTCGCGCGACAATGTAGTATTGGTTGCGATAACGCCGGCAATGCGGGTTTCCCTGACAATTTCAATGATGTCGAGCAGTTGATCGTTGGTAAGGTCGGGCGCGATTTTCAGCAGAATGGGCTTGTGGTGTTCCCGATGTGAATTTTTGGTTTGCAGGGCCGACAGCAATCGGGTAAGCGGCTCCTTGTCCTGAAGCGCGCGCAGGTTTGGCGTATTGGGCGATGAGACGTTGACCACAAAATAATCGACGTGATCAAAAAGCGCATCAAAGCATTTTTCATAATCCGACGCGGCATCCTCATTGGACGTGTCTTTGTTCTTGCCGATGTTTCCGCCGATAAGCACGCCGCGATTGCGTTTGAGCCTTTCGACGGCAGCATCTACGCCACCGTTGTTAAATCCCATTCGGTTGATGATGGCCTGATCTTTCTTTAGCCTGAAAAGTCTTTTGCGCGGATTGCCCGGCTGCGGTTTGGGCGTAAGCGTCCCGATTTCGATAAACCCGAAACCAAGCGCCGACAGTTCCTGATACGCCTTGGCATCTTTGTCAAAACCCGCCGCCAGTCCTACCGGATTCTTGAATTTAAGTCCGAACACCTCTCGCTCAAGCCTTGGGTCGTTAACGCAATACAACTTTTTGAACAACGCCGACACGCCCGGAATACGGTTGAGAAAGCGCAAAAGCGAAAAGGTAAAGTGGTGGACGTCTTCCGGATCGAACCAAAATAATACCGGACGGATGAGTTGTTTGTACATCAGGTTGCAGTTTGTCAAAAATACGCAAATAGTGTATCTTTCGGCAAAGTTTTTTTAGTGAAAGCACTTTATACCATCGGGCTTTTAACGCTTTCCAACATCTTCATGACGCTGGCCTGGTACGGTCACCTGAAGTTCAAGGAATGGTCGTGGTTCAGCAAGCTGGGATTGTTCAGCATCATTGTCATCAGTTGGGGAATCGCGTTTTTTGAATACCTCATGCAGGTGCCGGCCAACCGTATAGGTTTTGAAGGCAACGGCGGCCCGTTTAACCTGTGGCAACTCAAGGTTTTGCAGGAAGTAATCACGCTTGTGGTGTTTTCAGCCTTTACCCTGTTGTTTTTTAAAGGCGAAACCCTGCGGCTCAACCACATTATCGGCTTTGTGTTTCTGATCCTTGCCGTGTATTTCATCTTTAAAAAGTAATAACCTTTTTTAATTGTTCCTTAATCGTTAATTGTTCATTGTAATGCAGCACATCATCGACCGCTTTATCAGCTATGTCACGGTAGATACTGAATCTGATCCGAATTCGCCCACAACACCCAGCACGAGCAAGCAGCTGGTTTTGGCCAACATGCTGGTCAAAGAGCTCAAGAAAATTGGCATGGCCGATGTAACCATCGACAAAAACGGCTATGTGATGGCGACCCTGCCGTCAAATGTTAGCCATAAGGTGCCCACTATCGGGTTTATCGCGCATTACGATACAACGCCTGATTTTACCGGAAAAGACGTCAAACCGCAGATTATCCCGGACTACAACGGCGGGGAAATCCTGTTGAATGCGGAAAAGAACATCATCCTATCGCCAAAATATTTCAAGGATTTGCTGCAGTACCGCGGACAGACGCTCATCACCACCGACGGCACAACGCTTTTGGGCGCCGATGACAAAGCCGGCATCACCGAGATTGTCACCGCCATGGAATACATGATCCAGCATCCCGATATCAAACACGGCAACATCCGCGTAGGTTTTACGCCCGACGAGGAAATAGGGCGCGGAGCCCACAAATTTGACGTGGAAAAGTTTGGCGCGGAATGGGCCTATACGATGGACGGCAGCCAGATTGGCGAGTTGGAATACGAGAATTTTAACGCGGCCGGAGCCAAAATCACCTTTTTAGGCAAAAGCGTCCATCCGGGTTATGCCAAAGGGAAAATGATCAATTCCATGCTGATTGTCCAGGAATTCCTCAACGCGCTGCCGCAAGGCGAAACTCCGCAGGAAACCCAGGATTACGAAGGCTTTTTTCACGTCACCGGACTTACCGGCGGCATTGAGGAATCGGTGGTGGAACTCATCATTCGCGACCACAGCAAACCAAAGTTCGCCGCACGCAAAAAGCTGGTCGAATCAATCGTGAAAAAAATCAACAAAAAATACCAGAAACAATTTGGCGGTGACATTGCCCGAGCTGACATCCATGACCAATACTACAACATGAAGGAAAAGGTCACGCCGGTGATGCACGTGGTGGACATTGCCGAAAAAGCGATGAAATCACTCGGGATCAAACCCATCATCAAACCCATCCGCGGCGGAACCGATGGCTGTCAACTCTCTTACAAAGGCCTTCCCTGTCCCAACATTTTTGCCGGCGGACACAACTTTCACGGCAAGTATGAATACGTTCCGGTCGAGAGTATGGAAAAAGCGGTTCAGGTCATTGTCCGCATCGCCGAAATTACCGCAAACGTTTATACCGCAAAGTCAAAAAAATAATGGGAAAAATGCGCGACAAAACCCCGGATTGGGCTCAGGAAACCGATTTTCTTAAATCGGTCATGGCGCAAACGCCGCTGGTTGAAACGGTAAAATGGGGAGTTCCCGTTTACACCCTGGCAGGGAAAAACCTGGTGGGAATTGCTGGATTCAAGCAATTTGTGACGCTGTGGTTTTACAACGGAGTTTTTCTAAAGGATCCCGCCAATGTTTTGTATAACGCGCAGGACGAAAAGACAAAGGCGCTGCGTCAATGGCGGTTTGAAAATCTTGAGCAGATCCGGTCACACGAAAAAACTATTCTGGCCTATGTGCGTGAGGCAATCGCCAATGAAGAAGCGGGATTATCGCACAAACCGGTTAAAAAGGAACTTGTCATCCCGCCGGCATTGCAATCGAGGCTCAACGATAATCCACAACTTTACGAGGCCTTTTACAATCTAACGCCGGGTCGTCAGCGCGATTACGCCGATTTTATTTCGGGCGCCAAACGCGAGGCCACCCAACTTTCCCGACTGGACAAAATAGAACCGCTTATTCTGGCGGGCGTGGGGCTCAACGATCAGTACAAATAAAAAAAACCGCAGAGTAAAATTCTGCGGCTTTTTTATTATTCAATAGATTTTACTTTACCTCTGACTGCTGGTTTAGCTTGGCGCTGAGTTCCATCGAAATGGCTGAACGCTCCATTTTGAGTTTTCCGGCCATCGTCTCGACCACTACGGTCGCCTCGGCAACTTCGGCTACGCGTCCGTGAATTCCGCTCTTGGTGATGATTTTATCGCCAACTTTGAGTTCGCTTTCAAACTTTCTTTCCTGTTTCATTTTCTTTTGCTGCGGGCGGATCATGAAAAAGTACATGACGACGAAAATCAGCAAAAAGGGTAACATTCCTTGTAATTCTCCCATGGTTAAATAATTATTGTTTATTGATTGTAGCGGCTTCATTGCGCGGCCTAACATTGGCCTTGATATAAATACGCTTGGTTTTCTTTTCTATGTTTGCCGTGATAAACACGCTTTTTTTGTGGGTGCCCATCCGCCCCGAGGTGTCAAAGGTAACGCTGATTTCGCCGCCCTGTCCAGGTTTGATGGCATTTTTAGGGTAATCGGCTACGGTGCAACCGCAATTTCCCTTGGCTTTCGTAATCAACAAATCGACCTCGCCCGTATTGGTAAACTTAAAGGTGTGCGATAATTTTCCGCCTACGATTACTTTTCCAAAATCATAGGTTTCCTCTTCAAAAGTCATCTCGGCAAACGGACCCGTGAATTCAGGCTCCGGCTTGGCCTCTTCCTTTTTGGATTGGCAGCCCAGCATCAGCATAAAAACAGCTATCGCAAATAGTCTTTTCATCTTATAAAAGGCCTCGTCCGGCTTTGTTCAATCGATTGGTCTCGCGTAAATCCTTGACCAGATTGTCCAGGATACCGTTGATAAAAATACTGCTTTTGGGTGTCGAATATTCCTTGGCGATTTCCAGATACTCGTTGATGGTAACCTTGACGGGAATCGACGGGAATTTCAGGAATTCGCAAATGGCCATTTTGAGGATGATGGTATCCACCTCGGCAATGCGCTCAGTGTCCCAATTGGGCGTTTTATCAGTGTATTCGCGGGCCAGTTCCTGTTCGTTGAGCAACGTCTTCCGGAAAAGCGCAACCGCAAAGTCCCGGTCTTCCTCATCCTTGTAAAGGCGCGGAATGTCAAAACGGCTGGAACTGCTCTCCAAAGCGCGCAACTGTCGGGCAATTTGCGTGTTGACTACGGGAATATCATCGACGCAAGTCAGGCGATAATCCTCCAGATAATCATAAAGTTTGTCGTTTGGCGCGATCAGGTCGGTAAAAAGCTTTACGATAAAATCCCGGTCGTGGGTAAATCCGCGCGTCTCATCAGCCATATAACGCTCAAAAACGTCGCTCTGCTTGATGGCCGACAGCAAAATCAGGATGTAATCGTCGTTCTTTTTCCAATTGTCGATCCGCCTTTCAGCAAGCGCAGCCTCGAGCCCTGGATGCGATTCGAGCATCCTAAGGACTGCGTTGTCGACAAATTTTCGGTTGGGATTGCGCTCCTCGGGAGTTGCCAGGTGCTTTTTTGACGAAATTTCCAGGAACTGATCTTCCTTTTTGCGGATTTCGACCAATGCCGATAGCATGATCAGGTATAAATCCAGCACGTTTTCTATGCTGAACAGCAAGAACTTTTCCTGCTTGTCCATCGTCTCCGAACCATTTTGATGCATCGCGTAAATCGATTGCATCACTTTAACGCGGATATGTCGCCTGTTTAACACGTAAGAACTTTTAAAAGTAAGGGCGAAAGAAATCCTTTCGCCCTGCAAATTTAGGAATTATTTGGTTAGTTACGACTGCTGTTTTTTGCGCTCATCGATGCGGTTTTGCGCCAGCGTCATAGCTGCCTGATGCGTAGTGATGTTGCGAGACTCCGCCAGACCGAAAATTTCCAGTGTGGTGTTGTAAATGTTCTCGGTGCGCTTCATCGCTTCTTCTTTTCCGTAGTGTACAATTTCACCGTAAACATTGATGATGCCACCGGCGTTGATCAAAAAGTCAGGCGCGTACAAAATACCTTTGTCCATCAGGATTTGTCCGTGAACGGTTTCATTGGCCAATTGGTTGTTGGCGGCTCCGGCAATTACCTTGGCTTTGAGTCGGTAGATGGTATCGTCGTTGATGGTAGCTCCCAGTGCACAAGGCGCGTAAATGTCTACGTCGGCGCTGTACAAATCGTCACCCTGGTAGATGGTAGCGCCGTATTTGGCAGCCACTTCTTCCAGACGGGCCTGGTTGATGTCGGCAATGGTAACGATGGCACCTTCCTTGGTCAGGAAATCCACAAGGGTTTCACCTACGTGACCGATACCTTGTACCAGGATTTTCTTGCCTTCCAGTTTGTCTGATCCAAACTTGTACATGGCCGATGCCTTCATCCCCATATAAACTCCGTAAGCTGTTACGGGCGATGGGTTGCCTGATCCGCCGATGCTTTCAGAAATTCCTGTTACATAAGGCGTGTGCTGACGGATAAGATCCATATCAGGTGTGGTTGTCCCAACGTCCTCGGCTGTGATGTACTTACCGCTGAGCGAGTTGACAAATTGACCAAATTTGATCATCATCTCCGGGGTTTTGTCAACTTTTGAATCGCCGATGATAACCGCTTTTCCGCCACCCAGGTCCAGTCCGGAAATGGCTGACTTGTAGGTCATCCCGCGCGAAAGGCGCAATACATCATTCAACGCTTCCCACTCATTGGTATATTTCCACATTCGCGTACCGCCCAGTGCAGGTCCCAAAACTGTGTTATGGATCCCGATTATTGCTTTCAATCCAGTATCTTTGTCATGGCAAAAGACAATCTGTTCGTGGTTGTCAAACGATGCCTGACCGAACACCGGATCCAATCTGTGCAGTTCCTTGGCAGTAGTGAATTCTGTAGTCATAAAAAATGTATTAAATTAAGTCTTTTTCAATAAGACTCGGCAAATTTATGATTTTATTCAAAATGGCGTCGGTAAATCCGTTTAAATTAGCAAATCACTAACAGAAAATTCAAATTCACTGAAAATATAAAAAAGCATTCTTTTGCGCTTTTTAACATGTTTTCACAAAAAGTTACAGCCCGAAAGGCAAAGTCATGAAGGAACTTCAATATTTGAACAAATATTTCGTCAAATACAAATACCACTTTTTACTGGGTATTGTGGCCACCATCGTCGCTCAGTTTTTTAGCTTGGTCACGCCCCGACTGGTCAGCGAATCCATCAACCTCATCGCCGATTTCAAAAACGGAAACGTCAGTCCGGAGGTAGCCCGCGAACTCTTGCTGATCCACATTCTCAAAATTATCGGGGCTACGCTGGTGGCCGGCCTTTTGACGTTTATCATGCGTCAAACCCTGATCGTGATGTCGCGCCACGTGGAATTTGACCTCAAAAACGAAGTATTTGCCCAGTACGAAAGGCTTTCGCAAAACTTTTACAAGCAAAACCGCACCGGCGACCTGATGAACCGCATCAGTGAGGACGTGGGCAAAGTACGGATGTATGTTGGTCCGGCAGTGATGTACTCGATCAACACCTTTATCCGCTTTGCGATTGTCATTGTCTATATGTACACGATATCACCGCGACTTACGCTATACACGCTTTTGCCGTTGCCGCTGCTGTCGTTTGCCATCTTTAAACTGAGCGTGGCCATCAACAGGCGGAGCACGATTTTCCAGCAATACCTTTCCAAGATTTCAAGTTTTTCGCAAGAGGTTTTTTCCGGCATCCGCGTGATAAAAGCCTATTCACTCGAGGACCGTCAACAGGCTGAAATGGCCGGACTCGCGCAGGAAAGCAAGGAGAAAAGCATGAGTTTGGCGCGCGTTCAGGCGTTGTTTGGGCCGCTGATGATTGCGCTTATCGGCATCAGCAACCTGGTGGTGATTTATGTGGGGGGACGGATGTATATGGACGGACGGCTCGACAGCATCGGTACGATTGCCGAATTTATCCTTTACGTGAACATGCTTACCTGGCCGGTGGCGTCGTTGGGCTGGGTTTCGTCGATGGTACAGGAAGCCGAAGCCTCTCAGAAACGCATCAACGAATTCCTGAAGATCGAGCCGGATATCGTCAACCAAAATCCAAACCCGACGCCGGTAAAAGGCCAGATTGAATTTGACCAAGTCAGCTTTACCTATGACGATACGCAGATTCAGGCGCTCAAAAACGTATCATTCACCTTGCAATCCGGACAAACGCTCGCCATACTGGGCAAAACCGGCTCCGGAAAATCAACCATTCTTTCCTTGCTGACGCGATTGTACGACACGACTTCAGGCACGATCCGCATTGACGGCAAACCCATAAATGAACTCAACTTATACGACCTGCGCAATGCCATCGGCACAGTTCCTCAGGACGCGTTTCTCTTTTCTGACACCATAGCCAACAATATTCGTTTTGGCAAGGAAGATGCGACGCTCGACGAAGTAATGCGCGCGGCCCGACTGGCGGCTGTCGATGAGAATATCGCCAATTTTGCCAAGGGTTACGAGACGCTTTTGGGCGAGCGCGGCATTACGCTTTCCGGCGGACAAAAACAGCGGGTTTCGATTGCCCGGGCGCTTATCAAAGATCCGGAAATCCTGCTTTTGGACGATTCACTTTCGGCGGTGGATACTGAGACGGAAGAGGCTATTTTGGAAAATCTGGAGACGTATGCCAAAGGACGGACTACCATTATTGTCGGACACCGGGTTTCGTCGGCACGACACGCCGATCTGATCCTGATTCTCGACGACGGACGCATCATTCAGCAAGGTTCTCATAATCAACTTATAAACCAGGAAGGCTACTACAAAACCTTGTACGAACGGCAGATTTCAGAAAAAGAATTAGGTTGACGCTTGGTTGTTTTGCCAATTTTTTACAATTTTGAAAGTAAATTCACGCTGTTCTATGAGAGAAAACGATATGCTGGAAAAGGAAGAAATCTTTTCAAAAGTATTGCGCGCCGGCCGACGGACTTACTTCTTTGATGTCCGCGCCACCAAAGCCGACGATTACTACATCACGATTACCGAGAGCAAAAAATTTACTGAAGACGACGGATCGTTTCACTTTAAAAAGCACAAAATCTATCTGTACAAAGAGGATTTTGCAGCGTTCCGCGACATTCTGGATGAAATGACCGATTACGTGTTGCGCAACAAAGGCGAGGAAGTCATTTCGGAACGCCATCAAAAGGATTTTAAACGCGAATTTGAACCGTCAGAAAACGGCAAACTCCCTGAGAGTTTTACCAACATCGAGTTTGACGATATTTAAAAGCCGCAACCGCGGTTTTTTTTTATGCAATACGCGAACCGTTCCCAACGCTGATTCCCGGATGCAGAAGTACCACACCCCGCGGATCAAGGGCTCCCAAGACCAAGCATTCACTCATAAAAGGTCCGATTTGCTTTTTCGGGAAATTGATGACGGCCACAATCTGACGGCCAATCAACTGCTCCGGAGTGTAAAGTGCCGTAATCTGTGCCGACGACTTTCTGATTCCTATTTCCGGGCCAAAGTCTATCTGGAGTTGAAAGGCGGGCTTTTTGGCTTCGGGAAATGGACGCACGTCAATTATTGTTCCGACGTGCATCTGAACCTTTTCAAAATCATTCCAGGTTATTTCCATTGGGCTTTTGCGATAAAAGTATTTGTAATAAATTTATAGATAATTTTAACCTATGGCACTCACTCCGTCCAATATGCTCCCGCTGGGAACTCCGGCGCCTAAGTTCAGGCTTAAAGATACCAATTCCAACAACTATTTTTCTTTTGAAGACCTCAAGGGAAGCAAGGGAACGCTGGTAATTTTTATGTGCAACCACTGCCCTTTTGTGCATCATGTTCTGGACGAAGTGTTGCGCGTGGTTAACGATTACCGCGTGAACGGTATTGGGGTGATGGCCATTTCGAGCAACGATGCCGAAACCTATCCGCAGGACGGCCCGGAAGCCATGACCGAATTTGCCTTTCAAAACAAAATGGACTTTCCTTACCTGTATGACCCTACACAGGAAGTCGCCAAAGCCTTTGACGCCGCCTGCACACCTGATTTTTACATTTTTGACGCGCAGGACAAACTCGTCTACCGCGGTCAGCTCGATGATTCCCGACCTTCCAACGGTATTCCCTTAAGCGGATTTGACGTTCGTC
>CAZIBV010000041.1:0-21355 GCA_964537345.1 uncultured Flavobacterium sp. | reverse complement strand
ATGGGCGGGCCGCCACCAACTCCAAAACGATAACGATGTTTGAAAAACGCACCAAGCCTTATACGGATTTATTGGGCAAAACCAACCGAATCGTTGAAGGCACAGTTATTAGAGGAAATATTATCTCCAAAGCCGACTTTCGCCTTGACGGTGAACTGACCGGGAACTTTCAGTCCGAAGGGAAACTTGTCATCGGTCCGTCTGGAAGTGTTGTGGGCGATATAACATGCCGAAACGTGGATATCGAAGGCCGGTTTGAAGGCAAAATCCAGGTGGCCGAGATGCTCAATGTCAAATCAAAGGCGTCTATCCACGGCGAGGTGGTAACCGGCAAACTGTCGGTTGAACCCGGTGCTGATTTTAGCGCCAGCTGTGTGATGAGGTCCGCTACAAAAGAGTTTTCAGGTGAGCAGTCAGGAGCCCAAACGCCGGTTTAACAAATGGCTGGTGCTGGTGAACATCCCTATCCAAATGGGAATCATCATCTATCTGTCGGCCTGGCTGGGCGGATGGCTGGATGAGAAGTATCCCGATCACAACCGCATCTGGATTAAAGTTCTCACACTTTTGGGCGTCGCTATCGCCATGTACAATCTCAACCGCCAGGTGCAGGACATCAACCGCAAAAAAGACGAATGAAACAACTGGATTATAAGTTGCTGGCGCGGGTGATTCTTGGCGCACTTACCTGTTATGGCATCCATAAGTTGATCGCGGTTTCTACTTCCCTAGGCGCTAAAATCACAGGATTTTATTACAGCCTCGAAGCCATTTACGCTTTTTTTACGGTTTGTTCGGTTATTATCGTGGCGATACTGACGGTGGTAAGAGCCCGAAATCTCGACGCCACCGGACAGGCATTTATGACGGCGACTTTTGTCAAGATGTTTGTGGCTTACGGATTTTTGTATCCGGCGCTCTCGCCTGAAACCGCGTCGACCAACCCCGGAAAGATGAATTACTTTGTGGTCTTTTTGGTCTTTTTGACGCTTGAAACTCTGGCTTGTATGCGATTGCTGAACCAAAAATCCTGACTTTTCTACGGGTTGGGATTGGTGGTTTAAACGGGTTATCGACGTGTTGTCAATCAGCCAGTTAGTTCGTATTTGGTTTGCATGAGTTGCCTAATTTGCAATTGACTCAAAAAAAACATTTTTCCAATTTGGTTTATTGATAAAAGGTGTACCTTTGCACCAAATTTTTAAGCAGTACAATCAAGATTTCACTATATGTTGTTTTCCCTTAAAAAACACGTTGTTACACTTGCAATTCTGGTTGTTTCGGTTCCTGTTTTTGCAAATCCTGCACAGGACTCCCTAACGCATCCCGCGCACACTACTACTGAAAACGTTGCCCATGCTGCCGCCGAGGCTCACGGGAATCACGATGAGCCAAAGGATGTGAAATCGCACATCAAGCAGTTTATCGGACACCACGTTCTGGATTCTCATGACTTTACGCTGTTTTCAGATCCTGAGACCGGCAAGTACTACGGGTTTCCACTGCCAGTGATTTTGTGGGATAACGGCCTGCACGTGTTTTCATCTTCGGCATTTCATCACGGTGAAACTGTTGTTGAGTCAAAAGGGAACTTTTACGCGCTTAACCACCACGACGGAAAAATTTATAAGACAGATGCCGCCGGAACCATGAATCACGATGCCAAAGGTTTTGTGAGCAATGAGCGTCCGCTTGATTTTTCTATCACCAAGAGCGTTGTGGCCATGTTGGCTGTTGCCTTAATCATGTTTTTGCTGTTTCGTTCGCTGGCGCGTTCTTACGCCAAAAACGGCGGAATCGCTGCAGGTGCCGGTCGCTTTTTTGAGCCGCTGATCATGTTTGTGCGCGACGAGATTGCCCGTCCTAATATCGGTGAAAAGCATTACCGCAAATACATGGGCTTTTTGCTCACGGTGTTCTTCTTTATTTTGTTCCTCAATCTTTTTGGTTTGATGCCATTGGGAATCAACGCTACCGGCAACATCTCGATTACATTCGGATTGGCCGTCTTGACGTTCCTGATCACCAACTTTACCGCTAAGAAAGATTACTGGGGACACATTTTCTGGATGCCGGGCATTCCCAAGATCATGCGTATCATTTTGGCGCCAATCGAAATCCTTGGCGTTTTCATCAAGCCATTTGTATTGATGATCCGTCTTTATGCCAACATTTTGGCGGGACACATCGTATTGATGAGCATCATCGGACTGATGTTTATCTTTAAGAGCTGGCTGGGTAGTTCGCTTTCGTTCGGGCTTGCCTTTGCGCTTTCGATTCTTGAAATTTTGGTTGCTTTCCTTCAGGCCTATATCTTCACCATGCTGTCGGCACTATATTTTGGCGCCGCGGTAGAAGAGCATCACCACGAGGAAGCCCACCACTAAAATATATAACGTTTAATTTTTAACTCTATTTATTATGCAAATCCCAACTATTGTAGGTGCAGGTCTGATCGTGATCGGCGCTGGTCTTGGTATCGGTCGCATCGGTGGTTCAGCAATGGACGCTATTGCCCGTCAGCCTGAAGCTTCAGGAAAAATCCAGGGAGCCATGATCATCGCTGCTGCACTGATCGAAGGTATTGGTTTCGCGGCTCTGTTTGCTGCGTAAGTAAAAGAAAAAGACAGTTGTAACGGTTGGTTGCAACTGTCCTTTTATCAACTAAAAGCATAAAAAAACACAATGGATAAGTTAATCAACTCATTTGAATTTGGATTGTTCTTCTGGCATACGCTGATTATTATCGGTTTGATTTTCCTGTTGCGCAAATTTGCGTGGGGGCCAATCCTTACTGCCGTTAATGATCGCGAAGAAGGAATCCGCAGCGCATTGCTGTCGGCGGAAAACGCCCGTAACGAAATGCAGGCGCTTCAGGCCGACAACCAGCGAATTCTTCAGGAAGCCCGTATGGAGCGCGACGCCATGCTCAAGGAAGCTATGGTGATGAAGGAAAAACTCATCGCCGATTCTAAAGCCGAGGCTCAGGCCGTTGGACAAAAGATGATCGAGCAGGCCAAAGCCGCTATCGAAGGTGAAAAGCAGGCTGCCATGGCTGAAATGAAAGCTCAGGTTTCGTCTCTGTCACTGGAGATTGCCGAGAAACTGCTTAAAGAAGAATTGACAAACAAGGACGCCCAGGAGAAACTCATCGAGAAGATGTTGGGTGACGTAAAACTGAACTAATATGTCCAGAGCTGCTATCCGTTACGCCAAGGCGATTCTTGACACGGCGCACGCCAAAGGGGTTGCTACCGAGGTGAACAACGATATGCTTGCCATTGTGTCGGCCCTAAAGGACAGCGCCGAACTGATGGCGTTTGTCACCAGCCCGACCACTCCGTCTGAAGCCAAGCAAAATGCGTTGACCGAGGTTTTTGCATCGGCCAGCGACATCACCAAAGGACTTTTCCGCCTTTTGGCCGAGAACAAGCGTTTCGAGATTCTTGAAAACGTCGCCGTCCAGTACGAGCGGTTGTTTGAGGAGATGAACGGTGTCGAGGTTGCTCAGGTGACCACTGCAGTTCCGATGGATTCAGCGTTGGAGAGCAAAGTGCTGGCGCAAATCCTGACTTTGACAAACAAGAAAGTCGTCATTAAAAATATGGTTGACCCTTCATTGATTGGAGGATTTGTCATCCGCATGGGCGACAAACAATACAACGCCTCAGTGGCGGGCCGTCTGCAGTCATTAAAACGCGAGTTTGCAGGCTAAGCCGATAAACGATTAAAATTTTACAAAAACGAGCAAATTATAAATTATGGCAGAGATTAAGCCGGCTGAGATTTCAGCGATTTTGAAGAAGCAGCTTTCCGGATTCGAGTCAGGTGCTACACTGGAAGAAGTAGGAACAGTACTTCAGGTAGGCGACGGTATCGCCCGCATATACGGTTTGTCAAACGTTCAGTATGGCGAATTGGTGGAGTTCGATAACGGCATGCAGGGAATCGTACTGAACCTCGAAGAAGATAACGTTGGTGTTGTATTGCTTGGTTCGTCTACTGAAGTTAAGGAAGGCTCTACTGCCAAGCGTACCCAGCGCATTGCATCACTTAAAGTTGGTGAGCAAATGTTGGGTCGCGTTGTAAACACTTTGGGTCAGCCAATCGACGGCAAAGGTCCAATCGGAGGTGATCTTTATGAGATGCCACTCGAGCGCAAAGCTCCCGGTGTAATTTTCCGTCAGCCTGTAAACGAGCCGCTTCAAACCGGAATCAAAGCGGTTGATGCCATGATCCCTGTAGGTCGTGGTCAACGCGAGCTTGTAATTGGCGACCGTCAAACCGGTAAATCAACGGTTTGTATCGATACCATCCTCAACCAGAAAGAATTCTACGACGCCGGAAAACCGGTATATTGTATCTACGTGGCCGTTGGTCAAAAAGCTTCAACTGTTGCCGCTTTGGCCAAGAAGCTTGAAGAAAAAGGCGCCATGGCTTACACCATCATCGTAGCTGCCAACGCGTCTGACCCGGCGCCAATGCAGGTATATGCGCCAATGGCCGGTGCTGCAATCGGGGAGTACTTCCGCGACACAGGACGTCCTGCACTTATCGTATATGATGATTTGTCAAAACAAGCGGTAGCTTACCGTGAGGTGTCGCTCTTGCTTCGTCGTCCACCGGGACGTGAGGCTTATCCAGGTGACGTATTCTACCTGCACAGCCGTCTATTGGAGCGTGCCTGTAAGGTAATCAACAACGACGACATCGCCCGTAACATGAACGATTTGCCGGATTCACTCAAGCCAATCGTAAAAGGTGGCGGATCGCTTACGGCGCTTCCGATCATCGAAACTCAGGCGGGTGACGTATCAGCCTATATCCCAACCAACGTAATTTCGATTACTGACGGTCAGATCTTCCTGGAATCTGACTTGTTCAACTCAGGTGTTCGTCCTGCGATCAACGTAGGTATCTCGGTATCGCGTGTAGGTGGTAACGCCCAGATCAAGTCGATGAAAAAGGTTGCCGGTACGCTTAAGCTCGACCAGGCGCAGTTCCGCGAACTCGAGGCGTTTGCCAAGTTCGGATCTGACCTTGACGCGGCTACGCTTAACGTTATTGAAAAAGGTCGTCGCAACGTAGAAATCCTTAAGCAAGGTCTTAACGATCCGTTTACGGTTGAAGATCAGGTTGCGATTATCTACGCCGGATCTAAAAACCTGTTGCGCAACGTTCCTGTAAACAAGGTAAAAGAGTTTGAAAAAGACTTCCTGGCCTTTATGAACGCTTCACACCGCGACACTCTTGACGCACTTAAGGCTGGTAAGTTCTCGGACGAGCTGACCGACGTGATCGAGAAAGTAGCCAAGGAAGTAGCTGCAAAGTATAACTAAAGGTACAAGGTGCAGGGTTTAGGGAGCAAGGTTTGTTTTCCTGGACCCTGAACCCTGAACCCTTTAACCCATTTATCAATGGCAAACTTAAAGGAAATCCGCAACCGTATAGCCTCGGTATCGTCGACGATGCAGATCACATCGGCGATGAAGATGGTTTCGGCTGCCAAGTTGAAAAAAGCGCAGGATGCCATTACGGCGATGCGCCCTTATGCCGAAAAACTCACCGAACTGCTCGGGAATCTGTCTTCGACACTCGACGCCGATACAGGAGGTGAATACACCACCCAACGCGAGGTTAAGAACGTGCTGGTGGTGGCCATCACATCAAACCGCGGACTTGCCGGGGCGTTTAACTCAAACGTCATCAAGGAAGTTCGCAACCTTACCGACAATGTATACGCCGGCAAAAACGTACATTACATCACCATCGGTAAAAAAGGAAACGACTCGTTAAAGCGCACCGATAAGGTACAGATGAACAACAACGGCATTTTTGACAACCTCACGTTTGACAACGTCGCCGAAGTTTCAGATCAACTCGTGGCCCTGTTTGTCCAAGGCAAATATGACAAAATTGTTCTGGTGTACAACCAGTTTAAAAACGCAGCCACGCAGATCATCCGCACCGAGCAATTCCTACCGCTGGTTCCGGCCCAGGCTGAAGCCAACGCATCGGTCGACTACATTTTTGAGCCTTCAAAAGAGGAAATCGTGTTGACGCTTATCCCAAAAATGCTCAAAACGCAGTTGTACAAAGCCATCCGCGATTCATTTGCCTCCGAGCACGGTGCGCGTATGACCGCCATGCACAAGGCAACTGATAACGCGACAGCTTTGCGCAATCAGCTTAAACTTACTTACAACAAAGCCCGTCAGGCTGCCATTACCAATGAAATCCTCGAGATCGTGGGCGGAGCCGAAGCGCTTAACGGATAATACCAAAACAGATTGAAGAAAAGGACGCTCTCGGGCGTCTTTTTTCGTTTTTATACCTTAGGTAGCCCGCGACACTTTGAGCGCCATCAAAAACTAATCGCTACATTTGCCCAAACCCTTACACGTGTACAAAAGTCTGTTTAAACAAACCGCTATTTACGGCCTGGCGACGGTTTTGCCAAGGGTTTTCAGCTTTTTGCTTGTGCCACTTTACCTGTCGCCCGGCGTACTCGACCGAGCGGCCTATGGCGAGGTGACGGTCATCTTTTCCTACATCATGTTTTTTAATGTGATCCTGTCATACGGGATGGAAACTGCATTTTTCCGGTTTTACAACACTGAGCCTGGCAAATCGTCGGTGGTTTCCACTTCGTCAATTTCGCTGCTTTGGACCTCGTTGCTTTTTTTGGTTTTTGGATTGCTTTTCCGCAACACCCTGGCGCAGGCGGCCGATCTGCAAGCCGAATACCTCACCTATTCCATTTGGATTCTCGTTCTGGACGCGCTGGTTGTAGTGCCTTTTGCCAAGCTGCGGGCCCATCAGCGCCCCATGGTTTATTCGGCGGTGAAAATCGGGAACGTGCTTGTCAACCTTTTGCTCAATCTTTTCTTTTTGCTGGTTTTGCCAAAACTTGCCTTGCAGAGCGAATTTTGGAACGGCGTTTACGATCCGGATTTTAAGATAGGATACATTTTCGTGTCTAACCTGGTGGCCAGCCTGCTCACACTGGCGTTCTTCCTGCCCGGATATCTCCGGATGCAATGGGAGTTCAACCGCGACCTCTGGGGCCGGATGATCAGTTACGGAATGCCCATCCTTGTAGCCGGAATCGCCTTTGCCGTCAACGAACACTTCGACAAAATCCTGCTCGACAAACTCCTTCCCGCCGACGTCGCCAAAAGCCAGGTAGGCGCCTATTCAGCCTGTTACAAACTGGGTCTATTTATGGTGTTGTACGCCACCGCCTTCCGATTGGGAATCGAACCGTTTTTCTTTTCGCACGCGTCCCATGAAAACGCCCGTCAAACCTACGCCAACATTACCAAATACTTTGTCATTTTTGGGTCGCTCATTCTTTTGGGTGTTATCGTCTTTGCCGACATCATCAAAAAATTCATGCTGCCCAACCCTGAATTCTGGGGTGCCATGAAGGTCGTGCCGCTCATCATTCTGGCCAATTTTTTCCTGGGTATTTACAACAACCTTTCCGTCTGGTACAAACTCACCGACCGAACCCGTATGGGCGCCTACATTTCTATCGTGGGTGCGGTGCTCACCCTGGTGCTCAATTTTGCGCTCATTCCGCTGTTCCAAAATAGTGGGGGCGACGGCTATATGGGATCGGCCATTGCCACAATTGTCGCCTACGGAAGCATGATGATCATCTCCTGGTATCTGGGCAACCGTTACTATCCGGTACCATATGACCTTCGTAAAATACTCGCCTACCTCGGGCTTTCGCTGCTTTTCTCATCAGTCTATTTTTACGGCTTCCGCGAAAATTACTTTGTAGGCATTCCGCTGATTATGGCCTTTGTCGGATTTATTTACGTCAGCGAAAAAGCCACCCTGCAACGCATCATCCTTAAACGACAATAAATCACTTGCACAGCACCGTTTTAAATATTTATTTACAGGAGCTGTTCCGGCTGTCTGCTGTATCTTTTTCCGGGCTCCGCCGCGTAAAAAGGATGCCGCGTCCATCCGGGCTAGGGCTTCAACGTCAAAATCAACAAAATCATACAGATTTTTTGCAGCCGAGTTTGCCGGCAATTTCGTAGCTTTCACTGGGGAGGGGCCGATGCCGTACCCTAGTGAAATTCTGGTAAACCTGATTACAGAAAATCTGGAAAAAACGTTAAAATATGACCGTCAACATCATCAACAAATCATCCCATCCGCTGCCGCAGTATGAAACAGCCGCCTCAGCCGGTATGGATCTTCGCGCCAATCTCGAGGAGCCGGTAACGTTAAAACCACTGGAGCGCGCCATTGTCAAGACCGGCCTGTTTATCGAACTTCCGCAAGGTTTTGAGGCTCAGGTCAGGCCAAGAAGCGGACTGGCTGCCAAATACGGCCTAACGGTGCTCAACTCGCCGGGAACAATCGACGCTGATTATCGCGGAGAAATCGGGGTTATTTTGGTAAATTTATCGCCCGAACCCTTTGTTGTCCAAAACGGTGAACGCATCGCCCAATTGGTCATCGCCCGTCATGAGCGCGCCGAGTGGAATGAAGTTTTGGAGTTGTCGGAAACTGATCGCGGCGCCGGAGGATTTGGCTCAACCGGAAAATAATGTACAATTAACAGATAACAATTAACAATGAGGATTTGGAAGATGGAAGTGAAACAGTAGATTCATTTTCAAATTTTCAAATTTTCAAATTTTCAAATTCAATGAAAATCATCGTTCCCATGGCCGGACGCGGTTCACGCTTGCGCCCGCATACCCTTACAGTTCCAAAACCGCTTATTCCCATTGCCGGTAAGCCTATCGTTCACCGCCTGGTTCAGGATATCGCAGGCGTTTTAAACCAAACCATCGAGGAAATTGCGTTTATCATCCACCCGGATTTTGGTCCGCAAGTGGAAAAGGACCTGATTGAAATTGCCGAGCAACTCGGTTCAAAAGGCACTATTTATTACCAACGCGAAGCCCTGGGAACGGCCCACGCCATCCTTTGTGCAAAAGAGAGCATGTCCGGTCCTGTTGTCGTGGCTTATGCCGATACGCTTTTCCGCGCCGATTTTTCGCTGGACGTTTCAGCCGACAGCGTCATTTGGGTAAAGCAAGTAGATGATCCAAGTGCGTTTGGCGTTGTCAAGCTCGAAGGTGACCGCATCACTGATTTTGTCGAGAAACCAAAAGACTTTGTGTCTGATCTGGCCATCATCGGCATCTACTATTTTAAAAGCGGTGAAACCCTGCGCGCCGAACTCCAGTATCTGCTGGACAACGACATCGTAAAAGGCGGTGAGTATCAACTGACCGACGCCCTGGAAAACATGAAGCAAAAAGGAATGCGCTTTGTCCCCGGAAAGGTGGACGAGTGGATGGATTGCGGCAACAAAAATGTCACGGTCGAAACCAACACACGCATGCTGGGCTTTTTGCACGCCGACGGAGAGGAGTTGGTGCATCCGTCAGTGCGGCTTGAGAATTCAACCATTATTCCGCCTTGTTATATTGGTGCCGATGTGGTCCTCGTCAATTCGACGGTTGGCCCCAACGTATCAATTGGCCGCGCCGGACACCTATCAGATTCCACCATTAAAAACAGCCTGATCCAAGCCCATGCACACATAAAAAATGCACAACTGGACAATGCGATGCTGGGCAATCACGTTACATACAATGGTCATTTTACGAGTGTCAGCCTTGGCGATTACTCAACAATGGAATAATGGCAAAAATGCGATTTTTACTGGGTTTTACGGCCGTCCTTTTTTGGGGCGCCGGCTTTGCGCAAACTGAACCCGAGGATGTCGCAATGGATGCTGATGCGTTTACCGATCATTTTTACGAGTCACTCAAGCAAAAAGGAATCGAAAATTATGACCGTGCCATCACCTCACTCGAGGCTTGCCTTAAGTTAAAGCCTGAGAACGCGGCAGTACACAATGAGCTTGGCCGAAATTATCTTCTCCAAAAGAATTACGACAAGGCCTATCAGTCATTTGACAAGGCCGCACAACTCGATCCGCTCAACATGTGGTATGTTGTGGGCCTGTATGATGTGAGTTATGAAACCCGCAACTATAACCAGTCAATCCAAATCGTTCAGCGTCTCATCGACTTCAAAAAAGAATACCGCGAAGATTTGGTGTCGCTCTACATGAACACCCAGCAGTTTGACAAGGCACTTTCCCTGATCAACGTTTTAAACGATGAGGTGGGCCGCAGTGAACAGCGCGACAATTACAAGGCGCTTATCATGCGCGACGCACGGTTTATGGGACCGGAAAAGGCCAATTTGCTGGAACAGATTCGAAAAAACCCAAAGGAAGAGTCCAATTACATCCAATTGATTTATCTGTATTCCGAGAGCAATCAGGAGGAGAAAGCTATGGAAATTGCGCAAAAACTGGAGCGCGAAATCCCCACTTCCGATTGGGCTCAGGTTAGCCTCTTTAAATTCCATCTCAACGAAAACAACGGCGCCAAAGCTGCCGAGTCGATGAACCGGATTTTAAAGAGTGAAAAAATCGACAACAAAATCAAGCATCGGGTTATCAACGAATTCCTGATTTTTGCCAAAGACAATCCGCAGTATGATCAGGATCTGCAAAAGGCCCTGGAGTATTTTAATGACAAAAACGTCATGGTCAGGCGCGAAGCGGGTAAGTTTTACCATGCCAAAAACGATTGGAAGCGGGCTGCGGAGTATTATGAACTTCAGTTACAGGCGTCACCCGACGATATTGAAACCGCCATGCTGCTGCTTGAAGTGTTGTATGAATCGGGGGATTTTAATGCCGTAGAAAACCGGGCTTCATCACTGATTGAAAGCTATCCGTTGCAGCCTGAATTTTACTATTATTCCGGATTGGCACAAAATCAAACAAAGAAATTTAAAAAGGCGATCGACATCCTCTTGGACGGACTGGACAACGTTGTTGAGAACCCAACGCTCGAGAGAAATTTTAATCTGCAACTGGCCGAGGCTTACAAAGGACAGGGTGATGTAAATAAATCGGCACAACATCTTAAAAAGGCAGAGTCTTTGCTGCAAAGCCTTAAAAAAACCAAATGAAAAAGCTTCTGATGCTCATGGGCGTGCTGGCCCTTGCTTCGTGTAAATCCAAGGCGGTCCTGGCCGAAAAGTCCCCGGTAAATCTGGGCGATACCTTGTCGGCGTCGGCAGTTATCGCAAGGCATTATCAGGCGCCTCGTGAATTTAAAACGCTTGTGATCAACGCTACGGCGCGCTATGAAGATGACAAGCAATCGCAGAATGTGTCAGCTGACATCCGCATCAAAAAAGACGAGAAAATCCTGGTGAGCGTCAAATTTCTTGGGATTACCATGGCCAAGGCGCTCCTGACGCCAACCCAGGTGAAGTATTATGCCAAGCCTGATTCAGAATATTTTGAGGGTGATTATGTCATGCTGGAGCGCTGGCTGGGGACCGATCTGGATTTTCATAAAGTACAAAACCTGTTGATGGGTGAGCCTATCGACGATCTTTCAAAAGGGGATTACAAACTCTCGGTTGAAGGCACACAATACGTTTTACAGCAACTGATTGGCGGAATCCACAAAGCTTACTGGCTTGATGCCGGGAGATTGCTGGTCAAAAAGCAGCAGGTAGCCCAGCCGCATACCCAGCGGTCCATCCAAATCAACTATCCGGATCATGTACGGCATTCAGTCATGATCCTTCCCGATGCGCTGGAAATCAATGCCGAGCAGCCAAAAGGCAAGGCAAAAATCAACGTGAATTACCGAAATGTGGTCTTTAATGAGGAAATTTCTTTCCCGTATAGCGTCCCCGATGGTTATCAACGAATTTTAATTGACTAGTTTTGCAGTATGCGCCAACTGCTGATTTTTCTTTTTTTAGTTTGCTCAATTTCGCTGACGGCCCAGCCCGGGCAGCAGGAAAAACTTGAAGCGCGCAAGGCCCAGATCCAAAAAGAGATCCAGGAGAACCAGCGGCTATTGCAATCGGTAAAGACCAAGGAGAAATCGGCCACGACGCAACTTATCATCAAGCGTGAGAAAATCAAACTCAAGGAAAAGCTCATCCAGACTACCGAGAAGCAAACCAAGGCGCTCAACAACGACATGTATCTCAATCAGCTTCAGATAAACCGACTGAAGCGAGAACTTGAAGACCTGAAGGCTGATTATGCCGATATGATCCTCAAATCATACAAAAGCCGCTCGGAGCAGAGTCGCGCCATGTTCCTTTTGTCGTCTGAAAACTTTTTACAAGCCTATAAGCGTGCGCAGTACATGAAGCAATACGCCAGTTATCGCCGATCGCAGGGAGAGGAAATCAAGTCAAAGTCAATAGCGCTGCAAGAGTTTAACCAAAAACTCGAGGTCCAGAAGCGCGAAAAACAACGTCTGCTTGTTGAAAATCAAAAAGAGCGCAATGCACTCGAACTGGAGCGCAAGGAGCAGGAACAATTGGTTAAGCAAATCCAGAAAGACAAAAAGCAAATCACGGCCGATATTCGCAAAAAGCAACAGGAAAGCAAAAGGATTGACGCGCAGATTCAAAAGCTTATCCGCGATGCGATTGCAGCCGCCAACAAGAAAACCGCAGCTTCCGAAGCCAAATCAGGTGGTGCAAAAAAGGCGACTGCCACTGCTGCATCAGCAAAAATTGTCCTGACGCCGGAAGGAAAAGTTATTTCAGATAACTTCAAGGCCAACAAAGGCCGATTGCCGTGGCCTGTTGTGCGCGGGGTAGTAACGCTCGGCTATGGCGACCAACCTCACCCGGTTCACCGCAGTCTCGTAGTCCACAACAGCGGCGTTGAAATCACTACCGATGCAGGAGCCAACGCACGTGCCGTTTTTGGAGGTGAAGTGGCCAGTGTGATCGTGCTGTCACCGGTTAACAAAGCTGTCATGATTCAGCACGGAGATTACTTTACCGTGTACCAAAACCTGAGCAATGTAGTGGTCAGCAAGGGAGACAAGGTTTCCATCAACCAAAATCTGGGAACTATCCGTACCAACGATACCGGCAAGACGGTCATCAAATTCACGATTTCGCAAAACACGACTTATGTGAATCCGCAGTCGTGGCTGGCGGGAATGTAATTACTTGATAAAAAGCGCCTTGAGTTCGGTGGCTTCGTCAGCGCTCATCTTACCGGCCAAAACAAGGCTTAGCTGTTTGCGACGCAGTGCCGCATCATAACGCTGTTTTTCAAGATCAGTCTGAGGGATCAGTTCCGGAACTTCAACCGGACGTCCGGTGTCATCTACCGCGACAAAGGTGTAAATCGCTTCGTTGGCCTTGGTTCGTTGGCCTGATTCGCGATCCTCAATCCACACATCCAGATAAATTTCCATCGAGCTTTTAAAAGCCCGCGAAACTTTGGCCTCGACCGTAACAACACTACCCAGCGGAATAGCGCGGTTAAACGCCACGTGGTTTACCGATGCCGTCACCGTAATCCTACGGCAATGACGACGCGCTGCAATGCTGGCGGCGCGGTCCATCCGGGCCAGGAGTTCGCCACCAAACAAATTATTGAGCGGGTTGGTTTCACTTGGAAGCACCAGGTCGGTGAGTATGGTAAGGGAGTCGGCGGGATGTCTTGGGTGCATATGTAAATTTTTGGCAAAGGACATAAAAAAATCCCGTTTCCGGGATGTTTCTCACAATTCCTTAACAAGTAACCAAGCGTCGGGATTGTGTTGTTTTTTGATTCCGGAAAGCGCTTTCCAGGCTTCACCGTAAGTTGGATAACTTCCGTACAAAACCGGATGGAGGCCAAATCGGTTTGGCGGAAGCCTGCGCGGCTCGTATCCGAGTCTTATCAGTTCTTCAAATGCATTTTGCGCATTGGCTTCAATTCGGAAAGCTCCCGCTACAACGTGATACGGTTTTGGCGCATCATCCTTTACGGTAAAAGTAACTGCCGGAACAGGCGAATCGATAACAAAAGTGGCTTGTTGGATTTTTTCCTGAACTTTTTGTTGAACCGACTGTTCTACCAATAAATTCTGCTCCTTGATGCGATCCTGATAAACCTTGAAGCCGATGCTTCCCGCGGCCGCCAGAGCCAAAACGGAAATCGCTGTGTACCGCAGCCACGAAAACCTGTTTGTCGAACCTTCGTTGATTGGAATCGCAGGTGTTTCTATAACTGGTTCCGGTGCCGGTTGTGCAACCTCGCGCTTGATGGCAGGCGAAACAAATGAGTTAAGGCCAAACGCCTCCTTGAGGAAGTTGTTTTGTTCAAAAGGTGTAAAAACGATGTTGCGCTCGCTGTTAAGGGCAAGCTCGCCAATATTTTTTAAGGTGAATTTTTGGTTGATGTCCAGAATTTCACGCCAAATCGATACTTCGCTCTGGATAGCCTCGACAGCCACCTCGTACGGAATCTTTTCAGTTCGGGAAATGTGTTGGGCCAGCAAGCCATCGTTGTGCTTGAGATACCCGTTAAACGAAACCATTTTACGCGGCGGATAGAACGCATTTGACGCCTTGTGAAGGTGTGCCGGCACGGTCTCGGTTAAAAAAGCTCCGAACCCCGGAACCGTAACACACTGGTAACGATACAGAAGTTGCGAAATGTGGTATTCAATCTTCATGTAAACAAAGTTATGCATTGCAAAAGGCTGGCAAAAAATTATCAACAAATTTTATCAACAATCCCGGCAACTTTCCTATTTTTAAGTTTCAATTATTGATATGCGCCATACAGATTTAACTCCACTCTTGGCACTGCTATGTGCTGAAGGCGTGGGTGATACCACCGCCAAAAGACTGCTTGAAGAATTCGGGGATGCGTCCTCGGTTTTTAACGCGCCGGCCCGCCTTGTCGACGCTTGTGCAGGGTTTTTATTATCGGCCCGGCTAAAAAATCCGTTACTTTTTCAAAAAGCCCAAAAGGAAGCGGCCTTTATCAGTCGAAAAAATCTCTCGATTTGGGAATATCGCGATGCCGATTATCCGCAGCGACTGCGACATTGTCCCGACGGTCCGGTCTTGCTTTACGGTATGGGAGCGATTGACTTTTCAAATCCGCGTGTCATCAGCATTGTCGGAACGCGTCAAATCACACCGCACGGCATCGGCTTTTGCCAGGAACTCATCGCCGATCTGGCACCGCTGCAACCCGTCATCGTGAGCGGATTGGCTTATGGCGCCGATATTACCGCACATCTGGCGGCAGCCGCGAATAATCTGCAGACGATAGGCGTTGTGGCGCACGGCCTGGACAGATTGTATCCCGCAAGTCATAAGAAGTATGTGCCCAAAATATGTGAAAATGGGGGATTGCTTACCGAGTTCATGAGCAAGACTGCGCCCATGCCGGAAAATTTTGTCCGCCGAAACCGTATCGTGGCGGGGCTATCCGAGGCTACCATCGTCATCGAATCGGCGGAAAAAGGCGGTTCACTCATTACCGCCCAAATGGCAACGAGTTACAACCGTGACGTGTTTGCCGTTCCGGGTCGTCCTCAGGACAAACTCAGTCAAGGATGTCTTTCATTGATTAAGTCACAGCAGGCGTACATGCTTACATCGGCCGCTGATTTGGTTTATCTTTTAAACTGGGAAGTTTCCCGCCCAAAGCCGGTGCAAAAGCAATTGTTCGTATCGCTCGAACCTCAGGAACAACAGATATATGACTACCTTTTAAAGCAAGGTCGTCAATTGCTCGACCTCATTTCAATCGATTGTCAGCTGCCCGTTTCAACGCTATCGTCAACCTTGCTGTCGATGGAACTCAAGGGCGTAATCAGGCCGTTGCCGGGCAAGTGGTTTGAGGCGGTCTAGCGATAGCCCATCTTGTGACGCACACGCAAAAGGACTTCACTGGCTATGCGGGAGGCTTTTTCGGCACCTTTTAACAGGGCGGCTTCAACTTCTTCCGGATGCGCCATGTAATGGTTATAACGTTCGCGCTCGGTCTTGAACTTTTCCAGCATCAACTCATAAAGCGCCGTTTTAGCGTGGCCGTAGCCGTAATCGCGGTTGGCATTGGCGTAGTTGATGCGCATTTGCATTTGCTGCTCGGGTGTGGCCAAAAGGCGGTAGAGCCCGAATATTTTACAAGCGTCCGGATCTTTTGGTTCTTCCAGCGGCGTCGAATCAGTTTCGATGCTCATGATTTGTTTGCGAAGCGCCTTGTCATCCACAAAAATGTTGATGATGTTTCCGCGCGATTTGCTCATTTTTTGGCCGTCGGTTCCCGGAACGTACATGGTGTTTTCTTCCACTTTTGCTTCAGGCAATACAAAAGTTTCGCCCATTTGGTGGTTGAAACGCGCCGCCACGTCACGGGTAATCTCAATATGTTGCAACTGATCTTTGCCCACCGGAACAACCTCGGCATCATACAAAAGGATGTCGGCGGCCATCAGCATCGGATAGGTAAAAAGTCCTGCATTCACGTCCGAGAGTCGGTCGGCTTTATCCTTGAAAGAATGCGCGAGCGTCAGGCGCTGGAACGGAAAAAAACAGCTCAAATACCAAGTGAGTTCAGTTGTTTGCGGAACGTCTGATTGGCGGTAAAAAATCACCTTGTCAGTATCCAGACCAAAACTCAACCAGGCAGCAGCCGTGCTCAGGGTGTTTTGACGCATCGTAGCGGCGTCCTTGATTTGGGTAGACGAATGCAAATCAGCGATAAACAAAAACGACTGGTTATCAGGGTTTTTTGACATCTCGATCGCCGGGATTATGGCACCCAAAAGGTTGCCCAGGTGCGGCGTTCCGGTACTTTGGATTCCGGTGAGGATTTTGGCCATGTGAGGAAATTTAAGCAGTGCAAATTTACGGGCTTTTAGCCAAAATAACATTACTTTTGAGCCAATGAGGCCGTTTAAATTTCTCTTTTGGATTTTGTGGAGGATGTGGTATTACATCCTGGTCACCGTGCCAATTGTAGTCCTGTTTCCTTTTCTGCTGGTATCGATCCTGCGGGAAAAATGGTACCCTTATTTTTTTGTTCTGGCCAGGATTTGGGCGCGTGTCATACTGTTCGGGATGGGATTTTGCGTTGTCCTTAAAAAAGATCAGGAACCCGAGCCCGGCAAAAGCTATATGTTTATTGCCAATCATACTTCTATGACCGACATCATGTTGATGCTTGCCGTGGTGAGGAATCCGTTTGTATTTGTGGGCAAAAAGGAGCTGGCCAAACTACCTTTGTTTGGATTTTTTTACAAGCGCACTTGTATTTTGGTCGACAGAAGCAACTCCAAAAGCCGCATGGAAGTTTTTAAACAGGCACAGGATCGCCTCTCGCAGGGGTTGAGCATTTGCATCTTTCCCGAGGGCGGTGTGCCGGATGAGTCAATCGTACTGGATGAATTCAAGGATGGTGCGTTCCGATTGGCCATCGAACATCAGATTCCGATAGTTCCGATAACCTTCGCCGACAACAAGCGTCGTTTTTCCTATACATTTTTCAGCGGAAGCCCGGGCCGTATGAGGGTCAGGATTCATGAGTTTCTACAAACTGAAGGCTTGTCGCTGCAAAGCAAGGGCGACCTGAAAAACCTCAAGGCACAAGCCTGGACGATAATCTGGAAGCAATTGCAAAGATTCAATCCATAAAAAAAGCGTCATCGAAATCCGATAACGCTCTTCTTGCTGACAGCCTCAGCCGGCAGCACCATTGATTAACCTAACTTAACTATCTTAGAACTTGTAACTTACGCCGGTGTACAATCCAAAGAAATACGGCTTAAAGTTACCCGAGTTGTCACTGTACGTATTAATCTGATATTTGAACATCGGATTAAAATTGGCCTCAAATGCTTTCAGGAATCGGTAACTGAAACCAATCCCGAGGTTTGTGCTAAAGTGTAAATCGTTGAGGTTTTCGGCCTCGCCAATGGTCATGTTCATGTTTTCAGATTCGAGCGAAATCCTGTTTTCATTCAAAAACAAGCTGCTGAATCCGCCAATCAGGTTGATGCCAAACTGTTTATCGACCAGTTTGTAAGACATCTCAACCGGCACTTCAATGTACGAGGTGCGTTGGTTGAGCACGCCTTCAAACGTCCGCTTACCCATTGCCCGCGCGGCGAGCGTCATCGGACCGGTGTTAGGCTCGATCTGGATAATGGAGCCCTGGGTGTTGGTCTTGATGTTCGCCAGAGGAGTCGCGTCGGGAGTTTGATAGAACATCAAATCATTGGTGCTGTATTCCAGCGCCACCGAGTTGACGCCCGACCGAACCGACAACCGTTTATTAATGGCATATTGCGCGCCTACACCAAACGAAACTGATGGTTTGTAGGTCTTGTTATTCGATTCAAAACGGGCATCGACCGGCGAGCCGTTTGAAGCGGAACTAAAATAAATAGGGGCAACGGATGAAGTAACTTGCCACCTATTTATTTTTTGTCCATCTGCGGTAACCTTGTTTTCTTTTTCATGTAACAATTCTTCCAGCGCATTGGGTTCAACCGTAGCAATTGCAGTTGAATCCGGTTGGGGTTCTGCCGTTTGAGTCTGAACTACCGCAAGTTCAGTGGCAGGATTTATTGTGAGTGGCTTTTGGGCCGAAGGGTCATTGCTGTTTTCCAGCTCTTTTTGTTTTTCGGAAGGGGTCTCGCGGTTGGCGATGGCATCCGGTGTGGTTTCCTTTTTATCTGATGGTGTAGCATTCTGGGCCACGGCCGATCTCTCGGCAATTGAAACTGATTCACCTCGAACACCCGTTTCGTTCAGGGTTGAAGCTCCCGGAACATCTGATTTACCGCGAACACCCGATTCATTTCGAACGCTTAATGCTACGCGAGTCCCGGATCCTTTGGAACTTCCTCCGCGGTTGGATTCCGTTTGAACCAACTGATTATCTGAGCCAGTTTTCAATCGGTTGCCTGATTCTACGTCAGGGGAATTCAAAAGATCACCAGATGACGCAGGTTTTTCATATAATTGATCCTCGACTACAACTGCATCAGGGTTTGATATTGAATCAGATTCGGTTTGCGAATTCTGCTCCACTACCGCGTCAGGACCTTTTGTTGAACTGGTGTCAACAGTCTGCCAGATGACAAGCCCAAGTAAAAGCAGTGCGGCCACACCCGATAGTTGGTACCAAAGCGGCATGATTCGGCGCTTCTTTTTCTTGCGCAATTCTGCCTCAATGTCAGACCACACCTGCTCAGGCGGCGTCACCTCAAAATCCCGGAATTTCTCCTGGAACAGTCGGTCTAACTTCTTTTTTTCCATTATATCGATGCTCTCTTGGAAGAGCCGTTTTCAATTTTTTCCTTTAAAATCATCCGGGCGCGCGCCAGGTTTGACTTGCTGGTTCCGGTGCTGATGCTAAGCATTTCTGCAATTTCATTATGCGAATAGCCGTCAATCACATACAGTGTAAACACCAGTCGGTAACGGTCCGGCAGCGCCTGTATCAGTCCCATCAGATACTCCATTGAAACAGAGTCCTCCTCGATCTCGACTTCAACTTCCGTATCGGCATATTTGTCAACCGAAAGTTCGACAAAGCTGACGTTCCGGTACTGTTGCAACACCGTGTTGACCATGATCCGGCGCATCCAGCCTTCAAAAGATCCGGCGTTATTGTACTGCCCGATTTTGTTAAAGATCGTCAGGAACCCGTCCTGTAAATGGTCTTCGGCCTCGGCACGATTGCGCGCGTACTTCAAACACACCGCAAACAACTTGGAGGCGTACAACCTGTATAATTGTTCTTGGGCTTTGAGGTCATTTTGTTTGCAATCGTTAATGAGTTGTTCCAAACCCAAGACCAGTTATTTTTAATGTTACGGCACCACAATCTCGTGTTCCAGGTACGTGTCGTGACCCTGATGCCTTCCGGACCAAAACTTAAACAGATAAGTCCCTGAAACCTTTGGCTTGAACGGCAAAGGCATCTGGTAAACCGTGTCATCGGGCTGGCAATCGGGTTGTTGGTCAGGGCGGATAAACTGGACGGCCACCGTGCGGGTAAACCCATCCTGCTTGTAGTAAATGCCGTCATAAATGTGGCAGTCACTTGGTCGCTTGTAGTTGATCTGAATAACCGATACGCTGTCAACCTTGTAACTGCCCGGCATTTCGACGCTGTCAACGTACGACATAAAATACGCCGGACTGTTTCCCTCCTCGCTTGAGCACGAAACCAGAACTATCGCTAAGACAAAGAACAGTGCTATTTTTTTCATGTTACTTTAAATAGACAAGCCCTAGATGCAGGAATTAAAAAAGGGTTGCGTTGATTTTTAAAAAAAATACCCGGAAAAAATCCGGGCATTGAACTAATTGGCGTTTTCCCTGAGGTGTGCCTTAATTTTCTGTTCAAGTTCCTCGGCCAGTTCAGGGTTGTCTTTGATCATGACTTTTACGGCGTCTCGGCCTTGTCCCAGTTTGGTATCCATATAACTGAACCACGATCCTGATTTTTTGATGATCTCAAATTCAACGGCAAGGTCAAGGATTTCGCCCACTTTCGAGACACCTTCACCATACATGATGTCAAACTCGGCGGTGCGGAACGGAGGCGCCACTTTGTTCTTGACGACTTTTACCTTGGTGCGGTTGCCGATGACGTTGTCGCCTTCCTTGATTTGAGACGAACGGCGAATGTCCAGGCGGACCGATGCGTAAAATTTAAGTGCGTTACCGCCCGTTGTGGTTTCAGGGTTTCCGAACATGATGCCGATTTTCTCGCGCAACTGGTTGATGAAAATCACCGTACAGTTGGTCTTGCTGATGATTCCGGTAAGTTTTCGCAACGCCTGCGACATCAAACGGGCGTGAAGACCTACTTTTGAATCGCCCATTTCACCTTCTATCTCGCTCTGTGGCGTGAGTGCGGCCACCGAGTCAATGACGACGATGTCGATCGCGCCCGAGCGGATAAGGTTCTCGGCAATTTCAAGCGCCTGCTCCCCGTTGTCGGGTTGCGAGATGATGAGGTTCTCGACATCGACGCCAAGTTTTTCGGCATAATGACGGTCAAAAGCGTGCTCTGCATCGATAAAGGCTGCAATGCCGCCTGCTTTTTGAGCTTCGGCAATGGCGTGCAACGTAAGGGTGGTCTTACCTGAAGACTCAGGCCCGAAAATCTCGATCACGCGACCCTTGGGATATCCGCTTACGCCCAGCGCCAGGTCAAGGCCCAGCGATCCGGATGGAATCACTTCAACTTCCTCGACGGCGCGGTCGCCCATTTTCATGACGGTACCCTTGCCGTAGGTTTTATCCAGTTTGTCCAGCGTAAGCTGCAACGCTTTTAATTTGGCTTCTTTTTCCGAACTCATCTTGGCTTCTTTCATAAGGTTTTTTGTGTCGTAAAAGTACGTTTTTTCACCTACAAATGTAGCGTTGTTCCACACAAGCCAGATGCAGATTTTCTGCCAAAAGTGTTAATGTTGTAAGTTGCAGGAATGAA
>CAZIBV010000040.1:14657-21579 GCA_964537345.1 uncultured Flavobacterium sp. | reverse complement strand
TGGTCAGGTTTCAAACAATGACGAGTATTTTGCATCTATCGGTGACAACCTGGATGGCGGAACGTATTACTATGCAACCCGTTTCCGTTTGGACGGCGGAGCTTATGTTTACGGAGGTATCAACCAATCTGAGCCAAACAATGGCAACTTCTGGGATGGTGTTACCTACGTTAACGGTATCTTGACAGTTATCCCAACTCCGGCTCCAGCCAATGACGACTGCCAGAGCCCGGTTGCCATTACTCCAGCCGCTACTTATGCTGCCGGTTTGATCGATGCTACAAATGTAGGAGCCACAAACTCTAATGATGCCGCGCCAACCGGATGCTTCGGATACCAAGGTGGCGATGTATGGTTCTCAGTTGTAGTACCTGCCAGCGGTTCGATTACTATTGAAACCGGTGACTCTACAGGTGGAGCTTCAGGAGTTGACACTGTTATTGTAGCTTATACTGGTGCCTGTGGTGCCTTGGTTGAAGTTGACTGCGACGACGATGATGCGGCTACGGGAGCTTACTCACTTTTGCCACTGACAGGACTTGTTCCAGGTTCTACTTTGATCATTCGCGTTTACGAATACAACAACGACAATGAAGGAGCCTTTGGAATTTCGGCGTATGACGCTTCACTTTCAAATGGCGACTTTGGGCGCAACGGATTTACGTTCCATCCAAACCCTGTCAAAGATGTTTTCAACCTGTCACATACTCAGGAAATCACCAGCGCTGCAGTATACAACCTGTTGGGTCAGCAAATCATGACACAGTCATTCAATGCTACACAAGCTCAACTTGATATGTCTACTTTGGCCAAAGGCGCTTACCTTGTAAAGGTTGCTGCCGGTAACTCAACCGAGACTATCAAGGTTATCAAAGAATAGTTTTCATTCATTTTGATAGAAAGCCATCCCACTGTGGATGGCTTTTTTTATTGTTAGCGTATCTTTGTTAAAAAAAATAGCCGATGCGCTTTTCCATAGTCATTCCGGTGTACAACCGCCCTGACGAGATTGACGAACTGCTCACCAGTCTGTCCCTGCAAACCTATAAGCAACCTTTTGAAGTAGTCATCGTCGAGGACGGCTCTACCGAGACTTGTGAGGATCGATTGTCAAAATACCAGCCAGCCCTGGCCATTTCCTATTATCAAAAGAACAATTCCGGGCCGGGAGATTCCCGAAACTTTGGCATGCGCAAGGCAAAAGGGGAATACTTCCTGATTTTTGACTCCGATTGTATCATTCCGCCCGACTATCTGGCTCAGGTATCGCTGGAGCTGGATTCAGGATTTGTTGACTTTTTTGGTGGCCCCGATGCCGCACACTCATCATTTACAAGAGTCCAGAAGGCGATCAATTTTGCGATGACCTCCTTTATTACAACCGGCGGCGTTCGTGGCGGCAGCGAAAAGCTCGACCGATTCCAGCCGCGAAGCTTTAATATGGGACTTTCGCGTAAAGCTTTTGAAGCCTCTTCCGGGTTTGGAAACATTCATCCGGGTGAGGATCCGGATTTGGTGATGCGATTGTGGAAGATGGGTTTCAAGTCGCGGCTTTTTCCAAAGGCTTTTGTTTATCACAAACGACGGATCGACTGGGAAAAGTTCTCGGTGCAGGTTAACAAGTTTGGCAAGGCACGGCCAATCTTAAACCGATGGCATCCTCAATACGTAAAGGTATCTTATTTTTTTCCGGCTGTTTTTGTCATCGGATTCTATCTGGCCGCCGCACTACTCATTTTTGCGCAGGACTTCCTGCTTAAGATTTACTTTCTTTATTTTTTTGCGGTGCTCATCACGGCCATCATTCAAACCCGAAGCCTGAAGACCGGTTGGTATGGTTTGGAGGCAACCATCCGTCAATTTTTTAATTATGGTCATGGTTTCATCAAATCGTGGTTTGCCATCAACATATCCAAAAAATCGCCTGAGCAAGCATTTCCGGAGTTGTTTTTTAAAGTAAGGCCAAAGATTGTCGGGCTGACGGGAGGAATCGGGAGCGGAAAAACCACCATCGCCAATGAGTTCAAAAATGCCGGCGTTCCTGTTTATATTGCCGATGACCGCGCCAAACAAATGCTCGACACCCCGGAGGTTCAGGCAAAAATTATCGCCGAATTTGGAAACATCATCACCGGAGGGCTCGTCGATCGCGCACAATTGGCAGCTCTGGTCTTTAACAATCCGCAACGCCTGCAAAAACTCAACAGCATTGTCCATCCGGCCGTTAAGGAGGATTTTGTAAGATGGCTGGGCGAACATTCGGGGCACCGGTTTGTCATCCGCGAAGCTGCGATATTGTTTGAAAGCGGCACTTACAAGGACTGCGATTTTATCATAACTGTCTCGGCACCAATGGAAACGCGTATTGAAAGAGTTATTAACCGGGACGGATCGACCCGTGAACAAGTGATGGCCAGAATCAATAATCAATGGACTGACGAGCAGCGTGAAGCCCTTGCAGACGCCGTCATGACCAACATCAATGTCGACCAAACGCGGTTGGATGTTCAAAAAATCCTTAAAAAACTGAAAAATCTATAAATATTAAGAAACTTGTTAATCTTTGGTTAATGCATTTATCGTCCAAATGTTAAAATGTTAATTTTGTGTAGATGAATAAGTTGTTTTTCCGTCTGCTGGTGGTGTTGATGAGTCTGTCACTGCTCGGAATTATACTGGTTCAGGTTTACTGGTTTAACTCGTCTTTAAAAAACAATGACGAACGTTTTCGCCTCACCGTCAAGCAGGTTATAGGCAATGTAGCCGACAATCTCAGGGCGCAGGAAGCCAATCGTTTTTTGGGGGGTTATTCAAAATTGCGGGATAGTATCGGGAAGGAACCGATGAAAAGTGACCTGCTAAAGTTCTACCTGGTCCAGACCAATTCAGAGACAAAACAGACCATCGTCTATTCGAATAGCGTCATCGCAGAGGATTACGGCATTTCAGCTTCGTTCTTTGGAAAAAAACTGGACAGTGTCAAAACGCGTAACCTGACTTCGACGCGAACAACCGAGATTTACAATGACAAGAGCCTTGAAGCCTCGAGCATTCAAAGCCCAACGCCCGATGTTCGCATCACCAAATCCGGCGATGTCGACTTGCTTACCAACGCTCAATTTGACGTCATCCTGCGCGATATTACTGATTTGATGCCTATACAGGATCGCGTCAGTACTGATAAAATCAAGGAATTGCTTACCGCCGAACTCGAGGCCTACGACATCCGGACGCCTGTGGAGTTTGGTGTCTACAGCAATGGGTTGGCCACCAAGGTGAGATCTGAAAAGTTTCGATACGACAAAAGCGAGACGTATGCCAACAAGCTTTTTCCCGACGCCGACGGAAAATCAAAGTACCAGTTGCTGGTGACTTTTCCGCAAAAAAAGAAGTTTCTGTTTACTGAACTTCTGGGCATCACGATTTTGTCGGTCGTCTTTACGCTGATTATCATCATTGCGTATTCGAGTGCGCTCAATCAGTTGATCAAACAACGTCAGATTTCAGAGATCAAGACGGATTTCATCAACAACATGACGCACGAATTCAAAACACCCATTGCCACGATAAACCTGGCGTTGGATGCGATGCGAAACCCAAAGGTGTCCTCATCGCCTGAAACGATGGACCGATACCTGACGATGATACGCGATGAAAACAAGCGCATGCACGCACAGGTTGAAAATGTATTGCGGATTTCAAAATTGGAAAACCGTGAACTTGACATCGCAAAGGAGCAGGCTGACTTGCACGAAATTCTGGATGATGCCATCGAGCATGTCCACCTGATAATTGAAGATCGTCAAGGTACGATTACCAAGCACCTTCAGGCCACGCGCACCACTGTACTGTTAAACGACGTCCATTTTACGAACGTTTTGGTGAATATTCTGGAAAATGCCATTAAATATTCGCCCGATGCACCCGTGATTGACGTCTACACTGAGAACGTAAAGGATTTTGTCATCATCCGTGTAAAAGACCAGGGAGCGGGCATGAGCAAGGCCGCCCAAAAACGGATTTTTGAAAAATTCTATCGCGAACACACCGGCGATGTCCACAACGTGAAAGGCCACGGTCTTGGATTGGCATACGTCAAGCGGATTGTGGAAGACCACAACGGGCACGTGTCGGTTGAAAGCGAAAAAGGAAAAGGAAGTACTTTCATCATCAAATTACCGCTAATAAATTAACTATGGAAACAGAAAATAAAAAAATACTGCTGGTCGAAGACGATCAGAACTTTGGGGCCATCCTCAAAGATTACCTGCTGCTAAACGACTTTGACGTAACCCTGGCTAAAAACGGCATGGAAGGGTTTGAAAAGTTCAAAAAAGACACCTACGACCTTTGCATCCTCGACGTGATGATGCCTTACAAAGACGGCTACACGCTGGCCAAGGAAATTCGCGAGAAGAACAAGGAAGTGCCCATCATTTTCCTTACGGCCAAATCCATGAAGGAGGACGTGCTTAAAGGGTATAAGGTTGGCGCCGACGATTATCTCAACAAACCCTTTGACTCTGAGGTTTTGCTGATGAAAATCAAAGCCATCATGCAGCGCAAGGCCACCGATACCAA
Organism: uncultured Flavobacterium sp.; assembly: GCA_964537345.1. Classification (GTDB taxonomy): domain Bacteria; phylum Bacteroidota; class Bacteroidia; order Flavobacteriales; family Flavobacteriaceae; genus Flavobacterium. The sequence goes on along the minus strand of CAZIBV010000040.1, from coordinate 16,998 downwards.
GAATGAAAACGTTCGATTTGAATTCCAGATAGGCAAGTTCCACCTGAACTCAAAATTGCGCTTCCTGACATTTGAAAATGACGAGCCGATCAAACTTTCACCCAAGGAAAACGAACTGCTCAAAATGCTGGTTCTTCACGAAAATGACCTGATGCCCAGGGAGTTGGCGCTTACCAAAATCTGGCGTGACGACAACTACTTTACATCGCGAAGCATGGACGTTTACATCGCCAAATTGCGCAAATATCTCAAAGCCGATGAAAATGTCGAAATCCTCAACATTCACGGCGAGGGCTTCCGACTGGTGGTCAAAAACAAAGAGCCGCAAAAAGAAGCAAACTGATCATGGCCCGGGTTTCCGGGCTTTTTTTATTTACGGCTGAAGGTGTTCCAGGATTTTTTCAAGCGGATCGCCAATATCAAACCAGCGAATATCCGGATCTCTCCTGAACCAGGTCAGTTGACGCTTGGCAAACCTTCGTGTGTTTTTCTTGATTTCTTCGATAGCTGTTTCAAGATCGATAAAGCCGTCAAAGTGTTCGAACAACTCACGGTAGCCAACGGTTTGAAGTGCGTTCAGATGGCGGTAGGGGTAAAGGCGTCGCGCTTCTTCGACCAATCCGTCGCTGATCATCATGTCGACGCGCTGGTTGATGCGGTCGTACAGCAATTCCCTTTCAGCGGTCAATCCGATGACAATCGGCGTAAAAGGTCTACGCGCCAGATTTCCGGCCAGATAAGAGGAATACGGTTTTCCGGTTCCGATGCTGACCTCGAGGGCACGCATCATCCGCTGCGGGTTTGACGGGTCCACCTTTTGATAGTACGCAGGATCAAGTTGCTGCAAACGGTCGCGCAGCCAGTCAATTCCGTTGGCATCATAGGCCTGCTGGATGCTTTCGCGCACAAATCCGTCAATTGGCGGAAAGCTGTCAAATCCTTTGAGTACCGCATTGACGTACAGTCCCGATCCGCCCACCAAAACCGTCTTGTCGTATTGCTGATACAAATTATCCAACAGTTTCAGCGCATCTTTTTCATAATCGCCCACTGAATATTCTTCAAAAATTGATTTGTGGTGGACAAAATGGTGAGGCGCCATGGCAAGTTCGACCTCGGTTGGAGCTGCCGTTCCAATCTGCATCTCCATGAAAAATTGTCTGGAATCGCACGAGAGAATCTCACAGCCAAAATGACGTGCGATGTTGATGGCAAGCGACGTCTTTCCGCTGGCGGTGGGGCCAACTACGGTAATGAGCTGTTTTTGATTCATGGATCCAGACGCGCGCCACAGTGAAAGCAAAAATCAGCATCGTCGCGGTGGTTGCCCTCGGCGCAATCAGGGCAGGCTCTGGTGTTGGAGTTAACACGATGCTGTCGGGCCAGTTCCGAAGTTACGATGCCGGTTGGAACCGCAATGATTCCGTAACCCATAATCATAATGATCGACGAGATAAACTGTCCAAGCGGCGTGGCAGGCGTGATGTCGCCAAAACCAACCGTCGTAAGGGTTACAATCGTCCAATAAATCGATACGGGAATACTTGTGAATCCGTTTTCCGGTCCTTCAACCATATACATAACCGTTCCCATGATGATACTCAGCACCAAAACGGTATATAGAAATACGAAAATTTTTGATCGGCTTCGGACCAGCGCAATAAACAGCAGATTTGACGCTCCCACAAAATGCATCAGTTTCAAAATCCTGAAAATCCGCAACAGTCGCATCGCCCTTAGCGCCAGGAAAAAGTGGAATCCCGGAAAAAGCAAGTCAATGTACAGTGGAACCGTAGCCAGCAAATCGATGACGCCGTAAAAACTGAATATATACTTGAGCGGGCGGCGTACGGCCAGAATGCGAACGATGTATTCGATGGTAAAAAAAATCGTAATCGCCCATTCAATCACAATCAACTCTTTGCCATATGCCATTCGGATGCTCGCCACGCTCTCCAAAATAAGCGCTGCGATGCTCAGCAGGATGATTACCAGCAGGGCCATGTCAAAAAACTTCCCCGCCGGCGTGTCAGCCTCGTAGACTATGGTATGCAGACGGTGGCGTAATTTTTCAGGGATCGGCACAAAAACAGGATTACAAATTAAAAGTACGCAATAGGTTACAACTGCACAATCTTTATTTTGCGGTTGCGCAGCAGGTTAGAGGCCAGTATGCCATAAGTGTCGCGACTTTGCGGTAAAGCCACCAGAATGTTTTTCAGGATGGCCGATGACTTGATCTGAAAGTTAAGGTCGTAAAATGCGTAGCCGCGCAAAACGCCGTGATCAACCCAAATGGCCGTCCGCTCGTTTACGGTGCGCCCGCGATCGATCAGCAGTA
>CAZIBV010000040.1:0-14557 GCA_964537345.1 uncultured Flavobacterium sp. | reverse complement strand
GGCAAAGCCGCTTTCGTCAATGTGAGCTTTCGCGCCCCATTGGAAAGGCTTTTTCTTGAGTCGGTTGCAGGCGGGCTTCAGGACGCGAATTTCCTCGATTTCCTTTAAAAGCGCCACCAGTTCGCTGCCGGTTTCGTCGTAGGTTACCGTAAAGATTTCCGACGTGATCCGCTTTGAAATCCGCGATGTTCCCGTAAAATGTTGCGTCAGGTGTTTGCGCATGTTCTTGCTCCGGCCCACGTAAAGTACGCTCCCGTCTTCGCGGTGCACATAATACACCCCGGTGCGCGACGGCAAGGCTTCGGTCAGCTCAAAAAGTTTGGGTTCCAAACCCTTTTCCACCTCTGTACGCACCAGTGCGCGGGCTATTTCCTTGCCTGTGTCCTTGGCGAGCAAGAGTTTAAAAAGCTTAAGAGTGGCCATCGCATCGCCGGTTGCGCGGTGTCGGTCGGCAATGGGAAGCCCAAGGGCACGAACCAGTTTTCCAAGGCTGTACGCGGGTTGCTCGGGAAGTAGTTTCTGGGCCAGTTCCACCGTGCAAAGCGTGTGAATCTGAAAATCGTAGCCCAGCCGGCGGAATTCGTTGCGCAAAAGGCGGTAGTCGCCCGGCGCGTTATGGGCCACCATGATACAGCCGTCGGTAATTTCCAGAATCCGCTTGGCGACCTCAAAAAACTTGGGCGCCGACCGCAGCATGGCGTTGTTGATGCCGGTAAGTTTCACCACAAAAGGCTGGATGGGGATTTCCGGGTTGATCAGGCTGATGAACTGATCGGTTATCTCGTGTCCGTCAAAGCGGTAAATCGCAATTTCGGTGATGCCTTCTTCATTAAAAGCGCCTCCGGTGGTTTCTATGTCGAGAATTGCGTACAATCAAATTTCTTTTTAGCGGTGACCAAATATGCTGCTGCCAATCCTCACCATATTGCTGCCGCAGGAAACAGCCAGTTGGTAGTCGCCCGACATGCCCATCGAGAGAATGTTCATGTCAGGATAATCAGCCCGCGTTTGGTCATAAATGGATTTTAGATGCGTGAACTCGCGCTCTATCTGCTGGGTATCGTCGGTAAAACTCGCCATTCCCATCAGTCCGCGAACCCGCACGTTTTTCATCGCGGCAAACTCGCCCGAGGCCAAAATCGCCTTCATTTCATCTTTATCCAATCCAAACTTGGTTTCCTCGGTAGCAATGTGAATCTGAAGCAACACGTCCTGAATGCGGTTGTTTTTGGCGGCCTGCTTGTCCACTTCAGCCAAAACCTTCATACTGTCAACGCCGTGAATCAGCGACACAAAAGGCGCCATGTACTTCACTTTGTTGGTTTGTACATGCCCGATCATGTGCCACTCGACATCCTTGGGCATCTGCGCCGCCTTGTCTGCCATCTCCTGAACCTTGTTTTCGCCAAAGACGCGTTGGCCGGCATCATACGCCTGCATCAGCATCTCAACGGGTTTGGTCTTGGAAACGGCTACCAGGACAACGTCATCGGGCAAGGATGACCTGATGGCCCTTAAGGAATCAGCAATCATATTACAAATATAGCGAATCAGTCAATTTCATAAACCACAAGTCCGCTGCGGAATTTGGGTTCGATGTAGGTGCTTTTGGGCGGCATGATCTGTTTGGCGTCGGCAATCGATTTGATTTCGACGATATTGGTCGGATAAAGCACAAACCCGAGTTCAAACTCGCCTTCGTCCACGCGGTTCCGGATTTCCGTCACCGGGAGTTTGCCCGGCAGGTATTCGATGCGTTCATCGTTCCTGAGGTCGGATATGCCGAGCAGCGGATTCAGCACCTTGTCGTATAAAATCTGCGCGTCCAATCCGTCCAGGGGTGTGGCAAAATTGCGCTTTTCAGGCCTGAGTTCAAGCGCAAAGAAATCGCCGTCCAGGTATAGTCCAAACTGATGCCGCCTTTTGGGATGAAAAAGCTGCTCGCCCGATAACTGAACCGTAAAATCCTTTGACAACAAGTCCAGAAATTCCTGGCGCGAAAGTCCGTTCAAGTCCTTGATCAATCGGTTGTATTCATAAACTTTCACCTGGCTGTCGGCAATCAAAAAGCCCATAAACCGCGATTGGCTCTCCAGCGGATTCTCGGCTTCATCAAAAAGCATTTCAGCCGATGCGCTGCGGTGATGCCCGTCGGCAATGTAAAGCGCGCCCAGACGGTCAAAAATCCCCGTTACAAAATCAATCTCGTCGCGGGCGTCAATTTTCCAGAGGTAATGAATGTCGCGCTTGGTGGTCGAAAATTCAAAATCGGCGGGCTGCGAGGTTTTTGCCGCAAGCCAACCGGCCAGTTCCGGATCGTCGGGATGCGTCATCAGCACCGGCTCGGTGTTAAACCCGGCAAACTTCATGTAATCCTTAAACAATTCAACGCGGTAATGCAGCGTATCTTCATGTTTCTTGATGTTGTCTGATTTCAGATCATCTATCGAAACTGCACTGATAATACCCGTAAACTCCAGCGATTTTGATCGTATCCGGTGAATGTAAACCGACGGCTTTTCATCGCGCGCCAAAATATTGTCGTTCTTGAACTCCTCGTATTTTTGATGCACCAGCCTGAACCGCTTTTCGACCGCCGTCGACGCTTGAAACGTATAGGCCGGCTTGAGAATATGCAAAAACGAAAGCGGATTGAATTCCAGTTGCGCCGCCAATTCGGCAGGCGAGTAGTCCTCAAATGAACGCGACGTCACCAGGCTCACCTTGTCGCGGGTTGGCCTGACCGCCTGAAAAGGATAGATTTTTGCCAAGGTCGTTACTTTAAAAACTGCTTCGAAACGGTTTCGGCTTTCTTGCTCTGCGAATAATCGTAGAAACCTTCGCCTGATTTCACGCCCAGCTTTCCGGCGCGCACCATGTTGACCAGCAGGGGGCAGGGCGCGTATTTTGGATTTTTAAAGCCGTCGTACATCACGTTCAGGATGGCCAGACACACGTCAAGCCCGATAAAGTCGGCCAGCTGCAGCGGTCCCATAGGGTGGGCCATTCCCAGTTTCATGACGGTATCAATCTCGTAAACGCCCGCCACGCCGTTGTACAGCGTCTCAATCGATTCGTTGATCATCGGCATCAGGATGCGGTTGGCGACAAATCCCGGATAGTCGTTTACTTCAACCGGAACCTTGTTCAGTTTTACCGACAGGTCCATGATCGCCTTGGTAACCTCGTCCGACGTATTATACCCGCGGATGATTTCAACCAACTTCATGATCGGCACGGGATTCATAAAGTGCATGCCGATAACGCGCTCGGGATGCGACACCACCGATGCGATTTGCGTAATCGAAATCGACGAAGTGTTGGTGGCAAGAATAGTATTGTGGCTGCAGTATTCGTTTAGCTGCTTAAATATATTCAGTTTAAGATCAACGTTTTCAGTTGCGGCTTCAACCACAACGTCTGCGCCCACGGCCCCGTCTTTAAGATCAGTATAGGTGATGATGTTGCCAATGGTCGTCACCTTATCCTGCTCAGTGATGGTGCCCTTGGCTACCATCCGATCCAGGTTTCCGGCAATGGTCGCCATGCCGCGATCGAGCGATTTTTCCGACACGTCGATCAACTTGACGGTAAATCCGCATTGGGCAAAAGTATGGGCAATGCCGTTCCCCATGGTTCCGGCTCCGATTACTGCAATAGTCTTCATGAATTTATAATTTGTATAGGGTGATTATTTAAAACAGCCAATGATCCGGTAAGCCACTTCCAGTGCCCGCGTGCCGTCTTCCAGCGTGACAATAGGCGTGGTGTTGTGGTTGATCGCATCGGCAAATGACTCGAGTTCGTCCAGGATGGCGTTGTTTTGCGCTACTTCCGGGTTTGCAAAGTAAATCTGCTTTTTGACGCCCTCGGCATTTTGCAGGATCATGTCAAAATCCCCTGGAACTTCCGGCGCGTCCTTCATTTTGACCACTTCGCATTTCTTTTCCAGAAAATCCACCGATATGTACGCATCCTTCTGGAAAAACCTGGTCTTGCGCATATTCTTGAGTGAAATCCGGCTCGCCGTGAGGTTGGCCACACAGCCGTTCTCAAATTCAATCCGTGCGTTGGCAATGTCGGGCGTGTCTGAAATAACCGAAACACCACTCGCACTTACGGATTTCACTTCTGATTTTACAACGCTCAAAATCACGTCAATATCATGGATCATCAAATCCAAAACTACAGGTACATCGGTGCCGCGTGGGTTAAACTCGGCAAGGCGGTGCGTTTCGATAAACATCGGATTTTCAATCATGCTGCGCGTAGCCGTAAACGCCGGGTTAAACCGCTCCACGTGGCCCACCTGACCCTTTACGTTGTGTTCGGCGGCCAGCGCAATGATCTCGCGGGCTTCGTCCACCGTATTGGAAATCGGCTTTTCAATAAAAACATGCTTGCCTGATTTTATCGCCACCTTGGCGCATTTCCAGTGGGAAAGCGTCGGCGTCACAATATCGATCACATCAACGGCGTGAATCAGCTTGGCAATGGTATCAAAACGCGTGTATCCAAATTCACTGGCCACGCGCTGCGCGTATTCGGGATTCTCGTCATAAAATCCAACCAGTTCATACTTGTCTGATTGCTGCAGGAGCCGCAGGTGAATCTTACCAAGGTGGCCGGCTCCCAAAACGCCGATTTTCAGCATATAAATAGTTTTACCACCGGCAGTTTGCCGGGATAGCAAATTTAGTATAAAATTCTTTATCACGGCGTGTCCCTTCGGGTCGGGCTATCCGCTGCAAGTCCTCGCTGGCTCCGGGCTTTACGCTGCTATCCCTCACGCAGCCTGCGCGGGCAATTGGTAATTATCGTCGGGAGCCGTATCTTTACCCAAATTCCCTAACCGTGAAAGACACACCAAAACACCAGGGATTGCGCAACAAATTGGTCGAGACTTTGGTCCAAAAAGGCATCACCGACAAGCGTGTGCTCGAGGCCATCCGCAAAATCCCGCGCCATCTCTTTCTCAACTCGTCATTCGAGGACTTTGCCTATCAGGACAAAGCCTTCCCGATAGCGGCCGGACAAACCATTTCCCAGCCGTATACCGTGGCGTTCCAAACCCAGGCGCTGGAGATAAAGCCTGGCGACAAAATCCTGGAAATAGGTACGGGATCAGGCTATCAGACGGCGGTGTTGTTTCACATGGGCGCCAAGGTGTACAGTGTCGAACGCCAAAATGAATTGTTCAAGGTCACTTCCGTCTTGCTGCCAAAACTGGGCATCCGCCCCAAGCACCTTTCCTTTGGCGACGGTTATAAAGGCTTGCCCAACCACGCTCCGTTTGACGGCATTATAGTCACCGCCGGCGCGCCCGAGATTCCAAAGGCGCTTATGGCTCAGCTTAAAATAGGCGGGAGGTTGGTGATTCCTGTAGGCGTCGACACCCAGGAAATGATTCTTTTGATTCGCAAATCCGAAACCCAGTTTGAAAAGCATGAACTCGGGGCCTTCCGGTTTGTGCCGCTTATCGAAAACAAAAACTAGCTACTTTTTCAGGATCAGGTTTTTAAGCGCTTCAAGTTCTTCCAAAAGCTTGCCCACGGGTAAATCCACCTTGCCGGAAAGTTTTTGCGCAACCCGCTCCAAGGCTTTATCGGCCAGTGGTTCACCCTCGCAAACTGCCAGGATTTTGGCCGTCAGCCAACGGATTTCAAGTTCCGTATGATCAAGGTCAAGCAGGTTGGCCAGTGTCGAAAGTTGCGGTTTTGTCGGCGTTCGAGAGCCCAGTTCAAACTTGCTGATCAGCGCCTTGTCGATGCCCGTTTGCCGGGAGAGTTCGGCTATGGTCATGCCTTTGGCTTGGCGGGCTTCGCGCAACAGCTCATTCATCAGCGTTTGTATTCTTTTTTGATGCGGTCCAGTTCGCGCTTGGTGTCCTGCTGCTTGAGCGATTCGCGTTTGTCGTAGGTTTTTTTACCGCGCGCCAATCCGATATCAAGTTTGGCCAGCCCGTTTTCATTGATAAAAAGGCGCAAGGGAACAATCGTCAGGCCTTTGGTTTGCACGGCACGGTCAAGGTTTTTCAACTCCTTGCGGTTGAGCAACAGTTTGCGTTCGCTTCGGGCCTTGTGGTTAAACTGGTTGCCAAAGGCGTATTCTTCAATATAGGTGTTGATGGCAAACAATTCGCCGTTCGAGAATTCGCAAAAACCCTCGGCAATGTTGGCTTTCCCGGCCCGGATAGATTTGATTTCAGTTCCGGTCAGCACAATTCCTGCGGTATACGTTTCCAGTATTTCGTAATCAAACCGCGCGCGCTTGTTGGTAATGTTGACCGTTTTTTGCATGGGGCAAAAGTACACAATCCGCCGTAATATCCCATCGGCTATGCCTTTCTTAGAGAAACCTTAGGACTTGCCATTCATTTTTTGGTGTGCTCGTCAAAAGTAAAATTCCGCAACTGCGGCGATTTGAACCACGTAAACACAACCACGCCAAGGGTGATGCTTCCGCCCACCACTACGGCTCTCACAGTGCCCAGCCAGTGCGCCATGACGCCGCTTTCAAAATCGCCCAATTCATTCGACGAGCTCACAAACATGGTGTTGACGGCTGAAACGCGTCCGCGCATGTCGTCGGGTGTTACCAATTGCAGGATGGTGCCGCGAATGACCACGCTGACGGCGTCAAACATGCCCGAGAGTACCAGCATCAAACAGGAAAGGTAAAAATTGGTCGACAGTCCAAAGCAAATGATAGAGATGGCAAATCCGCCCACGCAGTAAAAAAGTTTGCGTCCGGGATTTGACTTGAGCGGTAAAAACGCCAATAATCCCAACGTGATCAGGGCTCCGGCTCCGGGCGAGGCGCGCAAAATCCCGAATCCCATCTCATCGACCATCAATATTTCCTTTTGATAAACCGGCAACAGCGCAACCGCACCGCCAAACAATACTGAAAACATGTCCAGCGACAACGCCGATAGCAGGGCAGGAGTCTTCCAGACAAATCGCATTCCCTGGGTGATACTCGCCAAAATGGGTTCGCGTTCTTTTTTCAGGATCGGTTTTCGATTGATGAGGAACAATGGGATAAACAAAACTGCCAGCAAAACTACCACGGCGGCCATGCTCAGTTTAACCCCCGACCATGCAATGAAAACCCCGGCCACCAGCGGCCCCAACACCGCGCCCATATGCCAGGCCATGCTGCTCCAGCTGGTGCCGTTTGGATAGTCCTTGCGCGGGACGATCATCCCAAAAAGCGCAAACATCGATGGGCTGTAAAACGATCGCAACACGCCGCCTATAAACACCAGCGAATAGAGCAAGCCCATCATCAGGCCCTGGCTCAGCGAACCGCCAAAGGATGGCAGTGCCAAGCTCAAAAGTAAAATTCCGGTAATCAGGTATCCGCCCAGACAAATCATCACCATTTTGCGTTTTTCGTTCAAATCGACAAAGTGTCCGGAAAAAAACGAGCAAGTGATGGCGGGAATCACCTCGGCAAGACCAACTAGACCCAGCGCCAGTTTGTCCTGCGTTTGGTGGTAAACCCAAAAATAAATCGTAGTCGATTGCAGGTTCAGGGCAAAGATGATCCCAAACCTTAGCGTAAGGTAGTAGTGAAATTCGCGAAGTCGTAACGCCGGATTCTTGTCGAGAAATCCCTTGGGGGCCTGGGATGCTTGCATAGGCAAATATCCTAAATATTCGCTAGAGTGATTTGGCCATTACGTAATCTTCCATCAGATATCCGTGGCCAATCGGGATATCAACGGTTTCGACGGTTTCAAATCCGTGGCGGCTGTAAAATTTTTGCGCGGGATTATAGCGGTTGACATTGAGTGTGATTGTCTTGTCACCAAGGCTTCGGGCAAGACTTTCAGCATCTGACAACATTGCGCTTCCCAGTCCGCGGCCGTGGAATTCCGGCAACAGGTAAATTTTGTGAAGGTGTGCAACTCCGGGTTTGTAACCGGACTGAAGGGCGTAAAACCCGGCGGGCGTGCCATTGTGCTCCAAAATCATGATGCGGTGTCCGTCAGCCAGGTTTTGCGTCAGCGCCGCAGTCGAATAGAATTTTTCGAGCATGAAATTGATTTGTTCGCGACTCAGGATTTGGCCATACGTTTCAGGCCAGGTAAGGCGGGCGATGTCCTGAATTACCGCGAAGTCCCGTGCTGTTGCCGGGTAAAGGCCCATCATCCGTGAACGGTTTCAGCTTTGCCATAACGCGCAATCACCGACGCTTCATAGTCCAGCCATTCGCGCCAGCGTTTTTCCACGTCGATTCCCTGGCCGTATTTTCGGGCGTAGCCTATAAACAAGGTGTAATGTCCGGCTTCACTTTCCATCAGTTCGCGGTAGAATGCCGACAACTCCGGATCTTTGATGTTTTCTGACAGCACCTTGAAGCGTTCGCAGCTTCGCGCTTCGATCATGGCGGCAAACAAAAGCCTTTCCACCAGGCCCGAAACGCGGCTGCCATCGCTGCTTTTTTTCATGTACTGCGCCAGTTCGCCCACGTAGTCATCCTTTTGTTCGCGGCCCAGTTCAAGTCCGCGCTTGCGGATGATTTCATGCACGCGTTCAAAGTGTTCCAGTTCCTCCTTGGCCAGCGCCAGCATGTCTGTCACCAGGTCCGTCAGCTCGGGATTGAGCGTGATGATCGTGATGGCATTGGTGGCGGCTTTTTGCTCGCACCAAGCGTGGTCGGTCAGGATTTGCGGAATGTTTGATTCCACCAGTTTTACCCAACGCGGATCGGTGGGCAACTGCAGGCGAAAGGTTGACATTTCAGTTTATTTAGAAAACAAAAATCGGACGCTCGCCCATCATGTCGTTGACGGCGGCGGCCACTTCTTCAATAACTTCTTCGCTGGTATGATTTGAGATGACGCGGTCAATCAGTTCGACAATTCGGTCCATGTCTGATTCTACCAATCCTCTTGTGGTGATGGCCGGCGTACCCACGCGGATTCCGGAAGTCACAAACGGCGATTTGTCGTCAAACGGCACCATGTTTTTGTTGACGGTGATTTCCGCTTTTACCAATGCATTTTCAGCTTCTTTACCGGTGATGCCTTTGTTGCGAAGGTCAATCAGCATCATGTGGTTGTCGGTTCCGCCGGAAATGATGTTGTATCCGCGATCGACAAACGCAGTCGCCATGGCCCGAGCATTTTTTTGTACCTGCAAGGCATATCGGAAAAATTCATCTGACAGACACTCGCCAAACGCCACGGCTTTTGCAGCGATGATGTGCATCAGCGGCCCGCCCTGATTACCTGGGAATACGGCCATGTCCAAAAGGTTCGACATCATTTTCACCTCGCCTTTCGGAGTGGTGTAACCCCATGGGTTAGGGAAGTCCTTGCCCATCATGATAAGTCCGCCGCGCGGTCCGCGAAGCGTTTTATGCGTAGTGGTCGTTACAATGTGGCAATGTGGAATTGGGTCATTGAGCAAGCCTTTGGCGATCAGGCCGGCCGGGTGTGAAATATCAGCCATCAGCAATGCACCCACGCTGTCCGCGATTTCGCGAAAACGTTTAAAATCCATGTCGCGGGAATAAGCCGATGCGCCTGCGATGATGAGTTTTGGCTTTTCGGCCTTGGCCACTTCCTCAACCTTGTTGTAATCGATCAGCCCGGTTTCGCGGTCGACGCCGTAAAACACCGGACGGTAGAGTTTTCCTGAAAAGTTTACGGGCGATCCGTGGGTAAGGTGTCCGCCGTGCGACAAGTCGAATCCAAGGATGGTATCGCCGGGATTGAGGCAAGCGGCAAAAACCGCGGTGTTGGCCTGTGATCCGGAATGTGGCTGAACGTTGGCGTATTCAGCACCAAACAAGGCTTTGGCCCTGTCGATTGCGATTTGCTCGACGATATCCACAACCTCGCATCCGCCGTAGTAGCGCTTGCCGGGATAGCCCTCGGCGTATTTGTTTGTCAGCACCGACCCTGCGGCTTCAAGTACTGAATCGCTTACAAAGTTCTCGGAAGCAATCAGTTCCAACCCTTGGATCTGGCGGTCTTGTTCATCTAATATAAGGTCAAAAATTTCCTCGTCGCGTCGCATATCAAAGTTTCGTTAAAATGATGCCAAAAATACGAAAAACGTTTTGTACACTCAATGTTAATTCTAATTTTGATTGCCGATTTACACCTCGATAAACACCTTTACAAAATGCCTGTTATTGCAAACGATCCCACCCGAAAATCATGGCTTGAAGTTGATCCGTCAAGCGACTTTCCGATTCAAAACATTCCGTTTGGAGTTTTCTTGACCAAGGACGATGTGATTACCATCGGAACCCGCATCGGTGACTTTGCCATCGACCTGGGCGCGCTGCAACAAATGGGTTATTTTGAAGGTATCGAACTTACCGACGACATGTTCATGCAGGATACGCTGAACGATTTTATATCCGACGGTAAAAAGACATGGCGACTGGTGCGCAACCGGATTTCAGACATTTTTGAAATCAACAATCCAAAACTCAGGGACAACGCCGCCCATCGCGAGATTGTTATCTTCCATATTACGGAAGTGGAGATGCAACTTCCGGTGATGATTGGCGATTACACTGACTTTTATTCCAGCCGCGAGCATGCCACCAACGTAGGCAAGATGTTCCGCGATCCGGCCAATGCGCTTTTGCCCAACTGGCTACACATTCCGGTGGGCTACCACGGGCGTTCTTCTACTATTGTGCCATCGGGAATTCCGGTGCATCGCCCAATGGGGCAAACGCTGCCGCCGGGCGAAAGCTCTCCGGTCTTTGGCCCGTCCCGACAGGTTGACTTTGAACTGGAAACGGCTTTTATCACTACCGATGCCAACATCATGGGCGAGAATGTTCCGATTTATGAGGCCGAGGACTATATTTTTGGAATGGTGCTCATGAATGACTGGAGTGCGCGCGACATCCAGAAATGGGAATACGTGCCGCTCGGACCATTTTTGGCCAAGAATTTTGCAACGTCAATCTCACCTTGGATCGTAACGCTCGATGCCCTGGAGCCTTTCCGAACCAAAGGGCCGCGTCAGACACCTACGCCACTGCCATACCTTCAAATTAAAGGCAAGCACTCTTTTGACATCAACCTGGAAGTTTCGATCACTCCTGAAGGCGGCGAATCGCAGGTGATTTCGCGTTCCAACTTTAAATATATGTACTGGAACATGGCGCAACAGCTGGCGCATCACACCTCCAACGGTTGTCGCGTCAACTCCGGCGACATGATGGGCTCGGGCACGATTTCCGGCCCAACGCCCGACAGTTTTGGTTCGATGCTCGAACTTACCTGGGCTGGCAAGAATCCCATCAAATTGAACGACGGTACGGAAAGGCGTTTTATCAACGATGGCGATACTGTTACCATCTGCGGATACAGCAAAAATGAGCAGGTTCGCATCGGATTTGGCGAAGTGTCGTCAAAATTACTCCCAACCTTTACCGGGAAATAAGGTTTTTCACTTACCAAAAATCAATTCGTTTATATTTGTCCAAAATTTTGGACATGCGTGTACTTTCATTTTTCCTGGTCTTGTTGCTTGCCGGTTGCGGCGTCAAACAAACCCGAAGCTATCTTACGTCGGGCGATTATGATCTGGCCATTGGTCGGGCGGTGGAAGGCTTGCGCGGAAACAAGGACAAAAAAGGCAAGCAGGAATACGTTTACATGCTCGAGGAAGCTTTTGCCAAGGCTAAGGAACGCGATCTGGCGCAGATTGCCCTGCTGCGGAAGGAAAACAACCCGGCCAACAACGAGGAAATTTACAACACCATTCTCAAGCTTCACCAGCGTCAGGAAATGATCCGTCCGCTGTTGCCGCTCCGATTGATCGAGGCCAAACGCGACGCAAAGTTTTCTTTTGACGACTATTCAGATGAAATCGTCAGCAGTAAAAACGCATTGGCCAAATACCTGTATGAGAACGCCTCGCAATTGCTTTTGGTGAATGACAAAATGGTGGCCCGCCGCGCTTATGATGATTTTGTTTATCTCGACCAGCTAAGCCCTAATTTCAAGGATGTCAAAACCAAAATCGACAAAGCGCGTGAAAAAGGAACCGACTTTGTCCGCGTTTCTACGGCCAACCAGACCGGAATGGTGATTCCGTCCAGGCTCGAGCAATACCTGCTGGACTTTAGTACCTACGGACTCAACGACCGTTGGACGGTTTACCACAGCACGCCGGTTAAAGGCATTTCCTATGATTTTGGCTTGACCGTCAACTTTGCGGGTATTTCGCTGTCGCCGGAGCAGGTCAAGGAACGCGAGTTTACAAAAGAGCGGGAAATCAAGGACGGCAAGCGCCGCAAACTCGACCGCAATGGCAATCCCATCCGCGATTCACTGGGCAATTATATCATGGAAGACAACATTAAGAAGGTGCGCGCCAAAATCCGAGAGTTCCGCCAGTTCAAGGCTTGTCAGGTAACGGCCAAGGTGGATTACGTCGATCTGAAGTCTAACCAATTGCTGCAGACTTTCCCGCTGGCTTCAGAATTTGTGTTTGAAAATATGTTTGCGCGTTACAAAGGCGATGTGCGCGCAGTCGAGGATGACTACCGTCGTCTGTTTGACGGAAAGCAGATGCCATTCCCGCCCAATGAACAAATGGTTTACGATACGGGGCAGGACCTCAAGGCGCGCCTCAAGGATATTATCGTGCCCAATAAATTCAGGCGTTAATCACAGTTTTTCTTTCAGGGCATCGATGCTGACTTCACCGTGCGACCAGTCGGCGATGGCTTTACCGTCACGGATTAGCAAGACTTGCGGGGACTGATGCCAGACGCCAAAGGTATCGGCTACGGCATTCGAAACGTCGCGGTGGGCCAGCAAATCCAGGTAGTAAAACTCGGCCTGGCCTTCACTCAAATCATATGCTTTTTCAAACCTCCGCAACACCTGCGAACTGATGCCGCATCGCGTGGAGTGTTTAAAAATCACGACGGGAATTTGGGTTGAACGCGCGGTGATTTCCTCAAGCTGCATTAGCGATTGCAAGGGCTTCCACGGAATATTTTGTTCGGGCTCGGCATCGGAACCCTTAAAAAGCGTACTAAAAAATGACATAGTGCGGGTATTTGCGACAAATTGTCATCAAATTTACAAATGATTTGACATTTTGACTGGTGTTTTGCGTTGTTTTAACGTTGGCTTGTAAATTGACAATCGGCGGCCAAGGCAAACGAAATACTACGCTATGAATATCAACAAATTTACCATCAAATCACAGGAGGCGTTGCAACAGTCGCAGCAACTGGCTCAGGGATTCTCGCATCAACAGATTGAGAACGAACACCTGATGAAGTCCATTTTTGAAGTCGACGAAAACGTCACGCCCTTCCTGCTCAAAAAGCTAAACGTCAACGTGCCGCTGGTGAAACAGGTGCTTGACGCCACGCTCAACAGCTTTCCAAAAGTCTCGGGCGGAGACCTTCAGTTTTCACGAGAGGCCGTCAAAACTTTAAACGAATCGGAACTCGTCGCCAAGAAAATGAACGACGAATACGTATCGGTCGAACATTTGGTTTTGGCCATTTTCCAATCCAAAAGCAAGATTGCTCAAATTTTAAAGGATCAGGGCGTAACTGAAAAAGGCCTTCTCGCTGCGATTGCCGAGTTGCGCAAAGGGGAGCGTGTCACATCGGCATCGGCTGAAGAAACGTACAATGCGCTCTCAAAATACGCCAAGAACCTCAATGAACTGGCCCGCAGTGGCAAGCTCGATCCTGTTATCGGACGTGATGAGGAAATCCGCCGTGTGCTTCAAATCCTGACGCGACGCACCAAGAACAATCCCATGCTTGTGGGTGAACCCGGTGTGGGAAAAACGGCTATTGCCGAGGGTTTGGCACACCGCATCGTTGACGGAGACGTGCCGGAAAACCTCAAGGAAAAAATCATCTACTCGCTCGACATGGGTGCCCTGATTGCGGGTGCCAAGTACAAGGGCGAGTTTGAAGAAAGACTTAAATCCGTTGTTAAAGAAGTTACCACTTCCGACGGTGATATTGTTTTGTTTATCGACGAGATCCACACCCTGGTGGGAGCCGGTGGAGGCGAGGGCGCCATGGACGCGGCCAACATTCTCAAGCCGGCGCTGGCCCGCGGTGAATTGCGCGCCATTGGAGCGACTACACTCGACGAGTATCAAAAGTATTTTGAAAAAGACAAGGCGCTGGAGCGTCGGTTCCAGAAAGTCATGGTGGATGAGCCAGACACAGAGAGTGCCATCTCAATCCTTCGCGGCATCAAGGAAAAATATGAAACCCATCATCAGGTGCGCATCAAGGACGAGGCGATCATTGCTTCGGTCGAGCTTTCCCAGCGCTACATCACTTCGCGCTTTTTACCCGACAAGGCGATTGACCTGATGGACGAAGCGGCGTCAAAACTGCGGATGGAAATCAACTCAAAACCTGAAGAGCTTGACGTTCTCGACCGCAGGATCATGCAGCTCGAAATCGAGATTGAAGCCATCAAACGCGAAAATGACGAGCAAAAACTAAAGCTGTTGGGCATCGATCTGGCCAATCTGAAAGAGGAACGCAACGAGATTTATGCCCGTTGGAAATCGGAAAA
>CAZIBV010000039.1:16439-21894 GCA_964537345.1 uncultured Flavobacterium sp. | reverse complement strand
TGGAAGAAGGAAGCAAAATCCTCAAGGTAACGGAGTTTGTTACCGTGGGCGAAATTGCAACCATGATGGACGTGCCGATCACAAAAGTTATTGGTACCTGTATGTCATTGGGCATCATGGTTACCATGAACCAGCGTCTGGATGCCGAAACGCTGTCAATCGTAGCTGACGAGTTTGGCTACGAAGTTGAATTTATTACCACCGATCTTGAAGAAAACCTTCAGGTTACCGAGGATAGTCCGGAGGATTTGGTGGCTCGTGCGCCGATTGTTACGGTTATGGGTCACGTTGACCACGGTAAGACTTCACTCTTGGACTACATCCGTAAGGAGAACGTAATTGCGGGTGAATCGGGTGGAATCACGCAACATATTGGTGCGTATGGTGTTACCTTGGAAAATGGCGAGAAGATCGCGTTCCTGGATACGCCTGGTCACGAAGCGTTTACCGCGATGCGTGCACGTGGTGCTCAGGTCACCGACATTGCGATCATCGTAATTGCGGCCGACGACGCCATCATGCCACAGACCAAGGAAGCCATCAGCCACGCTCAGGCGGCCGGCGTTCCGATTATTTTTGCCATAAACAAGATTGACAAACCAAACGCCAACCCTGACAAGATCAAGGAACAATTGGCGGGCATGAACCTCCTGGTCGAGGATTGGGGCGGAAAAATCCAATCGCACGACATTTCGGCCAAAACCGGATTGGGTGTCAAGGAATTGCTTGAAAAAGTATTGCTCGAGGCTGAAATTCTTGACCTTAAAGCCAACCCGGACCGACTGGCACAGGGAACTGTTGTCGAGGCACAGTTGGACAAAGGAAAAGGGTATGTGGCCACAATCCTTGTTCAAAACGGTACGCTCCGAATCGGGGATTACATGTTGGCAGGTAAAAACCACGGAAAGATCCGGGCTATGCACGACGAGCGCGGACATAATATTAAGGAAGCAGGTCCATCGACGCCGGTTTCGGTACTCGGATTGGACGGTGCTCCAACTGCAGGCGATAAGTTCAGCGTCTTTGAAGATGAGCGCGAAGCCAAGCAGATTGCCGTCAAGCGTACGCAGTTGCAACGCGAACAATCGGTGCGGACACAACGCCACATTACGCTGGCCGAAATCGGAAGGCGGATTGCGTTGGGTCAATTTAAGGAACTCAACATCATTATCAAGGGTGACGTGGATGGATCGGTTGAAGCACTTACCGATTCCTTCTCAAAACTGTCAACCGAGGAGATTCAGATCAACATCATCCACAAAGGAGTGGGTGCGATAACCGAATCTGACGTTATGTTGGCATCGGCTTCAGATGCGATCATTATCGGATTTAACGTTCGTCCTGCCGGAGCTGCCAAGCAACTGGCGGAAAAAGAAGAGATTGACATCCGTCACTATTCGATCATTTACGACGCTATCGACGACTTGAAAGATGCGATGGAAGGAATGTTGTCGCCGGAGATGAAGGAGGAAATTACCGGAACTGCTGAAATCCGTGAGCTATTCAAGATTTCAAAAGTGGGTACGATTGCCGGATGTATGGTGACCGATGGAAAAATCTTTAGAAACTCGAGAATTCGAATCATCCGCGACGGCGTGGTAATTCACACGGGTGAACTTGCAGCGTTAAAGCGTTTCAAGGACGATGTAAAAGAGGTTTCAAAAGGTTACGATTGCGGTATTCAAATCAAGGGTTACAACGACATCGAACTCAACGATACGATTGAAGCCTTCCAGGAAGTTGCAGTCAAAAAGAAATTGAAATAAGAAAACCCTCGAAAGAGGGTTTTTTTTGTCATCAGTCAACATCCGTGGCTAAGCCGGGCGGATTTAAAAGCGATTAAGGGAGCAATCTATTTGAAAGTATTACCCTCTCTTATTCGGTTTAATCAAAAATGCATTGGGGTATTTTTTGCGCACCTCGGCAAGGTTGCGTTCGGCTTCAATCCGGGTCTTGAAATTCCCCGCCCAAACTTTGTAGGATGGCGTGCTAAAGATGATGGTGGCGTCCATCATGGGGAATTGGCGTTTAAAGTCGGCCAGGCTCTTTTTCGCATTTTCATTGTCGCCGGTGTAAATCTGTACTTTATAACGATCGTTGACGGTAATTGAGGCATTTATCCTACGCTTTTCAGCCAGCATTTGCTCAAATTTAGGGTCTTGGGCAATGTTTCCTGTGCCGTTTTGAGCGGTTAATTCGGAAGAAAAACCTGACAAAAATACAAGCGCGGCGGAGGCAAAAAAGTTTTTCATTTTCATAAATCTGTGATTTAGAAATACAAATGTAGGCATTTCAAACATAGTCTCGCAGCGGTTTATTTAGAATCGGTATAAATTGAATTTAAGACTATTTTAAGGCTTTGGAAATCCTGCATAAGTCTTATTTTTGTGCAAATTTCAAAGAAGTGTGCGGTTTTGCCTGAATTGCTGGCAAAAATCGGGACAAAATTTACTGTCGATAATCATTTACAACATGAAAAAAATGGGTAACCATATTTCCATTTTCAGGATTTCCCTTCTCAGTTTTGTCTTTCTGTTCCAGTTTTCATTTTCACTCCGTGCTCAAGATGCTGCTCCGGCTGCGGCTGCGGCAACCGAGGCTCCTGCTGATGCGGGTGCTGCCGGCGGAGGTGATGCTGCTGCCGGAAAGGCTCTGTTTAACACTCATTGCGCGGCGTGTCACAAGATGGACGCCAAGGCAACGGGTCCCGCGCTTCGTGGAGTAGCGGCCAAGTATGATCGCGAGTGGCTCCAGAAGTGGATTCGCAACAGCTCGGATATGGTGAAGTCAGGCGATGCTAAGGCTGTCGCTATTTTCAAGGAGTACAATGGTGCGGTGATGACACCATTCCCACAACTCTCTGACAAAGACATCGACGACATTCTCGCGTATACTTCCGAGGAGAAAAAGGCTCCGGCTCCAACGGCTACTGCTACAGCCGGCCCTCCGGGTACACAAGGATCTGACAGCGGAATCTCGAACAATGTCATTCTGGGTGCTCTCATTGTCGTGATGGGAATCCTGGTGGTGATGTTGGTAATGGTAAACCGTGTCCTGACCCGTGTTGCCGAGTCCCGCGGTCTTGAAATTCCAGCGCGTACAGCCGGAATGCCAATCTGGAAAGCGTTTGCCAAGAACCAATTCCTGGTGTTTGTAACCAGCGTGTTCCTTTTGCTGGCCGCAGGGTATTTTGTTTATGGATACACCATGCAGGTTGGCGTCGATCAGGGTTACGAGCCTATCCAGCCAATCCACTACTCTCACAAAATTCACGCAGGTGACAACGAGATTGACTGTAAGTATTGCCACTCGGCTGCCCGTGTGAGTAAGAACGCAGGAATTCCGTCGCTCAACGTGTGTATGAATTGTCACAAAAACATCAGCGAGGTTGCCGAGACAACTGCTACGCCTGAATACTCAAAAGCGTTTTACGATGCCGAAATCCAAAAGCTCTATGATGCTGTAGGATGGGATAAGAACACTCAAAAATACACTGGCAAAACCAAGCCGGTCAAATGGGTGCGCATCCACAACCTTCCTGACTTTGCCTACTTTAACCACGCCCAGCACGTAACAGTTGCCGGTCTTGAGTGTCAGGAATGCCACGGACCGGTTGAGGAATACGAGCTTATGAAGCAGTACTCTCCGCTTACCATGGGCTGGTGTATTGACTGTCACCGCAAGACCGACGTGAAAATCAAGGATAATGGATATTATGCCAAAATTCACGACGAGCTTTCCAAAAAGTACGGTGTTGAAAAACTTACAGCCGCCCAAATGGGAGGTCTGGAGTGCGGCAAATGCCACTATTAATCAATTACTAAGAAGAAAATTTACATAGGATGTCATCAAACAAGAAATACTGGAAAAGTGTTGAGGAGCTGAATGGAAGTTCTATTGTTGAGACGCTGAAGCAAAACGAATTTGCCGAACCGCTTCCGGTGGATCAATTTCTTGGCGACAAGGAGGCGCTTGCTTCTTCATCAACAACACGTCGTGATTTCTTAAAATATGTTGGCTTTAGTACGGCTGCTGCTTCATTGGCGGCCTGCGAGGGTCCGGTGCACAAGGCGATTCCATACGTGGTTCAGCCGGAGCAGATCATTCCCGGAGTGGCTGAATATTACGCTACCACGGCTTTTGACGGATTTGACTTTGCCAACATTTTGGTCAAAACCCGTGAAGGGCGTCCGATCAAAATTGAAAATAACAACATGCCGGGCGCTAAGTTTTCAGCAAACGCCCGTGTTCATGCGTCGGTTTTGTCGATGTACGACAGCCTTCGCCTTAAAAATCCAAAGATCGGTGGCAAGAGCGCTTCATGGTCAGATGTTGATGCCCGTGTTAAAATGGGTCTTGACGATGCCAAAGCCCGCGGCGGACAGGTAGTCATCCTGACCGGTACGCTGGCAAGCCCGTCAACCGAGAAATTGGTCAGCGAATTTATCGCTCAGATTCCAAACGCCCGCCACGTAGTATATGACGCGGTTTCGTCTTCTGAAGCTTTGGACGCATACGAAATGGTTTACGGTCAGCGTGCACTTGTCGATTACGACTTTTCAAAAGCGAACCTGATCGTTTCAGTAGGTGCCGACTTTTTGGGTGACTGGCAAGGCGGCGGATACGATTCGGCTTATGCCAAGGGTCGCATCCCGCAACAAGGCAAAATGTCGCGTCACTTCCAGTTCGAGGCCAACATGTCGCTTTCCGGTGCCAATGCCGACAAGCGTGTTCCAATGTCAGTGGCCGATCAAAAACAGGCGTTGGTAAAAATCTACAACATCATTACCGGCCAATCGGTTGGTACCTCTAAAATCGCTGCCGAAGATCAGGTAACCAAGGCTGCTCAGCAACTCAAGGCTGCAGGAAGCAAAGGTGTACTGGTTTGCGGTATCGACGATAAGAATGCCCAATTGCTGGTACTGGCCATCAACCAGGCACTGAACAGCGAAGCTTTTGTTGGCGCTCCTGCCCGCATGGTTCGCAAAGGATCAAATGCTGCGGTTAAACAGCTTATCGAGGATATGAAGGCCGACAAGGTGCACACGCTGATCATGAGTGGTGTCAACCCAGTTTACACACTTCCGGATTCATCGGATTTTGTGGTTGGCCTGAAAAAGACGAAAATGTCGGTGGCATTCTCTATGAAAGAGGATGAAACAGCATCGATGACAACTATTGCCGCTGCTGCTCCTCACTATCTGGAGTCATGGAACGACCACATGTTTACCAGTGGTTCATACGCCCTGACGCAGCCTACCATCCGTCCGTTGTTCAACACCCGTCAGTTCCAGGACGCTCTTTTGACCTGGACCGGATACAACGGAAGTTTCTATGATTACATCAAAGCCAATTCATCAGCCTACACGGCAGGTTCAAGCTGGAACCAGGTATTGCACGACGGCGTTATTGCCACTGCTGCTGCCGGACCTTCAGCCGGAACTGTAAATGCTGC
>CAZIBV010000039.1:7143-16339 GCA_964537345.1 uncultured Flavobacterium sp. | reverse complement strand
GTAATCGTTCAGCCAGGACAGGCTCCGGGGACCATCGGACTTTCATTGGGTTATGGCCGTAAGGCTGCGCTCAAGGAGGCAATGCAGACCGGTGTCAATGCTTACGCTCTTTACAAAGGATTCAACAGCGCTCAGCCAGTTTCAGTGAAAAAGGCCGACGGAACCCACGAGTTTGCTTGCGTTCAGTCGCAAAAGACATTGATGGGCCGCGGCGATATCATCAAGGAAACTACGCTTGATGTATACAACAAGGAAAATGCTGAAGTGTGGAACCCAATGCCGGTTGTTTCACTTGATCACAAGGAAACTCCGGTTACCAAGGTTGACCTTTGGGAATCATTTGACCGTTCAGTGGGTCACCACTTCAACCTGTCGATTGACCTCAATGCCTGTACAGGTTGTGGGGCTTGCGTAATCGCTTGTCATGCCGAGAACAACGTTCCGGTGGTAGGCAAGGAGGAAGTTCGCCGCAGCCGCGATATGCACTGGCTTCGCATCGACCGCTACTATTCATCTGAGGATACCTTTAAGCAGGACGTCAAGAAGAAGGAAGAAATGGATGGTCTGTTTGGCGAAAAAGGATCGCTGGGCGGATTTGGTCAGATGGAAGAACCAGCCGACAACCCGCAAGTGGCCTTCCAGCCTGTAATGTGTCAGCACTGTAACCATGCTCCGTGTGAAACGGTTTGTCCTGTTGCCGCTACTTCACACAGCCGCCAGGGTCACAACCACATGGCTTACAACCGTTGCGTCGGTACTCGTTATTGCGCCAACAACTGTCCGTATAAAGTGCGTCGTTTCAACTGGTTCCTCTATGCTCAGAACGATGAGTTTGACTTCCACATGAACGATGACCTGGGCCGTATGGTTCTAAACCCTGACGTAAACGTTCGTTCGCGCGGTGTTATGGAAAAATGTTCATTCTGTGTGCAGCTTACCCAGGAGGTAATCCTGCGCGCCAAGAAAGACGGCCGTCCGGTTAAGAAAGATGAATTCTATGTGGCGTGTTCAGCTGCATGTTCATCCGGAGCGCTGGTGTTTGGTGACGTCAACGCAAAAGAAGATGAAGTTGCCAAGCTTTCACAGAGCGACAGGTCATACCACCTGTTGGAGCACGTCGGAACTAAGCCGAACGTATTCTACCACGTGAAAGTAAGAAACGTATAAAGAACTATTTAAGAACATTATAAAAGGATTATGTCGTCTCACTACGAAGCACCCATCAGAAAGCCTTTGGTTATTGGTGATAAAACCTATCACGACGTAACGGTTGATATCGCCGCGCCTGTTGAAGGCCGAGCCAATAAACAATGGTGGACCGTATTTTTAATCTCACTGGCCGCATTCCTTTGGGGTCTTGGATGTATCATCTACACCATTTCAACCGGAATCGGAACCTGGGGTCTTAACAAAACCGTAGGCTGGGCCTGGGATATCACCAACTTTGTTTGGTGGGTAGGTATCGGTCACGCGGGAACGCTGATTTCAGCCGTACTCCTTTTGTTCCGTCAACGCTGGAGAATGGCGATCAACCGCTCGGCCGAGGCGATGACTATCTTCTCGGTTGTTCAGGCTGGTTTGTTCCCGATCATCCACATGGGCCGTCCTTGGCTGGGATACTGGGTACTCCCGATCCCTAACCAATTCGGATCGCTTTGGGTGAACTTTAACTCACCGCTTCTTTGGGACGTATTCGCGATTTCAACTTACCTTTCAGTTTCACTCGTTTTCTGGTGGACAGGACTTTTGCCTGACTTTGCGATGCTTCGCGACCGCGCCGTTACACCGTTTACCAAGCGCGTTTACAGCATCCTGAGCTTTGGATGGAGCGGACGTGCCAAAGACTGGCAGCGTTTTGAAGAAGTATCCCTGGTTCTTGCAGGTTTGGCCACGCCACTTGTACTTTCAGTTCACACCATCGTATCGTTTGACTTTGCTACCTCGGTAATTCCGGGATGGCACACGACCATCTTCCCTCCGTACTTTGTTGCCGGTGCGGTATTCTCAGGATTTGCGATGGTAAACACGCTTTTGATCATCATGCGAAAGGTGTCAAACATGGAAGCTTACATCACCATCCAGCACATCGAGTTGATGAACATCATCATTATGATTACCGGATCGATTGTAGGTGTGGCTTACATCACCGAGCTTTTCGTGGCCTGGTATTCAGGAGTGGAGTACGAGCAGTACGCGTTCCTTAACCGTGCAACAGGTCCTTACTGGTGGGCTTACTGGTCAATGATGACCTGCAACGTTTTCTCGCCGCAGTTTATGTGGTTCAAGAAACTCCGCACCAGCATTATGTTCTCGTTTATCATTTCAATTGTGGTAAACATCGGTATGTGGTTCGAGCGTTTTGTAATCATCGTGACTTCATTGCACCGCGATTACCTTCCGTCTTCATGGACCATGTTCTCACCTACATTCGTCGACATTGGAATTTACATCGGAACCATCGGATTCTTCTTTGTACTCTTCCTGCTTTACGCCCGTACCTTCCCGGTAATCGCGCAGGCCGAGGTTAAAACTATCCTGAAGAGCTCCGGAGAAAATTATAAGAGGGAAAGAGAAGCTAATAAAAATTCGCACCATGACCACCACTAATAAAGTTCTGCACGCCATCTATAACGATGATGATGTCCTGATGGACGCCGTTAAAAAGACGCGCGCCGCACATCATCACATTGAAGAGATTTACACGCCTTTCCCGGTTCACGGACTCGACAAGGCGATGGGACTTGCTCCGACACGTCTGGCGATTTGTGCCTTTATCTACGGGTGCATCGGTCTGGCAACTGCTACCTGGATGATGAACAACATCATGATTCAGGACTGGCCGCAGGACATCGGCGGTAAGCCAAGCATGAGCTACATCCAGAACATGCCTGCGTTTGTTCCTGTAATGTTTGAGATGACGGTATTCTTTGCTGCTCACCTTATGGTCATCACTTTCTACATGCGAAGCAAACTGTGGCCGTTCAAGCAAGCTGAAAACCCAGATGTCCGCACTACCGACGATCACTTCCTGATGGAGGTTGCCGTAAGCGGAAACGAAGACGATATGGTATCATTCTTTAAGAATACTGGTGCCGTTGAAGTTAAAGTAATAGAAAAGCACTGATATGAAAAGTCTATATAAAGTGGCCCTGGTGGCCGGTATCGCCATACTGACTACTTCCTGCTTTGACAAACGCAGCCCGAATTACCAGTATTTTCCAAATATGTACGAGTCGGTGGCGTATGAAACTTATGTTGAGTCGGAAGCTTTTACCCGTGGGGGTGTTTCAGCACAGCTTCCGCCAGCGGGTACCATCAACCGCGGATTTGTTCCTTACGAGTACGAGAACACTACGGCCGGGTATGAGCTTGCAAAAGCCAACTTGAAGTCACCACTTGATTCGCTCGCCTTTGACGAAGAGCGCGCCAAGTTCCTTTACGATGTCTATTGTGGTATCTGCCATGGTGAAACCGGTGACGGAAAAGGCGCCTTGGTTAAAAAGGAAAAATATCTTGGTGTCCCAAGTTATAAAGACAGGGTGATTACGGCAGGTAGTGTTTTCCACGTTCAGACTTATGGCTTGAACGCGATGGGATCATACGCAAACCAGCTAAACACAGAAGAGCGTTGGCAGGTATCTGAGTACGTAATGAAACTCAAAGCCGGACTTTAATTGTAGAATAAACTGATCGGAATAAGTTATGTATACACTTTCTAGTAAACTTAAAACATTCTCTTTAATCCTGATAGTCGTAGGCTTTCTGGGGATTGGATACGGTTTTTTAACCGCGCCGAAAACCATCCAGGATGTCGAGAAAATTCTTGCCGATGAGGAAGCGGCGCACGGAGGGCATCATGGCGGGGCAACGCATGGAGATGCCCACTCAGCCGGAGATGACGCCCATAAGCAGATGGCTCATAAAGCTGATGCTACCAATGCCGTTACACACCAAACGGGTGCATCTGAAAAGGCACTTGATACAGTACATAACGATACGATATCTGTGGTTCACGATGTTGCTGCGGCTTCGGTTGACACAGTAAAAGCTCAGGAAGCTCAAAACGAGGTGGCTCACGCTGAAGCAACAGCTGCTGCAACTGCTCACGCTGCAAATGGTGGCCACGATGCGCATGCCGATCATCAGGAACACCTGGAGCACGTTCTTCATCAATTGCAGAACAAACCATGGGCAGCAGTTTATGTAGCCTGTATCTTTTTCCTGTTGCTGACACTTGGCGTCCTGGCCTTTTACGGAATCCAGCAAGTGGCTCAGGCCGGATGGTCGCCTGTACTGTTCCGCGTGATGCAGGGAATCACGGCTTACCTTCCGATAGGTTCGGTGATTTTCTTTGTATTGTTGCTGATGTCGGCATTCCACATGAACCACCTTTTTGTTTGGATGGCTGATGGAATCACCGATCCTGCACACGAGAACTACGACAAACTGGTTGCCGGTAAAGCGGGTTACCTGAACGTTCCTTTCTGGTTGATCCGTGCGGCGATCTTCCTTTTGGGCTGGAACCTGTACCGATACTATTCGCGCAAGAACTGTCTGGCACAGGACGAAGCCGATGACGATCGCTACTACAAAAAGAACTTTAACATCTCGGCCGGATTCCTGGTATTCTTTATTGTATCAGAATCAATTATGTCATGGGACTGGATCATGTCACTTGATCCGCACTGGTTCTCGACACTTTTTGGATGGTATGTATTTGCAAGTTTCTTTGTGAGCGGAATCACGACTATATGTATGGTGACGCTATACCTCAAGGGCAAAGGCTATCTGGAGCATGTCAACACCAGCCATATCCATGACTTGGCCAAGTTTATGTTTGGCATCAGCGTATTCTGGACTTACCTCTGGTTCTCACAGTTTATGCTGATCTGGTATGCCAACATTCCGGAAGAGGTTACATATTTCATTACCCGTATCAACGATTACACGCTTCCGTTCTGGGGCGCGGTGGTAATGAACTTTGTGTTCCCGCTCCTGATCCTTATCAACACTGATTTCAAGCGCGTTACCTGGATTCTTGTCATGGCCGGAGTGGTAATCCTGTTTGGACACTACATTGATTTCTTCAACATGATCATGCCTGCTACTGTTGGCGACCGTTGGTTTATCGGCGTGCCTGAAATTGGCGCTGTCCTGTTCTTCCTGGGTCTGTTCCTGCTGGTAGTCTTTACCGCACTGACAAAAGCACCGTTGTTGCCTAAACGCAACCCGTTCATTGAAGAAAGTAAACATTTCCATTATTAATATTTAAAGCAAGAAACAGATGACAAGTTTGTTGGTAATTATAGTTTTAGTTTTATTGGCTATTGCGATATGGCAATTGACTAAAATCTTTGATCTTACCCAGATCGGCAGCGGTAGGGCTTCAGACAATTCTGAAATTGCAACCGATAGAGACAACAACATCCAGGGTTACCTGATGTTCGGGTTTCTGGCTTTTATCTATATCATTACTATTTTCTGTATTGTTGAGTACGGAAGTCTTCCGCTTTTAAGTGATTCGGCATCAGAGCACGGAGAGCAGGTAGACAATCTGATGGTGCTCACTTTGTGGATTATCTTTATCGTTCAAACGATTACTCAGGCGCTTTTGCACTACTTCTCTTTCAAGTACCGCGGAAAGCAAGGAAATGTTGCGCTTTACTTTGCCGACAACGACCGCCTGGAGTTTATCTGGTCGGTAATTCCTGCGATCGTTCTTGCCGGTCTTATCCTTTACGGATTGTTCGCCTGGACCAACATCATGTATGTTGACGAAGATGAAAACCCAATCGTGGTCGAAGTATACGCCAAGCAGTTTAGCTGGGAAGTTCGCTACTCAGGTAAGGACAACGTTTTGGGCAAGGCCAACGTTCGCTACATTGAGGGGACCAACACACTGGGTGTAGATATGTCAGACGCGCATTCGCAAGACGATATCACTGCATCAGAGCTACACATCCCTAAAGGAAAGAAGGTATTGTTCAAATTGCGTTCACAGGACGTTCTGCACTCGTTCTACCTGCCGCACTTCCGCGCCCAGATGAACTGCGTGCCCGGAATGGTTACCCAGTTTGCGTTTGTTCCAAAGTTTACTACCGAGGAGATGCGCAACCGTCCGGGAATGCCTGAAAAGGTGGCAAACATCAACGAACTTCGTGCAAAGCGTAGCAAGGAACTGATTGCCGCCGGTAAAGAAGGTCTTGATCCGTACACATTTGACTATGTGTTGCTGTGTAACAAGATTTGCGGCACGTCGCATTACAACATGCAAATGAAAGTTGTTGTTCACGAACCAGCCGACTATGAGAAATGGCTGGCCGAACAAAAGACCATGGCTCAAAAGATGCAAGAGGAAAAGGCAGCTGATGCTCCTGCCGATGCACCTGCTCAAGCTAAGGATTCAGCCGGTGCAATGGCAGCGGTAGCTCCTAAAGAAATTGCTTTAGCCAACTAATTGTAAAAGAATTTAATTAAGCAGTACTATGTCAGCAGTAGCTCACGATCTCGACCACGGACACGCACACGATCACGGTCACGATGGTCACGCACACCACCATAAAGACACCTTTATAACCAAATACATTTTCAGCATCGATCACAAAATGATCGCCAAGCAGTACCTGATTACAGGTATCATCATGGGAATTATTGGTGTGGGAATGTCGCTTTTGTTCCGTATGCAGCTTGCCTGGCCGGAGGAATCATTCAAGGTTTTCTCTTGGTTTTTGGGTGAAAAGCACGCGCCGGGCGGAGTGATGACTAACGATATTTACCTGGCATTGGTGACCATTCACGGTACGATCATGGTATTCTTTGTACTGACTGCCGGATTGTCCGGAACGTTTAGTAACCTACTGATTCCATTGCAGATTGGTGCCCGCGATATGGCATCGGGATTTTTGAACATGATTTCATACTGGTTGTTCTTCACCTCGAGCGTGATTATGGTTATCTCGCTCTTTGTTGAAGCAGGACCTGCATCGGCCGGATGGACAATTTATCCTCCGCTGTCGGCGCTTCCGCAGGCTATTCCCGGATCAGGCGCCGGTATGACGCTTTGGCTGGTTTCGATGGCCGTTTTTATCGCTTCGTCACTGCTTGGGTCGCTTAACTACATTGTTACGGTCATTAACCTGCGCACTAAGGGAATGTCAATGACGCGTCTCCCACTGACAATCTGGGCTTTCTTTATTACGGCCATTATCGGTGTGGTTTCGTTCCCGGTTCTTCTTTCAGCAGCTTTGTTGTTGATTATGGACCGCAGCTTTGGTACGTCGTTCTTCCTCTCGGATATCTACATTGCCGGAGAGGTTCTACACTACCAAGGTGGTTCGCCTGTATTGTTTGAGCACTTGTTCTGGTTCCTGGGTCACCCTGAGGTTTACATCGTAATCCTTCCGGCGATGGGCTTGGTTTCTGAAATTATGGCGACCAACTCACGCAAGCCAATCTTTGGATACCGCGCGATGATTATGTCTATCCTGGCCATTGCGTTCCTTTCAACCATCGTTTGGGGTCACCACATGTTCCTTTCAGGCATGAACCCATTCCTGGGATCGGTGTTTACGTTTACTACGCTTTTGATCGCGATTCCATCTGCCGTAAAAGCCTTTAACTGGATTACGACAATCTGGAAAGGAAACATTCAGATGAACACGGCCATGTTGTTTGCCATCGGATTCGTGTCTACCTTTATCACTGGTGGTCTTACGGGAATCATCCTTGGCGACTCTACGCTCGACATCAACGTACACGACACTTACTTTGTAGTTGCCCACTTCCACCTTGTAATGGGTATCTCGGCGCTCTACGGAATGTTTGCAGGTATTTACCACTGGTATCCACGCATGTTTGGACGCATGCTCAACAAGAATTTGGGTTATATCCACTTCTGGGTGACTGCTATCTGTGCTTACGGAGTATTCTTCCCGATGCACTTTATCGGAATGGCCGGTCTTCCGCGTCGTTATTATACCAACACGGCATTCCCGCTGTTTGACGACCTGCAAAACGTAAACGTACTCATTACAGTGTTTGCCTTGGTTGGCGGTGCTTTCCAGTTGGTGTTCCTGTTCAACTTCTTCTACAGCATGTTCTACGGCAAGAAATCAGTTCAGAACCCATGGCGTGCCACCACACTTGAATGGACTGCTCCTGTTGAGCACATCCACGGCAACTGGCCAGGCGAGATTCCAACTGTTCACCGTTGGGCATACGACTACAGCAAACCGGGTCACGACGACGACTTTGTTCCACAAGACGTCCCGATGAAACCGGGTGAGGAAGTCCTCAACCACTAATACAAGAAGCCCGTCCTTACCGACGGGCTTTTTTGATGTCTTAATGGCTATATTTGCGATATGAACGAACATCTCGATCCCACGCGCCGTATGGCTCCTGAAGAACTTGACCTCGAACGCCGTTTACGTCCGCTTTCGTTTGACGATTTTGCGGGTCAGGATCAGGTTTTGGACAATCTAAAGGTTTTTGTGGCAGCAGCCAACCAGCGGGGTGAAGCATTGGATCATGCGCTTTTTCACGGGCCTCCGGGATTGGGTAAGACGACACTCGCGAACATTCTTGCCAATGAACTCGGCGTGAATATCAGGATAACATCGGGGCCGGTGCTCGATAAGCCAGGCGATCTTGCCGGATTGCTGACCAATCTGGAGGAGCGCGATGTATTGTTTATAGATGAGATCCATCGCCTCAGTCCTGTGGTCGAAGAGTATCTCTACTCGGCGATGGAGGATTTCAAGATTGATATCATGATCGAATCCGGACCTAATGCCCGAACCGTTCAAATTAACCTGAATCCGTTTACTCTTGTTGGAGCTACCACGCGCTCCGGATTGCTCACGGCTCCCATGCGGGCGCGGTTTGGAATTTCGTCCCGTTTGGAATATTACAATACCGAACTTCTCACGACCATCGTGCAACGAAGCGCGGCCATCATCAAAATCCCAATCTCAATGGAAGCGGCTATCGAAATTGCCGGTCGCAGCCGCGGAACACCTCGTATCGCGAATGCTTTGCTGCGCAGGGTCAGGGATTTTGCCCAGATTAAGGGAAATGGCAAGATTGACATTGAAATTGCACGGATAGCACTCAAAGCCCTTAACGTTGACGCGCACGGCCTTGATGAAATGGACAACAAAATCCTTAACACCATCATTGATAAGTTTAAAGGCGG
>CAZIBV010000039.1:0-7043 GCA_964537345.1 uncultured Flavobacterium sp. | reverse complement strand
TTGATGAAATGGACAACAAAATCCTTAACACCATCATTGATAAGTTTAAAGGCGGACCGGTAGGCTTGTCAACGCTGGCCACGGCAGTTTCCGAGAGCGGCGAAACCATCGAAGAAGTCTACGAACCATTTTTGATTCAGGAAGGCTTTATCATCCGCACTCCACGCGGACGCGAAGTCACCGATAAGGCCTATCGCCATTTGGGGAAAATCAATCGGAATACGCAGGGAGGGTTGTTTTAGATTTAAGAATTAAGATTTAAGAATATATGCCAAACAAGACAATTATAAGCCATGAATGCAAATCAACTCAGAGAGAGGACCAAGGTATTTTCGATTGGGATATTGGATTTAGCCGAAAAATTACCGCAATCGACTGCTGCGAGCGTTATCGCTTATCAAATCATAAAGAGTGGCACATCGGTCGCTGCAAATTACCGGGCAGCCTGCCGCGCCAGAAGCGACAAGGAATTCTTGGCTAAGATGAATATCGTTTTGGAGGAATCGGACGAAACCCAATATTGGTTGGAAATTATTTCTGCAAAACGACTTTTATGCGATGAAGATATTTTACCATTACTGCGCGAAGCAAACGAATTAACGTCAATTTTTGTTTGTTCAAAAAGGACGGTTAACAATCGAGCCAGGCAATCTAATTCTGAAATCTAAAATCTAAATTCTGAAATCCTCCCAACATACCGCCTTCATCAAACAAGAAGCCCTCCGCCTCGGGTTCCTTTCATGCGGTATTTCCAAAGCCGGATTTTTGGAAGATGAAGCGCCCCGTCTGGAGGCATGGCTCAATAACAACATGCACGGCCAGATGGCTTACATGGAAAACCACTTTGACAAGCGGCTGGATCCAACCAAGCTGGTCGAAGGTTCCAAAAGCGTCGTTTCGCTGTTACTGAATTACTATCCGGAGGAAAGGCAAAACCCCGAGTCGTACAAAATTTCCAAATACGCCTACGGTCGCGATTATCACTTTGTCATCAAGGACAAACTGCGCGAATTGCTTCAGTCGATACAAACCCATATCGGGAAGGTTGAAGGACGTGCCTTTGTCGATTCGGCGCCGGTGCTCGACAAAGCGTGGGCGGCCAAAAGCGGATTGGGCTGGATTGGTAAAAACGCCAATCTGCTGACACAAAAAACCGGGTCGTTTTACTTTATCGCCGAGTTGATTATCGACCTTGAACTCGAGTACGATCATCCCACAACCGATCACTGCGGAACCTGCACCGCCTGTCTTGACGCCTGTCCGACACAGGCCATCGTTGCCCCTTATGTCGTTGACGGCAGCAAGTGTATTTCCTATTTTACGATTGAATTAAAAGACAACATTCCGCCGGCTTATCACGGCAAGTTCGACGACTGGATTTTTGGTTGCGACGTATGTCAGGATGTTTGCCCGTGGAACCGATTTTCCAAGCCTCACCGCGAACCGCTTTTCAATCCAAATCCTGAATTGTTGGCGATGTCAAAATCTGATTGGGAAGATATCACACAGGAAACGTTCAGCAAAGTCTTTAAGGATTCACCGGTTAAGCGCGCCGGATTTGCCGGATTCAAGCGCAACATTGAATCCCAGCGCGCCCGTTTTCCACTTCATGACCGTCGCGAAAAATAGTCGCTGTACTTTTTTTGTGTGACGGGCGTTGGTTACCTTTGTAGTTCTGCAATTTCTGATTATGAATCAATATCGCAAACGCCGCGAAGCGCTTTTATACCACGCCAAGCCTACGCCGGGCAAAATCAAGGTTGTCCCTACCAAAAAATACGCAACCCAACGTGACTTGTCCCTGGCTTATTCGCCGGGAGTAGCCGAGCCTTGCTTGGAAATCGCCAAAGACGTCAACAACGTTTACAAATACACCTCAAAGGGCAACCTGGTGGCGGTTATTTCCAACGGGACCGCGGTTTTGGGATTGGGCAACATTGGTCCGGAGGCTTCAAAACCCGTGATGGAAGGCAAGGCGTTGCTGTTTAAGATTTTTGCCGACATCGACGTGTTTGACATTGAAATCAACACTGAAAATGTCGATGAGTTTATCCAAACCGTCAAAAACATTGCGCCCACATTTGGCGGCATCAACCTGGAAGACATCAAGGCGCCCGAATCATTTGAAATCGAGCGTCGACTGGTTGAGGAACTGCATATTCCCATCATGCACGACGATCAGCACGGCACGGCGATCATCTCATCGGCGGCACTGCTGAATGCCCTCGAACTGGCCGGGAAAGAAATCTCGCAAATCAAGCTCGTCGTCTCGGGCGCGGGATCAGCGGCATTGGCGTGTACCAATCTATATGTTTTGCTGGGCGTCAAGCGCGAAAATATCATCATGTTCGACAAGGACGGCGTACTGTCGGCCAACCGATCAGACCTTTCCAGCTTGCAAAAGCCGTATGCCAACGCTTCGGCAGGATTGACTTTGGAACAGGCGATGGCTGGAGCCGATGTGTTCCTGGGCCTGTCGGCGGGGAATATCCTGACGCCTGATATGCTTTTGTCGATGGCTGACAATCCGATTGTTTTTGCCATGGCCAATCCGGTGCCTGAAATTGACTATGAACTGGCCGTTTCAACCCGTGAAGATCTGATTATGGCTACCGGTCGCTCAGACCATCCCAACCAGGTGAACAACGTGCTTGGATTTCCGTACATATTCCGCGGAGCGCTGGACGTTCGCGCCACCCGCATCAACGAAGCGATGAAAATGGCCGCTGTAAAGGCGCTTGCCGCATTGGCCAAGGAAACCGTTCCCGAACAGGTAAACATTGCATATGGCGAGACCAAGTTGGTTTTTGGACGCGATTACATCATCCCCAAACCGTTTGATCCGCGATTGATTACGCATGTTGCACCAGCCGTTGCGCGTGCAGCCATGGAATCAGGTGTGGCCACTGCGCCCATCACCGACTGGGATCATTACACCGATGAGCTTTTGGAAAGGCTCGGGTCAGACAACAAAATGATCCGACTTTTGGCCAACCGCGCCAAAACCGATCCCAAACGGGTGGTTTTTGCCGAGGCAGATCACCTGGACGTTCTAAAAGTGGCCCAGATCACGCATGAGGACAACATTGCCCATCCTATCCTTTTAGGAAACCGCGCTACCATTCTGGAATTAAAAAAGGAACTTGGCTTTGACGCCGATGTGCCGATCATCGATCCAAAATCAGAAGAAGAGGACGAGCGCCGAGACCGTTATGCCGATACGCTCTGGAAAATGCGTCGCCGAAAGGGCATTCAGCTCATTGACGCGCAAAAGTGGATGCGGGAGCGAAATTATTTTGCCGCGATGATGGTCAATGAAGGCGAAGCCGATGCCGTTGTTTCAGGCTATTCACGCAGTTATCCGACGGTGGCCAAGCCGATGATGCAACTCATAGGGAAGGCGCCGGGAATTTCGCTGATTGCCACAACCAACATGATGCTCACCAACCGCGGTCCGATGTTTTTGTCGGATACCGCCATCAATCCCAATCCCACGGCTGACGATTTGGCGAAAATTGCGCTTATGACCGCGCGTACCGTCAAGATGTTTGGCATTACGCCTGTGGTCGCGATGGTTTCGTTTTCAAACTTCGGGTCGGCGGGCGTATCGCAAAGTGCGAAGGTGCAGGAGGCGGTGGCTTACCTTCATAAGTATTATCCCGATCTTATCGTCGATGGCGAGCTTCAGGCTGACTTTGCCTTGAATCCGGAATTGCTTGCCAGTAAGTTTCCTTTCTCAAAACTTGCGGGACAAAAAGTCAATACCTTGATTTTCCCTAATCTTGAATCTTCAAACATCACCTATAAAATGCTCAAGGAGCTTTACAAGGTGGAATCCATTGGCCCGATCATGATGGGAATGGCCAAGCCGGCGCACATCTTTCAACTGGGTGCAAGCGTCGAGGAGATGGTAAACATGGTGGCCGTTGCGGTAGTTGACGCGCAAGAGAAAGAGAAACACCGCAAAAAATGGCAGTCAACCGAGAGAACTAGTCCAGATTAGCCAAAAACACACGCGCCGTCGAATCCTTTTTTGTTATATTTGGCAATTGTTTAACATATGATTGCACATTTACAAGGTCGGCTGGTTGAAAAGTCTCCTACAGAAGTTGTTATTGAATGCGGCGGCGTAGGTTACAGGGTAAACATCTCGTTGCACACATTTTCGTTGCTTACGGCAAGCGAGAACATTCGTTTGTACACCCATCTGCAAATCAAGGAGGATGCGCACACTTTGTACGGTTTTGCTGAAAAGGCCGAACGCGAACTGTTTCGTCTGCTGATCTCGGTTTCCGGGATAGGCGCCGGGATTGCGCGCACCATGCTATCATCGCTCGACCCCAAGCAAATCATCAATGCGCTGGCACATGGCGACGTCGGAACTATACAATCCATCAAGGGAATTGGGGCCAAAACCGCCCAACGGGCTGTGCTTGACCTTAGGGACAAAGTGTTAAAAATTTATGACCTGGACGAAGTTTCGGCCGGGCCAAGCAATACAAACAAAGATGAAGCGTTATCAGCTCTGGAAGTGCTGGGCTTTAACAGAAAATTGGCAGAAAAGGCGGTTGAAAAAATTATGCGTGATGAGCCTCAAGCCTCGGTTGAACTGATCATCAAGCTGGCGTTAAAAAATTTATAGTATTTGGAAACGTTTTACAATCGGGCGGCGCGGCTGTTCCGTTATACTTTTTTTCTGCTGATTTTTGCATCGGCTCAGGTGGTTGCCCAAGAGGACGAGGAAGAACAGGATTCTACCGCCGTCGGCTATAACACTGGTGCTATCCAGTTGCAGAATCCACCCAGTATTCTGGAAGCTTACACTTACGATCCGGCCATCGACCGCTATATCTACACCAATACGGTTGACGGATTCAACATCAACTACCCGGTTATCATGACGCGCCAGGAGTATCAGGAATTGATGCTTCGTGAGTCTATGCGGGAATATTTCAAGCAAAAATCTGATGCCATCGACGGCAAGAAGGAAGGAAGTGAAGAGGCCAAAAAAGACCTTTTACCACGATACTACGTCAATTCCGGATTCTTTGAAACGATTTTTGGCAGCAATACCATCGACGTAAAACCTACGGGTTCAGTCGAGATGGATTTGGGCATGCGCTATACCAAGCAGGACAACCCGGCTTTTTCACCGCGCAACCGCCAGGCGTTCACTTTTGACTTTGACCAGCGCATCAGCATGAGCCTGACGGGAAAAGTGGGAACGCGCCTTCAGGTAAACGCCAACTACGACACCGAGTCGACATTTGCGTTCCAGAATCTTATCAAACTTGAATACACGCCCGACGAGGACGACATTCTTCAAAAAATCGAGATTGGTAACGTCAGCCTTCCGCTGAGCAGTTCTCTGATCCGCGGAGCGCAGAGCCTTTTTGGTGTCAAGGCGCAATTCCAGTTTGGACGCACCACGATTACGGGTATTTTCTCGGAACAAAAATCGCAGACGCGCACCGTTACGGCTCAAAATGGCGGTACGGTTCAGGATTTTGAGATTTTTGGACTGGATTACGATGCCGACCGACACTTTTTCCTGTCGCAGTATTTCCGCAACAAGTATGACGAATCGCTTTTGCAGTATCCGTTTATCAACAGCCGGGTGCAGATTACGCGCATCGAAGTTTGGGTGACCAACCGACAGAATCGCGTCAACACGACACAGGCGGGTAACAACCTGCGCAACATTATCGCCCTTCAGGATATTGGCGAGGCCGACCTGACCAACTATCCGACGCCGGTGGTATCGCTATCACCCGTGCCGGCAGGATTTTACAACGTTCCGGCCAACTCGCCTCCGGACAACGGAAACAACGACCTGAACCCGGAAAATATTGGCGGAGCCGAAAGCTTGCTCAACAACAACATTCGCGAGATTGTAACCGTCGATCAGGGGTTTACTTTCCCGGCCGACGAAGGACAGGATTATGCCAAGCTGGAAAATGCCCGCAAACTAACCGACAACGAGTTTACGTATCACCCGCAGCTGGGTTACATCTCGCTGCAACAGCGCTTGGCCAATGACGAAGTGTTGGCGGTGGCCTACCAGTTTACCGTGGGCGATCAGGTTTATCAGGTTGGTGAATTTGGAACCGATGGTGTTGACGCAACCGTGACGCAGGGCCAAAACCCGGAAAACGGCCAGCCCGAAACGGTTTCGACCCAGGCGCTTTTGCTTAAAATGCTCAAAAGTAACCTGACCAACGTTCAGGATCCTGTTTGGAACCTGATGATGAAAAACATTTACCAGATTCCGGGCGCCTTTCAACTCGAGCAGGAGGATTTTCGCCTTAACATCATGTACACCGATCCGTCGCCGCTCAACTATATCGAGCCGGTGTCCGGAACGCCATTCCCAACATCGCCGCCAGCCGAGCCGGTTGCCGAGACCCCGCTTTTGCGCGTGTTCAATCTCGACAAGCTTAACTACAACAACGACCCGCAGGTTGGAGGAGACGGATTTTTCGACTTCCTGCCCGGCCTTACCGTCGATCAGCAAAACGGACGCATCATCTTTACCAATGTCGAACCGTTTGGTAAAACGCTTTTTGACAAGCTGAAACTGGCGGGCGAAAGCTATAACGATCCGCTAACTTACAACGCCAACCAGGCCAAGTATGTGTTCCGGACCATGTATGCCAGCACACAGGCTGCCGCATTGCAGGATTCTGACAAGAACAAATTCCAGCTCAAAGGACGTTTTAAATCAACCGGAGGCGAGGGCATCCCGATTGGTGCGTTTAACGTGCCGCGC
The DNA here is from genome assembly GCA_964537345.1 of uncultured Flavobacterium sp. GTDB lineage: Bacteria > Bacteroidota > Bacteroidia > Flavobacteriales > Flavobacteriaceae > Flavobacterium. The sequence goes on along the minus strand of CAZIBV010000039.1, from coordinate 274 downwards.
GGTTCGGTGGTGGTAACTGCCGGAGGACGCGTGTTGGTTGAAGGTGTCGATTACAGCGTCAACTATCAGTTGGGCAGGGTGCAGATTCTGGACCCGGCGCTTCAGGCATCGGGAACTCCGATAGAAGTTTCGGTAGAGAACAACTCGGTATTTGGCCAACAGACCCGCCGGTTTATGGGGATCAACGTCGAACACAAATTCTCTGAGAATTTCCTTGTTGGCGCAACGTTCCTTAAAATGACCGAGCGTCCGTTTACGCAAAAGTCAAACTACG
>CAZIBV010000038.1:0-22782 GCA_964537345.1 uncultured Flavobacterium sp. | reverse complement strand
TCATGAGCGAGGAAATGGTCAAGGAACTCAACCTGGAACCCATCGCCCGACTGGTGACATATGCATCGGCCGGAGTCGAGCCGCGCATCATGGGCATCGGTCCGGTAAAAGCCATCCCAAAAGCGCTTAAACAAGCCGGGATGAGCCAGAACGACATCGAACTCATCGAACTCAACGAAGCCTTTGCATCGCAATCGCTGGCCGTCATCCGCGAACTCGGATTAAATCCGGACATCATCAACGTAAACGGTGGCGCCATCGCCCTTGGACACCCACTGGGTTGCACGGGCGCAAAACTGTCGGTACAGTTGTTTGACGAGATGAAGCGACGGGGCCAGAAATACGGCATGGTGACCATGTGTGTGGGAACCGGTCAGGGAGCCGCCGGGATTTACGAATTGTTGTAAATTTTTGGATGGCTGAAATCGGCATTAACCAAATCAAGTTTCAAAATATTTAATCATAATACTCAAAATGATGGAAGAATCAGTAATCCGCGGCGGTCAGTTTCTGGTAAAGGAAACCAAGTGCGAAGACGTTTTTACTCCCGAGGATTTCTCAGAGGAGCAGATCATGATGCGCGATTCGGTAAAGGAATTCGTCGACAAGGAAATCTGGCCCAACAAAATCAGATTTGAAAACAAGGACTACGCTTTTACCGAGGCGTGTATGCGCAAGGCTGGAGACATGGGATTCCTGAGCGTCGCCGTTCCGGAGGCTTACGGCGGAATGGGCGCCGGATTTGTGGACACTTGCCTGGTGTGCGATTATATTTCGGGGGCGACGGGATCATTCTCGACCGCGTTTGGAGCGCACACCGGAATCGGTACGATGCCCATCACACTATATGGTACGGAAGAGCAAAAACAAAAATACGTACCGAAACTGGCTACGGGTGAATGGTTTGGCGCATACTGCCTGACTGAACCCGGCGCAGGATCAGATGCTAATTCTGGTAAGACCAAGGCTGTTTTATCGGCTGATGGCACGCATTACAGCATCACCGGACAAAAAATGTGGATTTCCAACGCCGGATTCTGCAACCTGTTCATAGTGTTTGCGCGTATTGAAGACGACAAAAACATCACCGGCTTTATCGTGGAAAACGATCCGTCAAACGGGATTTCGATGAATGAGGAGGAACACAAACTGGGCATTCGCGCCTCCTCTACCCGACAGGTTTTCTTTAATGAAACCAAGGTTCCCGTAAGCAATATGCTGGCCGGTCGCGGTGAAGGATTCAAGATTGCAATGAACGCCCTTAACGTGGGTCGTATCAAGTTGGCCGCTGCCTGTCTGGATGCGCAACGCCGCGTGACATCGGGTGCGGTACAGTATGCCAATGAACGCGTTCAGTTTAACGTTCCGATTTCGTCTTTTGGCGCCATCCGCTCCAAACTTGCCATGATGGCCACCAGCGCCTATGCAGGAGAAAGCGCCACTTACCGCGCAGCCAAAGACATTGAAACACGCATCAAACTTCGCGAAGCGGCCGGAGCCACACATCAGGAAGCTGAATTGAAAGGCGTGGAGGAATTTGCCATAGAATGTTCGATTCTTAAAGTGGCTGTTTCGGAAGATATCCAAAACTGTTCGGACGAGGGCATTCAGATTTTGGGCGGTATGGGCTTTTCTGAAGATACACCAATGGAAAGCGCCTGGAGAGATGCCCGCATTGCCAGGATCTACGAAGGAACCAACGAGATCAATCGCATGCTAAGCGTCGGGATGTTGGTCAAAAAGGCAATGAAAGGACATGTGGACTTGCTCAATCCGGCGATGAAAGTAGCTGAAGAACTGATGGGAATCCCGGATTTTGAAATTCCGGATTACAGCGAATTATTTGCCGAGGAAAAGGAGATGATCGCCAAGCTGAAAAAGGCCTTTTTGATGGTGGCCGGAAGCGCGGTGCAAAAGTATGGCCCGGATCTGGAAAGCCACCAGCAACTGTTGATGGCTGCCGCCGATATCCTGATTGAAATCTATCTGGCTGAATCGACCGTTTTGCGGACTGAAAAAATGGCGAAAAAACAAGGCGCCGAAAACGTAAAACCGCAGATCGCGATGGCGCAACTTTACCTGTACAATGCCGTCGACCTGGTTTATACCAAGGGTAAGGAAGGGATCGCTTCATTTGCCGAGGGCGACGAACAACGCATGATGATGATGGGATTGCGCCGTTTTACCAAGTACAACAACATTCCAAATGTGGTCAACCTCAAGGAAACTATCGCCGGGAAGTTGATTGCCGAGAATCAATACTGCTTCTAACCATTTATATTAACTCCAAAAAAAACCGTCGCAAGTTCGCGACGGTTTTTTGATTTTCAATGGTCTTGGTCAATCTAACGGTTTACGGCCTTGGATGATTCGCAATAGAACCACAATGATCGCAATGACCAGAAGAATATGAATGAGGCTTCCGGTTACAAATCCGCCCAAAAAGCTAATCGCCCAGATGATTACCAGAATCACCGCAATAGTGTACAATAAATTTCCCATGATTTTTAAGTATTTGGTTTGTAATCTTGATTTTAACTTATAATCCAAAATTACTTTATCGACAAATCAGGGTAGTTACAAAATTTGTAAGGAATGTTATAGGATTTATTCGCGATCAAAGGAAAATATTTCCAAATCGCTGCTTTTAAGACCTTTAAACAAATCGACCAGCAATTTGGCGGCTACCTGGCTGAAAGTAATTCCGTTTCCGCCAAAACCAAGCGCAAAATAAGAGTTGGGCATTTTATCATAGCCTCCAATGTAGGGAAGGCCGTCCTTAGTCGATCCAAAAGTTCCGGCCCAGCTGAATTCGGCGTTAAGCTCAATCTCGGGATAAAGCTTTTTAAAATCGTTGACCAACTGCGCCGACTTCCTTTTGATGAGCTTGTCGCGCTTGGCCGGACTGTAAAATTCCTCATCGCGTCCACCCACAATAATACGTCCGTCGGCCGTGGCTCGTATATACAGATATGGATCGGCCGTATTCCAAAGCAGCGTACTGCCTTTCCAGGCTGGCAAATGACGCTGGTGCTCGCTGGCCAATGCATAAGTTGACAAAAGTCGAACGATAGGTTTGTCAATGACCTCCACAACTTCATATCCGGTGGCATAGACCACTTTTTTAGCGTATATCGTATGTCCTGTCGATGTTGTGGCGATTATACCCTTCCCTTTTGCCTTCGTCGATAAAACTTTTGTCCTGTCAAACACCGGATGATCGGGAAACTTTTGCATCAGGGCATGCATCAACTGATACGCATTGGTTTCGGCTCCGTGATGCGACAAAATGGCCGCCGGGGCATCAAACCCAAACTCGCGGCGGATGTCATCGGCTTCCAACCATCTAACGTCAAACCCGGCCTCCTGTCGTGCCTCAAATTCCTTTTTGAGATCCCTGACGTCCTTTTTGTACGCGGCAAAATACAGGCTGTCGCGGTGAAAGAATTCCTTGAATCCAATTTTATCCGACAGTTCGGCGAGTTCAAGAATTGCCTGGTTGCATAAATGGTAGGATCTGTCAGCGTTTTCCTTGCCCACCAATTCCCGGAGCTTCCACAGCGGCGTGTCAATCTCGTACTGAAGCAGCGATGTGCTGGCGCATGTACTTCCCAAGCCTATCGTTCTGGCATCAACCGTAACCGTATCAATTCCGGCCTCGGCCATGTGATAACGCACCAAGGCGCCTGTGATTCCTCCTCCAATGATGAGCACATCGGTTTCCAGGTTTTTGTTGAGTTTGGGAAAAGAAAAAGGCAGTCCGTCGCGAACAAGCCATAGCGGGAATCCGGCACGCAAATCCATAGTAGTTTTTAGCTAAAGTTACACAGGTGCCAAATGTTAAAGACAGGTTTTAACTTAATTTTTGTGAAGGCAGTAATTTTTGTTGCTAACTTTAAATAAAAACCGATATGAAAAAACTTGTTTTCCCGGCGATGGTCGCCCTGCTTGTGGCCTGCAGCCCATCAACCAAAAAAGAATTGAAAGTTGACTTTACCGCCGCAACCGGAACGAACGTCACCGGGACCGCTGAGTTTACCGAGCAGGACGGAAAGGTGAAATTTGAAGCGCATGTTAGAGGTTTGACGCCTGGTGAACACGCCATCCACATCCACGAAAAAGCCGATTGCGCCGGGACGTTTGAGTCGGCGGGCGGACATTGGAACCCAACTTTTAAAAAGCACGGGAAATGGGGCGAAGGTGAATACCACCGTGGTGACATCGGGAACTTTACGGTAGACGACTCAGGACATGGCGAGATTAAGTTTGAAACCGATGAATGGTGCATTGGCTGTGACGATACGGCCAAAGACATTTTGGGTAAAAGTCTTATCGTTCACGAAAAAGCCGATGACTATACCACGCAACCTACCGGAAATGCGGGCGGGCGGATGGCTTGTTCGGCATTGATCGCACCCTGAACCCAGGCCGATTAACGTAAGCGTTATTTGGTTAGATTTGCACCATGATGACGCTGAATCCGTCGGCACCCGGGTGGATCGATAAACTATTTGCCACCCAAAAACCGCTGCAGTTACCACTGGAGCCAAATCCGCATGCGTTTTACACTTCCCTGCGCGAAACCGGATTCCTTTACGGGCATGTCGTGACTTTTGGCGATGGCTTTACCCTGAAAACGACGGGTTGGGTTGAGGATGAATTTTCAAAAGCTGCCTTGTTGCTGGCCTTGTTTGACACTTACCGACTGACGGGAAAACACGATCCGGCCGATTTTGTTTTGCGTGCTCTGGAATTTTACCGCAAGATGTCACCGGGCGGTAGCGTGCTAAAAAAAATACTTCCGGGCGGATCGGCATCGGGACGGTTGGAAGAAGTGATCGCGCAACGCGTGCGGACCAATCACGATGTGGTGAGCAAGAATTTCTCGAACATTGTCACCAATGCCCTTCTTTTTATCGACGTGCTGGCGTTTCGCCGATTTCTGCAAGACGGAATCCCCGACAATTACCTGCAAAAGATTGAAGAAGCGGTTATCAGTATCGTGACGCTTGCCCTTGCCGCGAAAACGGTCAAATCGGCACATGATGACCTTCTGCTGAAACTTTTTGAAACCTCGGTGCGGTACAGCAAATTCTCCAAGCGCGGCATCAACGATCCCGAGCAGCTGAAACTGTCGGGGTTTACCGATGTGTTGGAAAAATACTACTTTATCGACATGGCGGGTCTGGCGCTTTGGAGCGACGGCGTCATTGAGAACGAAGAAGCGTATTTTCTGTACAAAATGGGCGAAACCATGGACGTTCCGGATTCGTTTACCGCCCAAAGCATCATCGCCACGCACGATTTCCTGTCGGCGCACAAAAAACAGATTCCGTATTTTAACCATTCGAGCCCGGTGCGCAATTTTTACGACCATATGACGCAGATGGTTTACACGTTGATGACGCGCAACAAAAAGCGTCTGGTCAAGGAGATTTCGCAAAGTGCCGAACTGATGTCACTCCTGGCGCAATCAACCCAGCGCGAACTCGATCCGGCCGAACGGAAACGCGTCAAACGGCAAATGGTGGACATTATCAAATCCATTCCATCGCTCACCATTTTTCTGTTGCCGGGAGGCGGACTGCTTTTACCAATCCTGATCAAATTCATCCCGACGCTTTTGCCGTCTTCCTTTAACGAAAATCAGGAACACGAATAAAAAAACCGCCCGGAGGCGGCTTGATTATGCAATGTGTTTGGTGTCGTCCAGGTAGGTTACATGACCGGTGGTGATGTCGTGGACACCGCCGATGATGCCGATTTCACCGCTTTTGATCATATCGCTCAAAATCAGGCTTCGTTCCATGATGGCTTTTACCGAGCGGCGGACGTTGCGCACGGTTACGCTCTCGACAAATTCGGTTTTATCGCACGAGCGGTAGTCGGTGGTTTCGAGTTCATCCTCGACGGCAGGGCGGATTTTTGACAAAAGCGCCGTCAGGTTACCCATCTCGACGTGTTCGCACGCTCCTTTGATGGCGCCGCACTTGGAGTGGCCCAAAACCACGATGATTTTGGAACCCGCCACTTTGCACGCAAATTCCATGCTGCCCAAGATGTCCTCATTGACAATGTTACCGGCAATCCGGACGCTGAAAATGTCGCCCAATCCTTGGTCAAAAATCAGCTCGGCGGACGTTCGGCTGTCGATACAACTCAATATGATGGCAAATGGGTGCTGTCCGTCCGACGTTTCGTTAGCCTGCTGCAGGAGGTTACGGTTTGCCTTCAGATTGTTGACAAACCTTTTGTTTCCTTCTTTTAAAAGTTCCAATGCCGATGAAGGCGTTATGGCGTCCTGCATTTCTTTAGTCAAAGTTTTCAATTTTATCACTTATTTTGTTAGACTTGTGGCCTACGACAAAATAACTTTCGCGAGACCAATTTACAATTTTATCTATTCTTCAGCCACTTTCTCCTTGGTGGCCTTTGCATATTTTACTTTGTGTGTCACTTTTACGTGGTTGACGAATTCCTCAGTATTCTCCAAATCGTACGCTTCCTTGAAACCAACCAGCTTGACGCGGATCCCTTCAGGCGGGGCCTTGACGTCTTTGAATTCACGGATAAGATCCAAAACGTCGTGCGCAATGTAGACCGTATCGGCGGCGCTTATAATCACTTTTGAGTTTTCCGGAATGTCATTTAAGGTTGATTTGATTGCAGCCTTGTTAAGGAATGAAACTTCCTGTGCCAGATCAATGTGGATGATGGCACCGTCGGCGTATTGCTCGCGTCGGAAGTTGTATGCGCGCTTAAGGTTTCCGCGGATCAGGAAGATGATGCTCACCGCGATACCCAGGGCGACACCTGTAAGCAGATCGGTAAATACAACGCCCAGAATCGTCACGATAAACGGCGCAAACTGATACTTCCCGTGCTTCCAGAAGTGCTTAAAGGTAGCCGGTTTGGCCAGTTTATATCCAACCATCAAAAGAACGGCAGCCAATGTCGCCAGCGGAATTTTGTTGAGTATTGACGGGATGGCCAAAACGCAGGCCAGCAATAAAAAGCCGTGGATAATGGCCGACATCTTGGATTTGGCGCCCGCGTTCACGTTGGCCGATGTACGCACAATCACAGATGTCATGGGCAGTCCGCCGATCAGACCGCTGAGCATGTTTCCAAATCCCTGCGCCTTGAGCTCGCGGTTGGTGTCGGTATAGCGCTTTTCAACGTCCATGCGGTCGGCAGCCTCAATACACAAAAGCGTTTCGATCGATGCGACAATGGCGATGGTAGCGGCCGTAACCCATACACGGCTGTCGGTTATCGCTGAAAAATCAGGCATAACAATTATCTGCGACAGTTCAGAAAACGATGTAATCACCGGAAGCTGCACCAGGTGTGATGCCTCAATTACCAGGGAACTACCTGATGAAATGAACGCCTCATTGATCAGGATGCTGACGATAACCGCAACAAGCGCAGCCGGAACCGCCTTGATCTTTTTTAAGGCCGGAACTTTGTCCCACGAAATCAGCAATGCGAGTGAGACCAAGGCCACAATGCACGCGCCCCAGTGAAAGTGATCAACAATGCCCAGCAGCGTTGAAAAAGTGTTGCCGCCACCGGGTTGGAAAAACGCCTCGGCACCTTCAAACTCCGTATCAAACCCAACGGCGTGCGGAATCTGCTTCAAAATAATGATGATTCCGATACCCGCGAGCATCCCCTCAATAACATTGTTTGGGAAATAATTTGAGATACTTCCGGCGCGCAAAAATCCCAACAGAAGTTGCATGGCGCCTGCCAGCAATACGGCCAGCAAAAAAATCTCAAACCCACCAAGTTGCGTAATTGCAGTCAATACGATGGCGGCAAGACCGGCCGCGGGGCCTGAAACGCTTAGGTGTGAGTTACTGAGTGAACCAATTACGATTCCGCCAACGATGCCGGCGATAATTCCTGAAAGCGGTGGTGCGCCAGATGCCAGGGCAATACCCATACACAATGGCAGGGCCACCAGGAAAACAACCAAACCCGACGCAAAATCTGACCGGAGATTGGCAAAAATGTTTACTTTTCTTGTCATGTCCAATAATTTAAATACAACGATAACCCCCGACGATCGGGAGCCTTATGTCGATTTAAACTTCTGGAGGCGGTATGACGATGTTGGACGAAACCGGATCGTGCAAAAGGCTTTGCGGCATCAGAATCGGTCCTTTGTTTTCAGTGGAAATGGGAATCAGGACAAAAGGTTCCTGATAGATGTAGTCGCCTTCAAGATGCTTGTGAGTAATTTCTTCCTCGGTCATGCTAAAAAAGACCGATGTGTCGCTCTTCTTCTCGATCACACTCACAAGAGTAGGCGTGGCCAAAAAGAGTGCAAACAACAAAAGAACTAAGCTACTCAAGTTTCGCATGCGGCAAAAATAAAGGGTCAGTCGTGTGCGACCAGCCGTTTTTTGATTTTTTTAATAAAAAAAACCGAGGTTCAGGCACCACGGTTTTCTTAGATATTCAATGTCAGATGGTTTCCTCAAGAAACGCCTTGAGCATCCAGATCACTTTTTCCTGTTCTGAAATAAAATCGCTGATCATGGAATTGGTTCCCTCGTCACCTATTTCGTCGGTGGCCTTCAAAATTGGACGTTCAATCGACAACAACGTAGACAGCGATTCTACAATCAATTGGACGGCATCGGTGTCAACCGTGACGTTTTTTCCAATCTTTAGCTTGTTGTTACGGATGTAATCCTCAAAAGTGTGGAGTGGCGTGCCGCCGATGGTCAACACCCTTTCCGCAATCATATCAATTTTGAGTTGCGCGTCATTGTACAACTCCTCAAATTTCAGGTGAAGGTTAAAGAATCGCTTGCCGCGTATGTTCCAGTGTACGCCCCGCAGGTTTTGATAATACACCTGGTAGTTGGCGAGCAAGACGTTTAGATCATCAACAACTTGCGCACTCTCCTTAACCGGAAGACCCAGAATGTTAAGGGAAGGCTTTTTCGTATTCTTGGGAGATTTCATGAAAATTAGTTTTGGTTCTATCCTATAAAATTACGAAAAATCCTTTGCCGAACCACCTTTAACGACGGGACTTTGCGTAATTTTATGGCAAAAATATCCATGACGATTACCCAACTCCAGTATGTGCTGGCAGTCGCTGAGCATCAAAACTTTACCCTGGCTGCTGAAAAGTGCTTCGTGACCCAACCGACGCTTTCCATGCAAATCCAAAAGGTTGAGGAAGAACTGGGCGTACAGATTTTTGACCGCAGCAAAAAACCCATCCAACTTACTGATATTGGCGCCAAGATCGTCAGTCAGGCCAAGAATATCGTCAATGAATCCAACAGGATCAAGGATATTGTTGACCAGCAAAAAGGATTTGTGGGTGGGGAGTTCCGTCTGGGCATCATTCCAACGGTAATGCCTACGCTGCTGCCTATGTTTCTGGGTCATTTCCAAAAAAAATATCCCAAGGTTCAATTGATCATCGAAGAGCTCAATACTTCTGAAATTGTCACCCGCCTTAAAAACGGCCATCTCGATGCGGCTATTGCAGCTACTCCGCTGGACGACGATAAAATAAAAGAAATTGTCTTGTATTATGAGCCTTTTGTGGGATATGTACCGGAAAACCACCCGCTTTTTGGAAAAAAAGAACTCGTTCCGGCTGATTTGAATCCGGCCGAAATACTGCTGCTTCGCGATGGTCATTGCTTTCGCGAGAGTATTTTAAACCTCTGCAAGGTTGCGGATATGCCCGACAATTCATTCCGGATTGAAAGCGGAAGTTTTGAAACACTTTCCCGCCTGGTTGACGAAGGGCTCGGCATTACGCTTTTGCCGTATTTACATACCCTGACCCTGAATGATGCTCAAAAATCCAGGTTGCGCCATTTTAGCGATCCGAAGCCCGCACGAGAAGTGAGTATAATCTTCCCTAATACAGAACTTAAAAAACACGTTGTCGACGCACTTCACAGTTCGATATCGGCGGTGATACGCGGTGCCATTGCCTTTCACGACGTGGCCATCATCAGCCCGAAACAAAAAAAATAAGGAACCAATTGGCTCCCTATCTTTTTAATCCTGAACTAAACTCAGGCATTCCCTGAGTTCCGGCTTCCCGGAAGTGTAATAGTCCAGCCATTTTCTGAGTTGCTCAAGCTCATACGGCAATAGGTTTTTTAATGCCTTTCGCAGTTCTTTGCGAAAGAGCGCCGGATCAAAACTAACTCGTTCCAGCACTGATTTGGTGTAATCGTAAATCATTCTGGGCATACTGTAGAGATTTAGGGTTCAAATGCATAGTAAAACTACACAAACCGAATTTAGAAAACAAAACGTTTTATCGATTAAGTGTATATTTAATCGACGAAATGCATTTTTTTACCATTTTTTAAATATTTTTCCTACATAAAAATCAATGATGTTCAAAAAAAAGGAGCCTCTCGGCTCCGGTTATACGTTTACAAGTACAAGACATTGTCGCAACTCAGGCTTTTCCTTGGTGTAATAAATCAACCAGGCGGCCAACTGTTCAACTTCGTAGGGCAGTAACGTCTTTAGCGCTTTTTCAAGTTCTTTGCAAAAGAGTTTAGGGTCAAAACTTACGCGTTCCAGAATTGTTTTAGTGTATTGAAACATACTTCTTTTCATGAAACCGAAAACGTTTTATTGGTTTCTCAAATTTACCAAAAAAAACATCGGTCCAACTTCCGTAAGTGTTAATTAAGATGTTACAATTTCGTTAAAAGAACCTTTTATGGCCTGCATCATCTCTCTTTTCCCAGGCGGGCCAGGGCATTTGCGCACACTGAACCCCGCTGCTTTCATGTTGTCGCGAATGATGGTGCGCGCCGCATAAGTAACCAGCAATCCACCGGGTTTGAGCGCGCGATACAGCGATGAAAATATGGATGCCGACCACAATTCCGGCTGAACCTGGAATCCAAAGGCATCAAAGTACACCATGTCAAACCGGTTCTCAAAATCGATGGACTCAAAACGCGTCTGATGCTTTTCGAGCGTAAAATGGTCTGAGATGCGGCAGGGCATCCCCCACGGGCATGCGTGCATTTGCTGAAACACCGGTTCGAACGACGGATCGACAAAATCGGCATAGCGCATCAACCGAACTTCATCGTCTGAGATGGGAAAGGCCTCCACGCCAACATAATCAACCTTCTTTCCGGATTTTGCAGTATGATGATATGTCAGCAGCGCATTGAGCCCCGTGCCGAATCCCATCTCCAAAATACAAACGGACTGAACCTGTAACAAGTTCAGTCCGTTTTGTATAAAGACGTGTTCGGCTTCCTGAATGGCGCCGTGACGCGAGTGATAGGATTCGTCCAGATCCGGAAGGTAAATCGTTGCCGATCCGTCGGCCGTAATCTTGATTTCGCGTCTGGTATTATTCAATATAAAGATTTTTGATGCGTTCAATAGGGCCGGTGCACTTAACCTCGTGGCAACTGATGCAGGCGTTGACACCTTCATTAAAGTGCTTTTTGGCATTGGCCGGATCCTGGTAAATCAACTCCTGCGATTTGATGAACCGCGCAGCCTGCTCCTTAAAAAAAGCGTCGTTTTCCTGCTTGTCGGTCATCACAGCCTCGTGGATCTTTAGGAAATGACTGGGAAACTCACCGATTTTTTCCCCATTGGCTATCCTTTGCTTGAGTGCGAGATTTTCAGCGTACATCCGCTCCATGAGGGCGGCCATCTCTGACATCTCATACATTTCAAACTTCTTCTTGGGCTTGGCTACCGTGTCGGTGGAAACAACCGGTTTTGCCGCCTCTTTTTGCTGGCAGGAAAAGACCATACCCATCGCAAGGCAAATCAGGATTTTCTTCATTATTCGCGAATCAAAACGCCGTCGGCCGTAAAGGCGTAGGTAATTTTAGGTTGGGTGATTTTGTCGATTTCCTCCTGCGATTTCCCGGCATCCTTTTCATAGTGCTTGAGTTCGTCTACCGAAACTACGTCGATAAACGCGCGACCGCTAACAATGGCTTCAGAGTTGTCGGCGTTAAGCGGAACAAAAAATCCGTAATCCTTAAACCGTACAAAGGACTCCTTTCCGTTGGGAAGTTCCATCTTCATCCAGCAGCCTTTCTTTTTGCAGACGCTGGCGATTTTTGAGCGGAACTTTACTGAAACCGTATCGCCTTTTTTCATCGAGGCGTATTTTTTAAGCATCTGTTCTTTGGTGAGTGCTTTGTCGGCACCGATTTTTCCGCCAAACGATGCAAACGTCTCGGCATCAACCTTGGTGATGGTCACCTCATCCTTTTGCTCTTCAACGGGCTGAGCATCGGCTTCGGGCGCGACGGTTTCCAAAACGGCCACGGTATCCTTGGTGGTTACCAGTGAATCGGCAGGATTTTCTACCTGTGTCTCATCAATTTTAACTTCTTCAGTTTTTTTACAAGCTGTCAGGGCAATCGCCACCAATGCAGCCAGCGCAAATTTTTTCATGTAAGTTGATTTTCTGATGCAAAAATAAGCAGAATATCAACCCGATGCGACTTCAAATTGACATTGCCGTAAATTTTTAAATGCCCGGCTACGGACGAACGTTTTTTGAGTATTTTTATCACCCGGCGCTCCAGCAAACCAACGGCTCCGCAAAATAAAAATATGGCTACGCATCCGCACCTTGACATTATCCGCGCCCAAACCAGCAAAATCGGGCAGGTGGATTTTGAAAACCTCTCGTTTGGAAATGTTTTTACCGATCACATGCTGGTGTGCGACTATGTTGATGGCGCCTGGCAAAATCCGGTCATCAAGCCGTATGAACCGTTTTTGATCGATCCGTCGGCCAAGGTGTTTCACTACGGACAGGCGATTTTTGAAGGGATGAAGGCATACAAAGCAGCCGACGATTCGGTATGGATTTTCCGGCCCGATGAAAACCACAAACGGTTTAACAAATCGGCCGCGCGCCTGGCCATGCCTGAAATTCCGGCCGAAATCTTTTTAGGCGGGCTCCACGAAATCCTGCGTCTGGAACAGGATTGGGTAAAACCGGGATTGGGCAACTCGCTTTACATCCGTCCGTTTATGATTGCCACCGGAACGGGTGTTGTTGCCGCACCGTCGACGCAGTACCGTTTTATGATTATTCTCTCGCCGGCCAAGGCTTATTACTCGGGCGAAGTCAAGGTGATCATCGCCGAACACTACAGCCGCGCGGCCAACGGCGGGATTGGTGCCGCAAAAGCCGCAGGAAACTATTCAGCGCAATTCTATCCGCAAAAACTGGCCAATGAACAAGGCTATCAACAAGTTATCTGGACAGACGACGCCACGCACACCATGCTGGAAGAAGCCGGAACCATGAATGTGTTTTTCCGCATCAACGATACACTTCTCACCGCTCCGGTAAGCGAGCGCATCCTGGACGGCGTAACCAGAAAAAGCTTGATCCAGTTGGGTCGCAGCATGGGAATGGACATTATTGAGCGCCCGGTTTACGTCGATGAAATCATTGAAGCGGCCCACAACGGCAACCTACGGGAGATTTTTGGCGCCGGAACCGCGGCCGTCGTCTCCCCTGTTTCAGGATTTGCCTATAAGGAATTGTATTACGAACTTCCCAAAACCTCCGATTCCTTCGCCTTGCGTCTCAAAGATAAACTCACCGGAATCCAGTATAAACTGGAGGATGATGTGTTTGGATGGACAATCAAGGTGTAGGGTTTAGGGTGCAGGGTATTGGGTGGATTTAGGTAATTCAAAGATTTCCTTATTGATCAACGATGTTCAGTTGTTCCAAAATCACATTGTTAATTGTTAACTGTTAATTATCATTGGTCTGAAAGGATTTTTGAAATATCCGGCCTGAAATATCCCGGGCCTTTCATCACTTTTCCGTCCTCGCGATAAATCGGTTGGCCGTCGGCGCCCAGCTTGCTCATGTTGCTACGCTGGATTTCGTCAAAGACTGCTTCAATTTTGTGTTGCAGGCCGTGTTCGATGATGGTTCCGCACAAAATGTACAGCATGTCGCCCAACGCGTCGGCTACTTCCTCCAGATCGTTGTTGGTAACAGCTTCGAGATACTCTTCATTTTCCTCCTTCATCAGGTTGAATCGCAGGGTATTTTTTTCTGCACCCAGATTTGCGATGGGAATGTCTGACGCGCCCAAACCAAATGTGTCGTGAAATGTCCTTACCGCCAAAAGTTGTTTTTGCAAAATCGTTTTTTTGCAATTTAATGGGTTTTCCCACGCTATTGACTAATTTTGCGGGAAAGATTTTTTTATGTTCAGCACCGGACAACTTATTTTTGCCGGCCTATTTCTGGTCGCCTTTGTCACGGCTTCAATTTTCGTCTACAAAAAGGACAAAGCCCTCCATAAACAACACTACAAGGGCGTTTACCGCGTGCTTATCGGTTTTTTGTTGTTTATCGCCTTTTTGTTCTTTATGAAAGGCTATCTGAAGCATTAAAAAAAAAACCGCCCTTTCAGGCGGCTTTCGTTAATTATCCTTGGGCAGGAATCCAAAATTCTTGGAGTAGTATAGCATTTGTTCGGCAAATGATTTTGGCTGGACCACTTTAATGTCCTTGATCTTATCGCCATCCATTTCCGGAACCAGCATAGGGTTGATAAAGCCACTGTAAGGCGCGGAGTGGAATTTTTTATTGCGTTCCAGCACTTCCTTGTGCAGCGCCTGATCGACTTTTACGCCATAGTTTTCCACCAGATTCTTGGCTGCGTTGTAGTCACCTTCTGACTTGATCCTTTGCGTTTCGCGAAGCAACTGGCCAAAAAGTTCGCGCAGCTTTTCATAATTGGTGATGTTGTAATACGTCTTTCCGTCGCGCACCACTTTCTCGATGACGTTGTCCTTTTTGCCTTTTTCAAAAACCCAGGCACTCACCCATTGACGGTTGCGCATGTGAGCTTCTTCAATGTCGGCGCCCGGTTCAAGGCGGATGAGCTGTGTCATCAAGCCGTTGCGGATGTATCCGTCATAAGCGGCCATTCCCGTCTTTTTCCAATCTTTGACAAGGCCCAGTTCCTGAAGTTTTGGATCGTACAGATAGTACAATCCCAACAGGTCGGCACGTCCTTCCTCAAGCGTTGACGCATAACTTTTCAGGGTTTCCTTTGGAGTTCCCACGCCTTTGTTGATCTGACCCGACGCGTGTCCGATTACCTCGTGCAAGGCAGTGTGCAGCTTGTCGGCCAGTTCACCGTACTCATTTTCGAGCGCGATTTCCTCTTCATCATGCGCAAATTCCTTTAGGCGATCGCTTCCGCCAGCATTTGAATACGCTTCGATAATATTCCCGAGTGAAATCGATTTTGATCCGTGTTCGGCCCGAATCCAGTCGGCGTTGGGAAGGTTTACACCGATGGGTGTGCTGGGCGACGCATCTCCCGACTCACCCGCCACGATAACGGTTTTGTAGGAAACACCAACAACATTTTTCTTTTTGTGTTCAGGCATCAACGGCGACTGATCTTCAAACCACTGCGCCTCGGTAGAGATTTTCTCCATCTTGGCCGACATGTCGAAATCCTTGATCTGAACGATGCTCTCATAAGATCCGCGGGCGCCAAGTGGGTCGTTGTACACCTCAACAAATCCCTGGATGTAATCAATATTACCTTCAGTAGCTTTTAACCAGGCAATGTTGTAATCATCCCAGGTCTTCAGGTCACCTGATTTGTAATAGCTGATCAGCAACGCAAGCGCATCGGCCTGTGGTTTGTTTTCAGCAACCGACTTGGCTTTTTCCAGCCAGTAGATGACTTTGTCGATGGCAGCACCGTACATTCCGCCACTTTTCCAGACTTTTTCCTCAAGCTGACCCGATGCATTGCGCACCAGTTTTGAGTTCAATCCAAATGATACCGGGCGGTGAGGATCAGCGCTTTTCTTTGAGGCGTAAAAGGCCTCAACCTCGGCCTCGGTGATTCCCTTTTCGTAAAAATTTGTCGCCGATCCGGCCAAAAGACCCTTGGAAACGTCGAGATTTACTTTCTTCGCATCGGCATTATTAAAAATCACATCGACAGCTTCCGGCAACAATTCAGTTTTGGTATCGGCCAGCAATTTTGTAAAATATTCCTTAGAAAAATCAGGTTTGATCTTGTCCATCGAATAGTGGTGATGGATGCCATTTGAAAACCACACGCGCTTCAGGTAAACCTCAAATGCCTTCCACTGCTCGTCATTCTTGTCGCCTTCATACTTGGTGTAGATAGACTCCAGCGCCGCACGGATCTTGAGGTTGTGGCGGTAGTTTTGATCCCAGATGATGTCGCGTCCGGCAAGACCGGCCTGGGTCAGGTAGTACACCAGTTCTTTTTCCTTGAGCGTTAAGTCATCCCATCCAGGAATCTCGTAACGGAGAACTTGAATGTCAGCAAACTGTTCAGCAAATGTTTCGTGTTTTTGTGGTGTCTGCGCTGTGTCGCTTTCCTTTTTTTGACAGGAAACAGCAAAGATCGCCGCCACGGCCCAAACGGCCAGATTTTTCATATTCATATTCGTAAGGTTTGAAACAAAGATAGTTTTTTTGCGATTGTACCCTTGGACGTGAAATTTTGCCCTGCGTTACAGGACAGCTTGCCGCAAATTATTACTTTTACTTGCCAATCCAACCCTATGAGGATTCTTAAATATCTTTTTTTGCTGATTTTGCTCGCGTTTGTAGGCGTTTCAGTTTACGTGGCCACACAGCGCGGCGACTATGCTGTGGTGCGCTCCCAATACATCAAGGCTCCGCGTGCTGCTGTATTTCAGTATCTGGCTGATTTGTCCAACTGGCAGGATTGGGCATCGGCCGATCAAAACATTACCATACAACCCGGTGTGACAACCTCAGGTGTGGGCGGCTCCCTTTCCTGGACCGACGGCGAAACAACCGGCAATATCAAAACCGTCCATCTGATAGAAAACGACAGCCTGGCGCACGACTTTGACTGGGGATTTCCCGGAAAGGCGGCCTGGAAGTTAAAGGATTCGGCCGGCGGAACTGTTGTAACCTGGAAAGTACAGGGAAAACTGCCGTTTGGTCCAAAAGTAAAGGCAACACTTCAGGGCGGCCCGGCCTACGTGATGGGAACTTTTTTTGAACAGGGATTAAAGCGGCTTGAAAAAACGCTGGTTTATGAAACCAATACTTTTGCCATCAAGGTTGACGGACCCGTTGTAAAACCCGGGACGATTTTTGTCAAACAGACCATTACGAGCACCATCGGGAACTTGCACCGCAACGTGCGAATCATGTCGAATAAAATGGACTTCTTTTTTACCAAAAACAAGATCGTGCCGGCCGGAAAACCTTTTGTACTTTACGATTATTACAACGACAAAACTGACAGGACCAGGTTCTCGGTATGTTATCCGGTGCGCGATACGATCCTGACGGCTCCCGGAAGCGATATTTCATTTGGCAGTTTTGGTGAATTCCGGGCGGTCAAATCAACCCTTACCGGCGATTATCAGCACCTTCGAAAGGCGTGGGACAAGACTTTTGCCTATATCGATGAAAAAGGTCACAAATTGTCCGATGCGGGCCAGTATCTCGAAGTACTTCAGGTTGGACGAAAGCAGGCCAAGCGTCCGTCGCAATGGGTAACCGAGATTTATATCCCTATTCACTATCAGGCTGTGGCTCCTGCACCGGTTGCTTTGCCTGCTGCGGCCCCATCTCCTGCCCCCGCCGAATCGTCAACTGGCGAAATTCCAATTCCGTGATTAAACCCCCTGCGGGTTATTGTCTCTAACCGTAAATTTTTGCCTTGCAGGACGAACAGGAATTCATCAACCGCTTACTGGATCCGGCCACTCAGCACGCGGCGTACAGGGAACTGATTACCCAGTTTCAGCGTCCGTTGTACAACCGCATCCGCAGCATGGTGCATGACCACGACGATACCGACGACATCCTGCAAAATACTTTTATCAAAGTCTTCCGGCACCTGGATGGTTTTAAGGGCGAGAGCAGGCTTTTTTCATGGGTTTATCGCATCGCCACCAACGAGGCCATTTCCTTTATCAAGCAAAAAAACCGCCGTGGCTACGCAAGCATCGAGACGCAGGAGCGGGCCGTCAACAACATGCAAGCCGAAACCTGGACGGATTCGCAACTTATCGAGGCAAGGCTGTATGAGGCCATCGAAAAACTTCCTGAAAAACAGAAACTGGTTTTTGAGATGCGCTATTTTGAAGAAATTCCCTACGAGCAGATGTCGGAAATCCTGGGGACATCGGTGGGCGCGTTAAAAGCGTCGTATCACCATGCCGTAAAAAAAGTTGAAGATTACGTCAACCGACATTAAACCAACCGTATAATATATGTTCATAAGGCCATGAAAAAGTTTTCCCTTAACGATTATAAAGTGCAAAGCCCTTACCAGGCGCCGCCGGGATATTTTGATACGTTGCCCGATGTGGTTATGCAAAAACTTCCGCAGCGCAGGGCAAAACGGATTTCACGCGACAGGTCGTGGCTTTGGGCCGCTGCATCGGTGGTGGTTTTATCACTGTCGATTCCGTCGCTTGACCGGCTGACGCAAACCGACAGCCTTTTGGGGGATGATTCAGTCGAGAATTATCTGGTGACGCAATCCGATATCCCATCGTATGAACTGGCGGAAAACCTGGACGAAGCCGCGCTTGCCAATTTGAATGCAGGCATCGACCCGGAAAAAATTGAAAATGCACTTTACCTGCAGGATGTTGAACACTATTTGAATTACTGATGAAAAAACACATTTTTACCCTGGTTTTGGTTTTGATTGCCTTTGCGGGAGTCTCGCAAGGACGAATGGGCGACCGACGCGAACAGGTTAAATCGCTCAAGGTGGCGTACATCACCAACCAACTGGCGCTTACCCCCGATGAATCGGCAAAGTTCTGGCCGCTGTACAATGCGTATGACGAGCGTCAGCACGAGCTTAGGCGCATCCGCGTGGCCGACTTTTTAAAGCGCAAGGATGACGATGCCATCAACAAAATGACCGACAAGGAAGCGCTTGCTGCCCTGTCTCAGATGGAAAAATCAGAAGAGGAACTTTACGAACTGCGAAAAAAATTCCTGACGAACCTGAAAACAGTGTTGCCTCCAGTCAAGATTATCAAGCTCCGCCGAGCCGAAGAAGACTTTAACCGCGATTTGCTGCGTCAGTACCGTCAAAAAAAGCGCTGATCAGAATTCCAGGATTGCAATCTCAAACCGGCCCGCAACTACAGCTGTTCGGGAGTTGATAAACCTAATCGTGTACCAGCCGGCATTGTCGTGAATCTTTTTCCAGGACGTACCGCCGTTGTTTGAAATCCAAAGCCCGGTAGCGCCAACGCTTGCTATTTTTTTGCCGCCCGATCCGGGAAAATAGCGCACGCATGAGGCGTATCCAAAGGCCTCACCGTCGGCTACCGCTTTCCAGTTTCTTCCGCCATCGCGGGTAACGGCCTTGTTCCGCGTGTTGTTTTTTTGATCTTCATAGTTCCCGCCGGCAATGATTCCGATGTTGCGGTCGTAGAAATCGGCGGTAAAAATCCCGGTCATGGCCTGGCCTTGCACAATGGGCGTATGATTGGATTCCCATTGACTGTCCTGCCGAAAAAAGCGTGCATGCTTTCCGCCCGAAACAAAATAGGTTGCGTTATCCATCAGCACAAGGTTTGAGTTGCTCGCGGCAAACGCCCCCTCGCCTTCCATGGCTTCCGGACCTTTTTGCATCGTCCAGGTCCTTCCAGAATCGGTTGTGGCCAAAAGTGTAAACCTTCCGTCGATCGGATCGGCCAACGCCAAACCCCGCTCATTATCGTAAAACTTCATGCTGTCGTAAAAAATGGCCGGGTTGCTATCTGTGTGGACGGTGTCGACTACTTGTGTTTTCTTGTTGATCCGCAGCAACCACGCGGGGCTCCCGGCATTGAGCACAAATACATCTGAATTGGTTTGCGCAATACTCCGAAAGTCAACATCGGCGCCAACGTTAAAATTCCAGGCCTTGTTTGTGCCATCGCGCTTTACCCAACCAAATTTATTGATACCGCCGTACCAAATCGTATCGCCCGAAACCTCCAACGCCCTTACCGGTCCGGATTTTTCCAGGATTACAGCTACCTTGACGGGCGCGACTGCCTCGATAGCTGCCTTACATCCTATCAGGGCAAACGCCAGTGAAAACGCGATTTTCTTCATATCGGGAATTTATTTGATTCAAGTTACTAAACTTCCCTGAAACACTCAATTCTTTTTTTGGCACAATAATTGGCTGCCGCAAATTGACCGGCTTCCGGCTCCCTAATATTTGGAAACCATGAAAACAAAAACTCTTTTTCTAGCCATGATGCTGATTGCCGTAGGCGTATTTGCCCAAGACCGCACAACGGTTACGGCCACCAGCAACGACATTAGTGAAAATCTCGACCTGAGGGCGGTTGCCTCAATTTTTGGCGACTCGCGCGATCTTGAGGATTTTGAGCGCCGGTTGAACGATCCGCGCACGCAAATCTCCAACCTTGACCTTAACCAGGATTATCAGGTTGACTATCTGCGCGTTGTAGAAAACGTCGAAGACCACACCCACCTGATTTTGATTCAGGCGGTTTTGGGACGCGATCTTTTTCAGGACGTTGCCACCATCGAAGTTGAGCGCGGCCGCGACAATGTAGTCCAGGTTCAGGTAGTAGGTGATGTATTTATGTACGGACCCAACTACATCTACGAACCGGTTTACGTAAGCCGTCCGGTAATCTTTACGAACTTTTGGGTACCCAGCTATCGTCCGTACTGCTCTTCGTGGTATTGGGGATACTATCCCAGCTATTATGTAGCGTGGCACCCGATGCCGGTATTCCGATATGTGAACCATATCCACGTACACATCAACCATCATCACCATTACAACTACGTTCATCACCGACGCAGCCACCGTGCCATTGCGATGCACAACAGGTATCGCGCCAGCGGATATGAGCAGCGCCATCCTAACCGATCATTTACTTCACGTCAAAACGGGGTGCGCAACGCCTATGAATTACAGCAGAATACTACCCGCAATTACGCGGCTACCGGCGGAATCCGCAAGACTCCTGAAAAATCAATGGGGATTGATACACGCAACCAAACCGGAGGCGTTCGTCAGGCCACTACCCGCCAACAGACAGGCGGCGTCAGACAAGCTGCGAACGGCGGTGTAAAATCATCAGATGTGCGTTCAGGTTCAACCCGATATGACGCAGCTTCAACCGGTGGGGTAAGACAGGCGCCAACCCGAAACCAATCAACCGGGGGTATTCGTCAGGCGGGAATCAGCAACGTAAAATCAAATGATGTCCGTTCAGGTTCAACCCGATATGACGCAGCTTCAACCGGCGGGGTAAGGCAGGCTCCAACGCGCAACCAATCAACAGGTGGTGTTCGTCAGGCCGGAATTGACCGTCAGGAAAGTTCAACTGGTGGTATTCGACAAGCGCCCGTTCGCAATGGCGGCACGAGAAACGAAGGGATAACCCGAGGTGTCAGACAGTCTGGCCCGGTTAAAGAATCGGTTAGGCAACAAGCTCCCCAACGTGAATCATCGGTACGCAACGGTGGATACCGTCAGCCATCGGCGGTAAGCCAGCGCAGCATGCAGCCTCGCGAATCAGTGCGTCAATCGTCTGGTCAGGATCGCAATTTTGCTCAAAAGCAAGGGGGCTCGCGCTCAGGCGGATCCGGTGATCGTGAAGGCGGCCGCCGATAAAAAGCATTCAATTTTAAACACTGCTCCGGCGGTGTTTTTTTTTTGGCCAAAATAAAATGCTGTTTAATGCGGATAGTATCAACCTAAGATTTACATTTGTCCCATTCTATTAGGCTATGACTGCTCAGCATCAAACCCATCTTACCAAGATCAGTCTTGGCGGACTTTTGATCACCCTTGGCATCATTTACGGCGACATAGGCACATCGGTGCTTTACGTAATGAAAGCCATTATCGGGCGCGACCCGATTTCAGCCGATATTGTCCTTGGCGGCGTTTCGTGCATCTTTTGGACACTTACCCTGCAAACCACCGTCAAATACGTGTTTATCACGCTCAATGCTGACAACCACGGTGAAGGCGGAATTTTTGCTTTGTATGCGTTGGTGCGACGAACCAAGGTGAAATGGTTGATTATTCCCGCGGTGATTGGCGGAAGTGCGCTCCTGGCCGATGGAATCATCACACCGCCCATCTCAGTATCCTCGGCGGTTGAAGGACTCCGATCATTTTATCCGGAAATCAATACCATGTCGATTGTTATCGCGATCCTTTTTGTATTGTTCTATATCCAACAATTTGGAACCAAGCTGGTAGGCCGTTTTTTTGCACCCATCATGCTTATTTGGTTCAGTATGCTGGGCATTTTGGGACTCCTCCAGATTATTGGCCACCCGGAAGTGTTCAAGGCGCTCAATCCGGTTTATGGCTACAACCTTTTGATGCTCCATCCTGAGGGATTCTTTGTCCTGGGCGCCGTATTTCTTTGTACCACGGGTGCCGAGGCGCTTTACTCAGACATGGGCCACTGCGGCCGGAGCAACATTCGCGTCAGCTGGATCTTTGTCAAAACCATGCTGGTTCTCAATTATTTTGGTCAGGCTGCCTACCTGATTATGCACGAGGGAGAAAGTTTGATGAGCCTTGGGGGAGAATATGGAAACCCGTTTTATTTGATGATGGCCGACTGGTTCCGCCCGGCGGGAATTGTAATCGCTACATCGGCAGCCGTTATTGCATCACAGGCCGTAATCAGCGGATCGTTTACGGTAATCAACGAGGCGATGAAACTCAATTTCTGGCCTAA
>CAZIBV010000037.1:8498-23233 GCA_964537345.1 uncultured Flavobacterium sp. | reverse complement strand
CATGGCATTTCGCCGCTCACATGGGATTCAGGTTCAAATGCCGGTGTCGTAAGGTACTATCTGCATGCCGATAGTTTTTGCTCGTTTGAAAATGCCAATCGCGTCCGGTTAATAAGCTGTCAGAATACGTTAAATAATACCACCCAGGTAAAAAATCAGTTTACGGTATATCCCAATCCAACGCGGTCGATCGTGAACATTACCGGGACAGTTTCCCCGGCAAAACTTACGATTGTCAATGCGCTCGGACAGATTGTTGGTTCGCACCACCTTCAAAACGGGCAGGGATCGGTTGACTTATCATTACTGCCAGCCGGTGTTTATTTCCTGCAGATATCATCGGCCGAAGGTACGCAAACGGTAAAAGTGATCCGCGAATAAAACGGTGCCTAATTGCGCCGGGTTTTTCTCACCTCCCACGGCGGCATGGGTTTCGGATCACGCCACAGCCCGAGTTTGGCTGCCCTGGCTTTCTTTTGCAGCGATGCCATTTTCCTGTCAGATGAGTATCTGGTGAAATGCCACGCCATTCCGGCTGCCACCATTTTCGAGCCGACATCAGTTTTATCAGTTAACCTGACGCGCGCCACCCATCGGCCATAGCGATCCTTTTCAACAAGCGTCAACATAACCTGTCGGTTGCCGATAAGATCGGCAAGATAATTTTTTGAAGCCTTGTAAAATGGCATGTTCCGTTCAGGCGCGTCAATGCCGTGAATGCGAACTTTAACTTTTTGCCCGCGCATCATCACGGTAAAGGTATCGCCATCGGCTATGCTCACCACACGTCCCGAAACAGGAGCGACATCGGCATCACATCGCACCGAAGCAAAACAGAATGCAAGGAGTATGAAAAGGGTTATGTGCTTCATGAAGTTTTCAAAAATACGTTATTTGTCTTGCTTTACTTACCTTCGTAAATTAAAAATACCGTACTTTTACAGTGGTTTTACGAATATCAAATGGGCAAGTGTGAGCAGTGTATCGTCCGTGAATTCAGTTCATTAAAGGCGCTTTCCAAGGATGAATTAATTAAGATGTCGGATTGCAAAACCTCGCAGACGATCAAGCGGGGCGATGTCATTTTTGAAGAAGGCGAAAACATCAACGGTGTTTTTTGCGTCAAGGACGGGGTGTGCAAACTCACCAAACTCAGCGAGAACGGCAAAAGCCAGATTGTCAAGTTGGTACGTCGCGGCGAGTTGCTGGGCCAGCGTTCCATGATTAGCGAGGAGCCGGCAAATTTAAGCGCTGTCGCCCTTGAGGACATGGAGGTTTGTTTTATCCCGAAATCTGAAATTCTGAGTGCTTTTAACAACAACAACAAATTTTCGATGAACGTGATGCGCAATATCTGCGGTGATTTGCGCGATGCGGATAACATTTTGGTGAACATGGCGCAAAAAACCGTTCGCGAAAGGTTGGCACACACACTTTTATACCTGCATTCCACTTTTGAACCCAACACCGACGGCAGCCTGCGTCCGCAACTATCGCGTGAGGAACTGGCCGGCATCATTGGTACCGCTACGGAAAGTTGCATCCGGCTATTGTCGGAAATGGGCAAAGAAGGCCTGATCAAACTCGAAGGCAAAAAAATCTACATCACAAACCTGCCAGGTCTTAAACGAATCTGACCAATATGACAATTGTCATAGGCGGCGCGTGTTGCCATGACTAATTTCGTCATAAAAAACTATGTCACTGATTCGAAAATACAACGTCCCCGGCCCGCGATACACCAGTTATCCAACCGTGCCGTACTGGAACGAGGCTACATTTGACAGCCAGAAATGGGTGGAAAGTGTCAAGCGGTCATTTTCCGAGAGCAATGCCGAGCAGGGAATCAGCCTTTATATACACCTACCCTTTTGTGAAAGCCTTTGTACTTTTTGCGGATGTTTTAAACGCATTACCAAAAACCACGCAGTCGAGGAACCCTACATCAAGGCGGTTTTAAAGGAGTGGCATTTGTACTGTGAACTTTTTGACGAGCGCCCCAAGATTCGCGAATTACACATGGGCGGCGGCACTCCTACTTTCTTTTCGACCAAAAATCTTGAAGATCTGGTTAACGGGATTTTTGCCTATGCCGATAAGATGCCTGAATGCGATATGAGTTTTGAGGGCCATCCCAACAGCACAACCCGTCAACATTTGACCACGCTTTTTAACCTAGGCTTCAGACGCGTGAGTTTTGGCGTTCAGGACTATTCCGATACGGTTCAGCAGGCCATTCACAGGATTCAGCCGTTTCACCAGGTAGCCAAAGTGACGCTGTGGGCGCGCGACATTGGGTATGAATCCATTGGTCACGACTTGATTTTTGGCCTGCCGATGCAAACCCGCGAGGACATCATCGACACCATCGAAAAAACCATATCCCTTCACCCTGACCGCCTGGCTTTTTACAGCTACGCCCACGTGCCATGGATCAAGGGAACCGGCCAGCGCGGCTTTAAGGATGAGGATGTCCCCAAAGAAGAAATCAAGCGTGAATTATACGAAACTGGCAAAAGCATGTTGCTCAAAAACGGCTACGGTGAGATTGGCATGGACCACTTTGCCCTGCCCGGTGAAGGCTTGTTCACGGCTTTTGACGAGGGCCGCCTGCACCGCAATTTTATGGGCTACAACGCCAATGCCACGCAGCTGATGATTGGTCTTGGTGCATCGGCCATTGGGGATTCCTGGTACGGATTTGCACAAAATGTAAAAAGCGTAGAAGATTATATTCAGATGGTTGACTGGGATGCGCTCCCATTGCTGCGCGGACATATGTTGAGCGAGGAAGATCTTACCGTGCGCCGCCATATTCTGAATCTGATGTGCCGTTTTGAAACTTCATGGGAAGCCGATTCAAAATGGGGACGCGAAACCATGCCGGCCATTTTGGATTCCCTTCATGAAATGGAAGCTGACGGGTTGGTCGAGATTGGTGGATCATCAATCCGCGTTACTGATGCCGGTAAACCTTTTGTACGCAATGTCTGCATGGCTTTTGACCTATTACTCCAGCGCGACAAGCCGCAGACGCAGTTGTTTTCGATGACGATTTGATAGTTTTTTAGTTTACGGTTTACAGTGTACAGTTTACAGAACGTTGCGGATGCTTGAAGATAATAGATTCCTTACCATCTCCAAATTTCCAAATTTTTATAGTTGACAGTTTACGGGTTACAGTTGATAGAAAATTGCGGTTGCCGGAAGCTTAAGTTTACGGGAAATAAATCTCTAAATCCCTAATTCTCAATTCCGTTTCCTGCACCCTCTACCCTACACCCAACCCTTAACACTTTTGGTAGATTTTCTGTATCGAACCTATAAATAATCCGGCTAACTTCGTACCAATGGGTAGGGGAACAATGGATTATCCCGAACGAAAAAAAGCGATAGGTTGGCTACAGATTTTCTGTAAAAGTTGTTAAAGTTTAAAGTCGATTTTGTGTGAAAAAACACATCTAAAAAAAATCCACACAAAAGTTGTGTGAATTTTTTTTTCTGATACAAGATTCACACAGGAGGTTAACAGATGACGGCTAAACTTTACAGTTTACGGTTGACAGAAAATTGCGGTTGCCGGAGGGCGAAAGCTCCTGGTTACTGTTTTTCAATCATTGAATCTTTGCAGTTGACGGTTTACAGTTCACAGTTGACAGAACATTGCGGATACCGGAGGAAGAAGTTTCCGGTTTGCAATCTCCACATTTTCAAATTTTCAAATCCATGAATCTTTGAATCATTACCATTTAATCTTTAAATTTCCAACCCTATTTACAATCCGGCTGCGCCATGACCATCAGTTGTTGGCTCTGTGGCGAGATGTATGGAATTCCCAATCCCATTCCGCGGAGAATAAAAAGGCTGCCGATAATCACCGCCATGACCGGAAGCGCCTTGCGGAAAACATTGCGAAACGACGGCCCGAAAATGTTCTGGAGGTATACAACCGCGCTGAGCATCGGTACAGTTCCAAGACCAAACAAAGCCATATAGGCCGCGCCAGTAAAGGCATCCTGCATGGCAACGGCGCCAAAAAGCCCCATGTAAACCATCGCACAGGGCAAAAGTCCGTTAAAGAATCCCAGCAGGAAAAGTGATTTAAAGTTTTTTTGGTGCAATTGTCGGCCAAGCCCCTGACGCACTTTCATCACGGCACCGCTCCACAAGTTGCGGCCCAGCGACTTTGCCCAATACCTTTCCGGTATGATGGCGATAGCAATGATGATCACGCCCATGGCAATGGAAATATTTTGTTGGATTCCGGCCAGGTAGAGTCCGCGGCCAAAAAGCCCGAAAAGCAGGCCAAGCGACGCATAGGTTGTGATGCGTCCCGCGTGATAGGTTAGAATTTGCACGGTCTTGCGCGCCGGGTCGTGATGATCCAGTGGAATCATCAAGGCGATGGGACCACACATGCCTACACAGTGAAGGCTGCTGAGCAAACCTAATATGACGGCCGACCAAAGCATTACAAATAGACCTGTTTTTTGATAAGATAGGTTTTTTCCTGATAATCCCAGGTGAGTGAAATCTCCCAACGGCCGCCTGCCAGCGTGGTTTTAGGTATGAGCATGGTGTTACCGGACAAGAGGATAGGGATCTCGAAGTCCAGTTTGCCGGCTGACGGCCTGTAAAAGGAGACTTTGCCTTTAATATTATCAGCAATTGATTCCGGAAAGGTAATAATCACCCCTCCGTCTTTGGTGTCGATTTTAGGTTTCTGGTCCAGGTTAGCGGCATTCTGCATTTTTGCGATTTCCTCGCTATAGCGGCTGTCTGACTTGTAGTATTCCTTGACCACAAGTTCATTGTCATAGGCCGGGTCTGATTGTATCCTGAACACAAACGACAGGATAAATACAATAAACAGCGCAAAAGCCAGCACGATTCCCTTTCCCCAATTCCATTTCATAGTCAATTTCTTTAGCAATTATTAAAATACTCTTGGCCCCATAAAGGTTACCTCGTAAGTATCCAACAGGCGGTCGCCGTCATACAAACCTACAGTGATGTTAATTTTATCGTCCTTAACCATGTGTTCAGGAATTTCGATAAAAAGCGTTCCCTGGGTTTGTCCTTCGCGCTTGAGGCTAAATTGCGGCTTGCCCACTGTTTTTAGGATTCCGTCGACGTCTATGAGTTTGAGTTCAAGACTCGAATAATTATCGACGGTTTTGTTTACAGCCCTAAAGGTGTATACATTGCTGATATTCTCGCCTTTGTGCTCAAACAACTGGCCGGGAACACGCAACAGGGTGATCTCCACATCTGAGCGAAGTAAAATCATACCGGCCAAAATCCCGATAAGAATCAAAAGGACTGCCGTATACCCCTTCATTCGCAGGGTAAACTTAAACGGCTCTTTTTTGGCAATTTCAACCTCGGTGGCGTACCGAATCAATCCTTTTGGAAGACCAACGCTGGTCATCATGGTGTTACACTCGTCGATACAGGCTGTGCAGTTGGTGCATTCCAGCTGAATACCGTTGCGGATGTCGATGCCCATCGGACACACGTGAACGCATTGCATACAGTCGATGCAATCGCCTTTGCCGGAGGCTGCTCGATCCTCGCCCTTGCGGAATTTGGCCCGGCCGGTTTCACCCTCGCCGCGTACAAAGTCATAGGCCACGTTGATGGATTTGTCGTCGAGCAACACACCCTGCAACCTTCCGTACGGACAGGCAATGATACAAACCTGTTCGCGGAACCAGGCAAAGACAAAGTAGAAAACGCCTGTAAAAATCAGCAGGGCGATAAATGATCCGGGGCGCGCCATCGGGCCTTCCTGAACCATCACCCGCAAGTGATCACTACCTACGATATACGCCAGAAACACATTGGCTATGGCAAACGATATGATAAAGAACAGCGTCCACTTGAGCAGCTTTTTACGCCATTTTTCAGCGTTCCAGGCTTGCTTTTCCAGACGGATCTGCGCCCCGCGGTCGCCCTCGATCCAATATTCGATACGGCGGAATACCATCTCCAAAAAAATAGTCTGAGGGCAAATCCATCCGCAAAAAATACGTCCGAATACTACGGTGAAGAACACAACAAACACGACGCTCACCACCATCCCAATGGCCACCAGGTAAAAATCCTGAGGGCCAAACGGGAAACCAAAAAAGTTAAACCGTCGCTCCAGAACGTTAAACAGGATCAGCTGGTTGCCATTTACCTTGATAAACGGCGCGCTGAACAGGCAGAACAGCAAAAAGTAGCTTACCCACTTTCGGTATTCGTACCACTTGCCTGACGGTTTTTTAGGGAAGATAAATTTGCGCTTGCCTTCCTGGTCAACCGTCGAGATACTGTCGCGAAACGACTCGTCATTCATGATGCATTAATTTGCGGCAGCCACCTTGGTCGAATCAGACGCGGCTTCCTGCCAGATTTCTCCCTCGGGCGCTTTGGCGTCTTTGGGATTGGTACCATGCAGACTTATGATGTAGCTCGATACCTGTTGAATTTGTGTAGGTTTAAGTGTGGCATTCCAGGCCACCATTCCCTTGCCGTCGCGGCCACCGTTTGCAATGGTGTGAAAGACATTTTTGATGCCTCCACCCAAAATCCAGTGGTCGTCGGTAAGGTTTGGACCAATTTGACCGCCGCCGTCAGCACGGTGACAGGCCATACAGTTGGCGTCGTAAATGGCCTTGCCCGCTGCCAGCGATGCGTCGTCGGTGAGGACGGTAGCTTTCTCGGCGTCCATTTGGTCAGGAGCGGTCTTTTTGTACTCCTCTACGGCAATCTTGGCGGCTGCCATCTCCTTGCGAAGTTCTTCCTCCTGTCCGTCGGCGCCCATAATTTCATAGCGCACCAGGTAGATGACGGAGAAGATGATTGTCACGTAGAACAGATATACCCACCACGGCGGAAGCTTGTTGTCGAGCTCGCGGATACCGTCGTAGTTGTGGTCCATCATGATAGCCTCGTCATTTTCCTCGCGCTTACGGCCAATCATCCAACGCTTGACGGTTTGATAAAGTTTGCTTGACTCAATGCTCCAACCGGTGGCGCTGTCGAGTTCCTTGCGTTGCTCGTCGGTCATCAAGTGATAGGTTACCTTGTCAACAGCCGATGACGTAATTTCAAAGGCAATCAAAAGAAAGGCGAACACCAGCAGGAACAGTCCCACCATCGGGTATTTGATAAACGCTGGCTTGTCGCCTGAATCAATGAAATATTCAAGGGCCAGCATCACACTGAAGTAAATCAGCGGAAATCGAACGTAAACCGGAATTAATTTTTTCATGGTGTTTTGGTGTTAGTCTTCAAGCGGAATTTTACTCAACTCCTGGATCTTATCTTTTTTATAGGTAGCAACCCATAAGCCCAGCCCCACAAAGAACAGGAAGAAGATGCTGAGCGAAACCACCGGATAAACGGCCACACCGTCGATGGTTTCCATATTGTGTTTGATAGCTTCGAACATGGCTTAGTTTTTAGCGGTTTCTTTTACTTTGATGTCGGTGCCCAATCGCTGGATATAGGCGATCATGGCGGTGATTTCACGATCCTTCATCGGAACGAATTTCTCGCCGCGAGCCTCTGCAGCTTTGCGCGACTTCTCGTAACTCTTGACATAATCAGGATCGGCGGCAAGGCTTTTCTCGATTTCTTCGGCTTGGGCATTCAGCGTTTTGGGCGATTCCAGAATGTCCTTTTCAGTATAGGGTACACCCAGTTGTTTAAGGGTACGCATCTTGGCCTGAATTCCGGAGCGGTCGTGCTTCTTGTTATCAAACAACCACTCGTATGACGGCATGATCGATCCGGACGATGTGCTTTGCGGATCCCACATGTGGTTAAAATGCCAGTTGTTGTTGTACTTGCCTCCTACGCGGTGCAAATCCGGACCGGTGCGTTTTGATCCCCAAAGGAACGGACGGTCATATACAAACTCGCCGGATTTTGACTGCGGGCCATAGCGTTCCACCTCACTGCGGAACGGACGCACCATTTGTGAGTGGCAGGATACACAGCCTTCGCGGATGTAGAGGTCGCGTCCTTCCAGTTCAAGTGGCGTATATGGTTTGACGCTGGAGATGGTCGGGATGTTTGATTTTACCATGATGGTAGGCACAATCTGGATAACACCACCAATAAGGATCGCAATCGTCGCCAGGATGGTAAGTTGTACCGGACGGCGCTCCAGCCAAGGGTGGAATTTTTCACCTTTAAGTCGGCGTGGTGACAGCGGAGCCAGTGCAGGTGCTTCGGCCAGTTCATCTTCGACGGCGCGGTTGGCGCGAACGGTGCGGACAACGTTGTAAACCAGTACCAGAACACCAATCAGGTAGAGCGAACCACCAATGGCGCGCATCCAGTACATAGGCATAATCTTGGTGATGGTCTCGATAAAGTTGCCGTAAGTAAGCGTTCCGTCAGGGTTAAACTGCTTCCACATTGAAGCCTGTGTAAACCCGGCAACGTACATTGGCAGGGCGTAGATGATGATACCCAGCGTGCCGATCCAAAAGTGGAAGTTGGCCAGTTTTTGCGAGAACAGCGGGCCTTTGGTCATGCGTGGCAACAGCCAGTAAATCATACCAAATGACAGAAATCCGTTCCAGGCCAGCGCGCCAACGTGAACGTGGGCCACGATCCAGTCGGTAAAGTGGGCAATGGCGTTAAGGTTTTTAAGCGACAGCATCGGCCCTTCAAACGTTGCCATACCGTAACCGGTGATCGCAACGACAAAGAACTTCAGGACAGGCTCGGTGCGAACTTTATCCCACACGCCGCGCAGTGTCAGCAATCCGTTGATCATACCACCCCAAGATGGTGCAATCAGCATCACCGAGAAAACAACACCAAGATTTTGCGCCCACTCCGGAAGTGAGGAATACAGCAAGTGGTGAGGTCCTGCCCAGATGTAGATAAAGATCAGCGACCAAAAGTGAATGATGGACAGTCGGTATGAATACACCGGACGGTCGGCGGCCTTTGGAACAAAGTAATACATCAGTCCCAAAAACGGCGTAGTCAGGAAGAAGGCCACGGCGTTGTGACCGTACCACCACTGTACCAGCGCGTCCTGAACACCGGCGTAAACCGAGTAGCTCTTAAAGAATGACACCGGCAGCGCGAGGCTGTTAAAGATGTGAAGCACGGCAACCGTCACAAAAGTCGCCAGGTAGAACCAGATGGCTACGTACATGTGGCGCTCGCGACGGCGCAGGATGGTCCCGATCATGTTGATGCCAAACACTACCCATATCAGCGCGATGGCAATGTCGATAGGCCATTCGAGCTCGGCGTACTCCTTAGATGAAGTGATACCCATGGGCAGCGACAATGCGGCCGCTACAATGATAAGCTGCCATCCCCAAAAGTGGATGTTTGACAAAACGTCGCTGTAAAGGCGCGTCTTGAGCAAGCGCTGCATGGAATAATAAATACCCGCAAACATGGCGTTGCCCACAAACGCAAAGATTACGGCGTTGGTGTGCAAAGGCCTGAGGCGGCCAAAACTAAGCCACGAAATGCCTTGCGTAAGGTTGGGGAACATGAACATGAACGCCAGGAGTAACCCGACGAGCATACCCACCACGCCAAACACAATGGTGGCGTAGAGGAACTTCTTAACGATTTTGTTGTCGTAATAAAATTGCTGGATTTCCATATTTAATCAGGGTTGTTTTGGTCTTCGCTCGTTTTAAGTTCGTCGTCAAAAAGCATCCGCACCGACGGAGTATAGGTGTCCTCGAACTGTCCTTTGCGAACCGCCTTGACAAAAGCGATAAAGAAAAGCACAGCCAAAAAGATGCTTACAGGAATTAATAAATAGATAACGCTCATACCTTAATTATTGTCCAAAGTTATTGTACCGCCTCACCGTAAAACATGACATTTGTCATAGCCGGCGAAATACCTTTGGGAGATTTGTTTTTTTGATTTAAACGCCTGGCGTACCAGTTACCTGCAACGGTTACAAATGATACGATATTGATGGTACTCAGCGGCATGATGATGGCCGCCACAATGGGATCGAGGGTTCCGCTGACAGCAAATGAAAGCCCCACCACATTGTATAAAAGCGACAGTGTAAAACTCATCTTCATGATAAAAATCGCCTTTTTGGAAAGATACATAAAATCAGCCAGTTTATCAAATGACCCGGCATCGAGGATGGCATCACAGGCAGGTGAAAACACGTTTACATTTTCAGAAATCGCAATTCCTGCGTTGCTTTGCATCAATGCTCCCGCATCATTGAGGCCATCGCCCATCATCACCACTCTCCTGCCCTGTTGCTGGAGCGATTTGATATATTCCAGTTTCTGATCGGGCTTTTGGTTAAACACCAATTGCGTTCCGGCCGGCATCAATTGTTCGAGCACGGCTTTTTCACCCTCATTGTCGCCTGAAAGTACCACCAGTTTATATTGGGTGGCCAGTTTTTGCATCAGCTCGCTGGCGCCGGGACGGTATTGATTGCTGATGACGTAATGACCCATCGGCACACCGTCAAAAGCTATGTAAACACGGGTTTGGAAACTGCTGGCGGGAACCTCGGCACCCGTAAAAGCAGCCGATCCGATCCGCAGCACTGTTTGCCCAAATCTGGCTTCCATCCCCTGCCCCGTCACTTCCTCAAAAACATCGGGCATGCGGACCGACATTTTGGGCAAATGGCCGTAAAGCATCCGGCTGAGCGGGTGGTTGGATCCGCGCAAAACACTTTGCATCAGCGCAATCTGATCGTCGTTAAGCGGTGTTCCGGAATACTCGATATTGGCCAATGACAGCATGGTCAGGGTTCCGGTCTTGTCAAAGACGATGGTATCGGCGCCAGCCAATTCTTCAATGACGCGCGCATCCTTTAAATAAAAGGCGTGTCGGCCCAGAATCCGCAGAATGTTACCCAAAGTGAACGGACCGGTAAGCGCCAGGGCACAAGGACAGGCCACGATGAGCACGGCGGTAAAGACGTCAAAGGCTGTTTTGGCGCTGATGGCGTACCAATAAGCAAAGCCGGCAAACGCAATAAACAAAAGCGCGGGTGTAAAATAACGGCTTACGACAGTGGTAAAATTGGCGTAGCGGTCGGCTGATTTACCAAACGCATCCTGACTCCAAAGCGATGTGAGGTAACTTTGCGAAACCGATTTGAGAACTTCCAACTCGATGGTTTGCCCGATTTGTCGTCCACCGGCAAAAATCTTGTCGCCAGATCCTTTGGCCACCGGGACGGATTCGCCCGTTACAAAGCTGTAATCGATGGAACCGTCGCCTTTCATGAGGATGCCGTCGGCGGGAATGATCTCTTGATTGCGGATCAGCAACCTGTCGCCCTTGGCCACTTCATAAACCGGAACGTTTTCCTCCCGGCCTTCAACCAACCGCGTCACCGCCACCGGAAAATAAGATTTGTAGTCGCGTTCAAAACTCAGGAACTGATAGGTTTTAGACTGGAACGTCTTGCCCAGCAACATAAAAAAGATCAGTCCGGCCATGGAGTCAAAGAAACCGGGACCGTGATTGAACCACATGTCGACCACGCTGCGCACAAACATTACGACAATGCCCAGCGCAATGGGAACTTCGATACTCAGAATCTTGGCTTTCAGGCTCTTCCAGGCCGCCACGTAGTATCCGCTGGCCGAATAGAAAAAGCTGGGCAATGCCAAAAGGAAGATGAGCAGCCGGAAAAAGTTGCGGTAGCGGTCGAGCCAGTATTCGCTGACTTCAAAATACTCCGGAAACGACAACAGCATGATGTTCCCAAATGAAAAGAAGGCCACGCCCAGTTTGATGATCAGGCTTTTATCAGATGATTGGGCTTTGCGGCCATAATCCTCGAGGCTGATGTTGGGCTCATAGCCGATGGAAACCAAAAGGTGGACAATCTCTTTCAGGCTGACTTTGGACGAATCATAGGTGATGCGAAGTTTCTTTTCAGGGAAATTGACGCGTGCCGATGCGACGGCCGGTTGCAATCTGTTAAGGTTTTCCAGAATCCAGATGCACGAACTACAGTGGATTTGCGGAATGTGAAGCGTGATGACCTGGGTTTCGCCATCGTCAAATTCAAGGAGTTTGGCGGCAATCTCGGCCGAATCCAAATAGTCAAACCTGTTACCCGCATCCCGTGGCGTTTGCCCGGGCGAGGATTCAATAGCGTAATACGATGTGAGATTGTTCTCGGCAAAAATGTCGTAAACCGTACGGCATCCCGCGCAGCAAAACGTTTTGCCCCCGTGCCCTATCGCATCACCGGCAGGCACAGATTGCCCGCAGTGGTAGCATGTTTCCATAAAAAGCTCAATTACCTTGGACAAAGGTCGCTACAAGCCAATAAGCGGCCTATGACAATTGTCAGGTTTGAACAAATTATAAAAAAAATGAAAAATCCCCATCTGTGGGGATGTTTTGGTATTTCTATTTTACTGAACTTTGAACCATCGGATTTCATTGAAAACCCGGCGTTAAAAAAATCAGTATGGAACATTTGCTTAATCCCGGTCAGGCAAAAGTCAGTAATGACTGCACGGGCCGAATGGAGGAAATGTACGATTCCGAGGGGAATCTGTCAGAAAGGCGGTGGACAGCCATTTTGCCCGAATTGTCCGTAGGCCGACAATACAGTATTCACGCGGTTTACAATGTATCGGTTCCAGGCAAGAACAGGGTGGTGATTCACCTCACCGACGATGAACATGACCGCGAACCATCGCGTGTGCCTCAAAGGGTTGATTTTGTTTTCACCCTTTCGATGGTTACCGATGCGCGCGGCGCCGAGCCGATTGATGAGCATAAAAGCATTTGCGTAGGCATTTTGCATGAAAATGATACGTCATATTTCCGGAAGATCGAAGAATTTGCATTCCGTGTTTTTGAAGCTACGCGTGACCGGCAGCTTTGTGACAGGATGACTTACCGGGAATTGTTTGGCGACGATGTGTCGGAAAATCACGGTGATCCAAAAAAATGTGGAGGTGGACTGGTTTTACCATAAATGAAAAATATTATTTACCATAATAAAAAACATTAAAGATAAGGTCGTTGGTTTGGTGTTGCTCGCGCTCCTCCTGGGGTTAGCGGGCAATGCCTTTTGTCAGTCACACGCCAAAAATCTCAAGAACCTGGTGGAACAAGGCAAGACCAAAACCGCCATCGCCGAGTTTGAAAAGCTCGACCTTTCCAAGGTTGCACCCTGTGACCGACCCAAAATCCAGATGGTGGCCGCCGATGCTTACAACAGGCGCAACGAGGACGCCAAAGCCTTTAAGCTTTTTATGCAGGCTCAGCAAGGTTATAAGGCTTGTGACAGTATGGATCAGGCGATGGAAATCAACCTGACGCTGGCCTACAAAAGCCAGTTTAGCGATTCCAACCTGTACCTGGATGAATTTATGGCGTACGCCGAAAAGTCAAAACGGCCTGAATTGTTGTACCGCGGGCTTTTTATGAAATCTGTAGTCAACATCGATTACAACGAGCACGATAAGAAAGTTAAACCCAAAGCCCGGAAGGCGCTGGAGTTTTTCTGGAAAGCCAAAAAGTTGGAACCATTTGTAAACGATGTCGCCAAAAAGCGGGTTTATCGTGAAAACATAGGCGTTTTGTACAGCGAGGTGCTTCAGCAGTACGATTCGGCCAAACACTACATGCAGGAGAGCTATCGGATGTTGTCAGCTTTTCCGCCGTCGGAATTGCACGTGTACAACCTGATTAACCAGGCATCGGTTTACAACCACACCATGCAACTGGACAAATCCATCGAGACCCTTAAAAAAGCCGACTCCCTCCCGCTCGAATCCTATCGCAAGCGCACCAAAATGTACTTGTACGACAACCTCCGAAACGTTTACGAACGCAAAAAACTCTACGACAGCGCCTACAAATACCAGAGTTTATCCAATGTTTACCGCGATTCGATAAACGACGAGGAAAAAGCCGAGGACATCCGCCTGCTGGAAATGCGCTACCGGACCAAACAGCGTGAGCTGGAAAACGTTACGCTCAAGAGCAAACTTCAGCAAAACCGTACCGCCATTGCCGTTATTGCGGGTGTTTTACTGGCATCGTTGGTCATCAGTTACCTTATCATCAAAAACACGGCGCGCAAAAAAACCATTGCCGATCAACAGCGATTGTTGGAAACCCAAAAATTAGAAACGCAGCTTAAGGCGCAGCAACTCCAGGAAATTGACCGAATGCTCGAAACCCAGGAAAAAGAGCGTCACCGCATTGCCAATGAATTGCACGACGATCTTGGAAGCATGCTGGCCACGCTTAAACTCAACGTGGAAAACATGGGTGGGATCGATCAAACTGAAGTGCGTGAAAAAACCAAAAGCCTGATCGAGGATACCTACCAGAAAGTCCGCAACCTATCGCATCTGAAAAATCTGGGCGTGGTTGGGTCGCAGGGACTTTTGGTGGCGGTAAAGAAAATGGCCGAAAAAATGACCGTCCTCAACAAGCTCGAGGTTAACGTTTATCCTTACGGACTTGAGGAAAGATTGGAGAATCAGCTGGAAGTGACACTGTTCCGGATGATTCAGGAGTTGTGTACCAATGCCATCAAACATTCGGGTGCGACGCAGATCAACATCTACCTGACCCAACACCAAAACCGCGAACTCAACATTATGATCGAGGACAACGGAAAAGGCTTCGACCCAGCGTTACAGCCGCGCGGCGACGGAATGGGTTTGAACAACATCGAGAAAAAAACCGAACAGTTGGGCGGAACCTTTAATCTGGACACCAAGCCC
>CAZIBV010000037.1:0-8398 GCA_964537345.1 uncultured Flavobacterium sp. | reverse complement strand
CATCGAGAAAAAAACCGAACAGTTGGGCGGAACCTTTAATCTGGACACCAAGCCCGGACAAGGAACCACCATCATCATTGATTTGCCGCTATGATACGAATTATTATTGCTGAAGATCACCAATCGCTGATTGACGGGATCCGACTGTCACTGGCCAGCCAGCCAGACCTGGAAGTAGTGGCCGAGGCGCACGACGGCAACATGCTGATCGAACTGGTGGAACGCCACGTGCCGGACGTTGTCATCACCGACATCCGCATGCCCATTTGCGACGGAATTACTGCCACTTTGCAGATCAAGCAAAAATTTCCGCAGGTAAAGGTAGTAGCGTTTAGTATGTTTGATCAGGAACAGGCCGTTCAGCAAATGCGGGAAGCGGGCGCATCGGGATATATCATGAAAAATTCGTCGTTGGCTGTTTTGTTGGATGCCGTGCGAACCGTTGCCCAGGGAAAGGAGTATTTTGACGAAGGACTGACGGTAAAAAACGCCGACGGAAAAGACGAAGGGTTGCTCAGCTCGCGCGAAGCCGAAATCCTCCGCATGATTGGTCAGGGAAAAACATCGCAGGAAATTGCCGATATCTTATTTATCGGGAAGAGCACGGTTGACACCCACCGAAAAAATATCCTGCGAAAAATGAACGCCCAAGGCAAGACCGATTTGCTGCGGTTTGCCCTGGAGCGCAAATATGATTTTGAGTGATCAGCTTTCGCGAACCTCAACCGGACCTTCCCAGTTCGAGAATCCGCCGGTAAGGTTGTAAGTGTTCATCAAGCCCAGGCTGTTCATGATCTGGCACGCCTGATGGCTGCGCGAACCCGCCTTGCAGTACACATAGTAATTTTTTGATTTGTCCAGCTGGCTCACCTCATCAATAAAGCCCTGGCCGCGGTAAATATCGATCAGGATGGCATTGGGGATGGTTCCTTCTTCCCACTCCAGCGGGGTTCGCACGTCCAAAATGACGGCATTAGGGTCGTTGGCCGATTGTTCAGCCCATTGTTTTTGTGTTAAATCCATTATGCTTTGATGGTACAGCCGATGGCTTTGGTTTGGGTTATGGCAATTTCTTTGTTCTCTAGCAAGGCGTTGACGGCATCCTCGACATAGCGCTGGGTAACGGCGGTCTCGTCTTCGTGGTTGTCGTCGATGGCACCAATGTAACGCACGTAGTTTCCGCTGTCTTTTCTTTGTAATACGTATACATGTGGTGTCTTGGTCGCACCGTACTGCGGATAAATCTTTTGGTCGTCGTCAAACAGGTAAGGGAAAGTGAATTTCTTTTCGCGGGCGCGGATTTTCATGTTTTCGTAACTGTCCTGCTTTTGGATTTCAGGATTGTTTGGGTTGATGGCAATCACCGGATAGCCCAGCGGTTCATACTTTTTGTTCAGGTTGTTGATGCGATCCTCGTACGCCTTGGAATACGGACAGTGATTGCATGTAAAAATGACGATAAAACCTTTGGCATTGGTGTAATCTGCAAGCGACACATACTTTCCGTCAACGTTTTTGAGTTTAAAATCGGTGGCGCGGTCGCCAATCTGATAGCCAATCGGTTTAAAAGCCGATACCACCGTCAGGCAAAGCGCAACACCAAGAATTTTTAGAAGTTTCATGGTAAAAAGGATTTAAGTTCAGATTCAAGTTCATCAAAGGTAAAACTCCTTTCGTAAAATTGTCGCTTGGTGCGGGAGTAAATTAGCGTGGCAGGAATGGCTCCGCTCCAGTTGGGGCTCACCTTGCCAACCCAATCATTGGCATCGGTTGATACCAGATGGACCACCTCATTTTTCAACTTTCGCTTTTTGATAAACGGAATCAGTGATTTTTGCGCCTGCGTTGAGAAATCAAGACTGACCAAAAGCACTTTCACATTTTGATTGCGGTATTTCTCGCCCAATTTTTCAAAGGCGGGCAATTCCTTGATGCAAGGCGCACACCAGGTTGCCCAAAAGTTGACGACATAAACCGTATCGTCGCTCTTATCCAGGAAAACGGAAAACTCGTCAAACTTATACGATGGGATTGTCAAGTCGCCGTCCGATATCATCTTATGCGGAGTCTGTGCCGCGGCAACCATCGAAACTAAAAAAACAATCAGCAATTTCATATCCGTAAAGTTCTTAAAAAGGCCGCACTGTTACGGCGGACTTTCTGTTTTAACATAAAAATAACAAGAGTTGGTGTCGATCAAACTAAAAACCTTATACATTTGTATATACAATTTTTGTAATTACAGATGAAGATTGAATCCATTGTACAATCGGCACAGGAATTTGACGATGCAAAGCGCGCCGCCCTGAATGTATTGTACACGCACAACATGCTCACTGAAGGACTTTCAGGCCTATTAAAAAAGTATGATTTGTCGGGCGAACAGTTCAACGTTCTGCGGATTCTGCGCGGTGCCGGCTCAAAACCGGCCAATATGGGTATGATTCAGCAGCGCATGATCGCCAAGACATCCAACACTACCCGACTGGTCGACAAATTGCTGGCCAAGGATTTGGTGATGCGCAAAGTCTGCCCGGACAACCGCCGCAAAATGGAAGTCTGGATTACGCCAAAAGGCCTTGATTTGCTGGAGATTGTTGACCCGCTTGTCGATCAGTTTGAAGCGGATTTCTTTAAACGACTTTCCGACGACGAGCTCATTCATCTGACACAAATCCTTGAAAAAATAAGAACCTGAATATTTAAAATCAATTAAACAAAAATGAGAAACTTGAAAACTATCGCATTGGCTTTGTTCCTATCAATCGGAATGGTAGCAACCGCCCAGGAAAAGAAAATCGACGTAAACAAAAGCTCGATTAAATGGGTGGGTAAAAAATTTAGTGGCGAGCACTCCGGAACGCTGAATTTTAACGCCGGTACACTTTTGTTCAAAAAAGGAAAATTGACAGGCGGAAATTTTACCGTCGATATGACCTCACTTACCGTAACTGACCTCGAAGCCGGAAAAGGAAAAGAGAAACTTGAAGGTCACCTTAAAAATGACGACTTTTTTGCAACCGACAAGTTCAAAACGGCCAACCTGGCATTTAAAACCATCGCCGCCAAAGCAAACAACGTTTACACTGTGACCGCCGACTTGACCATCAAAGGGATCACCAAGCCGGTAACATTTGACATGACAGTTAACGGAAGTACCGCTACCGCCAATTTGAAAATCGACCGCAGCAAGTACGACATCCAGTACAAATCAAAAAGCTTTTTCGACAACCTCGGCGACAACTTTATCTACGACGAGTTTGACGTAATGGTTACCCTTTCTTTTTAATTTTTAATTTTCCTGAAAACCGCCCTTCGCCCGGGCGGTTTTTTTTTGCCCTGTGTTATCTTTGCTACATGCGCAAAATCCTGGTCATCGACAATTACGACAGTTTTACCTACAATCTCGTCCACTATCTCGAGCAATTGGACTGCGCCGTGACCGTGGTGCGCAACGATGAATTCGATCTAAAGTTTTGCGAACATTTTGACGCCCTTCTCCTCTCGCCCGGGCCGGGAATCCCGGATGAGGCCGGCCTGACCAAAGACGTCATCACAAAATATTCCGCCACCAAAAAAATCCTGGGAATCTGCCTTGGTCAGCAGGCCATCGCCGAAGTTTTTGGCGGATCCATAGGCCAGTTGCCACAAGTTTTTCACGGCCGGCAACACTACATCAGCGCCGTTGCCTATGATCCTCTCTTTACGGATATTGAAATGCCCATGGCCGTGGGACGATACCATTCGTGGACGGTGATGCCTGATTTGCCGCCACAACTGGAAGTGACATCGGTTGATGAGTGGGGCAATGTCATGTCTATCCGGCATCGCGGACTCAATCTGCGCGCCGTACAGTTTCACCCGGAAAGCGTACTGACGCCACACGGGTTAAAGCTGCTCGGGAACTGGCTGACACTGTGCTGATCGATATAAATAAAAAAATATCAGCGCGTAAAAATTTTAAGTATATTTGATGTAACACACTGTCAAATAACTACTTAAAAGCATCACCCATGGGACTTTTTGGCAATAAGACTAAACGCTTGGTTGAGCAATTCAGGCAAAAAAGCGAATATTACTCCAATGAACTTCAGCGCGACATCCGCGATTACCACGAAGAGCTTAAATCAGCCTACCAACCCAACCGCGCCTTGGTGGAGGAATTTGGCTTGTTTGTAAAAGATCTTGAAAAACGGATAAGCAATGAAGATGCCCTCAGGCTGGATGACTTTCTGAAGCGGTTCAGCAGTGTCGACCGCAGCGCCCGCAACGGGATCGAGGCCATGTGGGAACTGTCCAATTATCAGCGAAAGAACACGGCGCAAAACCTGAGGGAACTTGATCATCTGGCATAAAAAAACCGCCAAATGAGGCGGTTAATCTTAAGCTTTCAATTTCTTGGCGATGGTTTTTGGCACAGCGTCTTTGTGCACCAAAACCCCGGTCGACTTTAGTTGTACATATTTCTTGGTCACGTACAAATATCCTTTGTAATCATTGGTCTCGCCCCATGAGTTTTTAACCTTATAATACTCACGACCGTTTTGGTCTTTGGCCACACCCACAATCTGCATGGCGTGATCGTCGGTGGTGCGCAGGGTGTAAAGCCCTTCTTCACGCATGTCCTCGGTGATGTTCTTTTCCGGCATTGGGCCGTCAAACATGGCCTTTTTTTGCTCAGGAGTGATGTTGCTCAAATCCAGATCAGGAACCATGGCCACGCCGTTTCGCCAGCTAAAGTATGGTTCTGAAACATCGCATGCCCAGGCCACAGTGAATCCTTTTGCGAGTGCATGGTCGATGACGTCGGTCAATTCAGTCATCGGGAGGTTGTACACCATGTCATAGCTCCAGTTATCCGGTACCGGCAAAACCATTTTTTCGTAGTAAGGACTGTCTTTGTAGGAAGAAAATTCGACATAGTCAGCCGGGTTGATGCCTACCACTTCCTGAGCGAATGATTTTGGGGTGTATGTCTTTCCGTTGTACGTAAAAGTTTCAGGAAGCTTGCCCAATTGCTCGTCGATATATTGGTTGACCTCGGCAACCCAGGTGGCACCGCGTTTTTCATCATCTGATTTCAGAAACCTGTCCAAAATCTCCTTGAGGCCTTTTTGAAAATCACCTGACTTAATCTTGCCTTTCCCATAATCTTCCATGGTATAGGCTTCCTGCGGCATGGCGCCGTAGCGTTTCATGATGTTCATCACGTCGTGGGTCTCGCCACCGTCGCCCAGGCCAAGGTTGCCGTTAAACAGGATGTAATTGCGGGCCTTGCCAAGATAGACGTAACGCGCGTTAAAAATTTCGGCCAGGTCGACAGGTTTTTTGCCCATGCGGATCATCTCTGATTCCACAAACGACGCACCCGCATAACTCCAGCAAGTTCCTGCCGATCCCTGGTTCTTGACCGAGGTGTTTTGCAGATCTACCACATCGGTAAAGCGGTATTTGGAATTGTCAGAGGCATTGTTGATGACCTTTTTGATCAGGTCGTCCTGCGCAAAAACGGTGGCCGAGGCAAAAAGCGCGGCCAGTATCAGATTTTTCTTCATTTTCATATAGGGTTCATTAATATTCAACGGGTAAAAACCAGTTTGCCGGCTGTCGACAAATTGCTGTCAAAAGCATATCCTTCAGCATTGAATCCACGCAAATCATCCAGCGTTTCAGCGCCCTCTTCAACAATGTACCGGGCCATCATGCCGCGTGCCTTTTTGGCAAAAAAGGAAATCATCGTCAGCTTGCCGTTTTTGTAATCCTTAAAATCGGCAGTAACCACGGGAACCTTGAGCGCCTTGGCATCAACTGCTGAAAAATACTCCTGGCTGGCCAAATTGACAAACAGATCGCCCTTTCTTAGTTCTTTGTTGAGCTGTTTTGTTACATGCTCCTTCCAAAAACCGTAAAGATTGCGCGCATCGCCAACGGGTAAATCGGTTCCCATTTCCAAACGGTATGGATTGATGAGATCCAGCGGACGCAACACACCGTATAGACCTGACAGTATCCTGACGGTATCCTGAAGCCTGTCAATTTTAGACGGGTCAAGCGTATAGGCATCCAGCCCCGTGTACACTTCACCGTTAAACGCATAAACCGCCTGACGCGCCGCCGGACCGGGCTGTTGCCTGCCAAATCCCTTGGCCTGATTCCGATTCCAGTTTAGTTGCGCCAGATTGTCGGAAATGTCCATGAGCGACATCAGCTGCTGCGGCGATAGTTGCTTGAGCGTCGCACGCACTTCCCGAGCCTGCTTCAAAAAAACGGGCTTGGTAAAGGTCTGGGTTGGCACTGCCGATTCAAAATCCAGCGATTTGGCTGGTGACAAAACAAGTTTTATAGCCATTACTCTTCTTGGTTTTCCAGGTCTTTGCTTTTGGCATAAACGCGCCACTTTTCTATGCACTGTTGCATGTCCTGCGGCAACTCGCTGTCAAAACGCAGTTGCTGGCCGGTTA
Organism: uncultured Flavobacterium sp.; assembly: GCA_964537345.1. GTDB lineage: Bacteria > Bacteroidota > Bacteroidia > Flavobacteriales > Flavobacteriaceae > Flavobacterium. Next base: position 1,937 of record CAZIBV010000037.1, on the reverse strand, counting down.
CGGGATGTTTAAATCCAAGTGTTTTGGCATGCAGCGCCTGACGCGGTAAAATCTTAAAGCAATTCTCGACAAACTGCTTGTATTTGGTAAAGGTCGTACCTTTTAAAATCAGGTTTCCGCCATAGCGCTCATCGTTAAAAAGCGTGTGCCCGATGTACTTCATGTGCACGCGAATCTGGTGCGTCCGCCCGGTTTCAAGACGGCAGGAAACCAGGGTAACATAACCAAATCGCTCCAGCACCTTGTAGTGGGTCACGGCGGGCTTGCCAATCGTCTCATCTTCATAAACCGACATTTGCATACGGTCTTTTGGATGGCGTGCGATGTTTCCTGTTATGGTGCCCTCATCGTCCTTGACATTTCCCCAAACCAGCGCCACATATTCGCGTTCGGACGTTTTAAACTCAAATTGACGCGCCAGGTGCGCCATGGCATGCTCGCTCTTGGCAATGACCATGAGTCCGCTGGTGTCCTTGTCGATCCGGTGAACCAATCCGGGACGGTTGCTGCTGTTCATCGGCAGGTTGCCAAAGTGAAAAGCCAAAGCGTTGACCAGCGTTCCTGTGTAATTGCCGTGTCCGGGATGCACCACAAGTCCGGCCTGTTTGTTGATCACCAACAAGTCGTCGTCTTCATAAACAATGTCGAGCGGAATATCTTCCGGATCTATCCTATTTTCAAAAGGCGGATGCGACAAAAGGATTCGCACCACATCGCCGGGTTTTACGCGGTAATTTGACTTGACCGGAACGTCGTTGACGTAGATGTTGCCTTCCGACGCCGCGTTCTGGATTTTGTTGCGCGTTGCATTGGCCACCAGATGCATCAGGAATTTGTCGATGCGAAGCAGCTCCTGCCCTTTTGGCACCACAAAATGGAAATGTTCAAAAAGCTCCTCTTCCGGCTCTTCCAGGTGATTACTCATCAGCAGGCATGTATTGCGTGGTGGTGTCGACAGATTCCTCAAAACCGATTTTTCCGTCGCCCAGAACCAAATCAATTTTTGACGCTTTCAGGACTTTGTCGCCGGGTTTGAGTTTCTTTCCTTTATAGCTCATTTCCAACACCATGTCTTTGCCAAGATAAGGCCGATAGCTGATCGAACCTATCTCGAGTCCCATCGCCTTAAGCGTAGGCTCGGCCTGGCGGAAAGTCTTTTCTATAAGGTCCGGAACCTTGACTGACGAATAGCCCGATGAATTGAGTTTAAGATAGATTTTACGGCCTTTTTTTACTTTTGATCCCGCTCTAGGATCCTGCTCGACCACGCTGAATTTTGGAAATTCCTTGCGATAATCCACGCTGTCCAGTACCACATAGCCCAAGTCCAGTTCGTCCAGGGCTTCCTCGGCCTGTGTCTCGGTCATTTTGGCCAGGTTGGGCACAGCAATCTCCTCGCCGTGACTGGTGGTAAAATCCAGCCAGAACGTAAACAACAGCACGATTGCGGCAACTATGGCAACCATCAGCGCGAGTTGCCTGACAAAAAACCGGCTGGTTAGATACTCTTTAAAGGTCATAAAAAATCGTTTACGGCAAAGATATGAAATGAACCCGCCGTTATAAAATAAATGGTATTTTTGTAGTACTAACCCTTGCTTTATGACAGTTGCTGTGGTCATGGGCGGATATTCGGACGAATCCGTCATATCGCTGAAAAGCGGACAACTTATCCTTAAAAATCTTGACCGATCACGCTACCGGCCTGTCGAGGTTCACATTTTGCCAAGCGGATGGAACGCCATAGTTGACGGCCGCTCTTTCCCCATCGACAAAGCTGATTTTTCATTTACCGGACCCGGTGGCAAGGTGTGTTTTGACGTCATCCTAAACACCATTCACGGCACGCCCGGCGAGGACGGTCACATGCAGGCCTACTGGTCGCTGTTGGGCATTCCTTTTGGCGGATGCAATTTCTACCAGTCGGCGCTGACGTT
>CAZIBV010000036.1:16359-23979 GCA_964537345.1 uncultured Flavobacterium sp. | reverse complement strand
ACAGTTCACAGTTTACAGTTTACAGTTTACAGTTTACAGAAAATTTCGGTTGCCGGTCGTAATGACTTTAGTTTCGACGTCCCACGGTATAATTACCCACGGTGTCTCAGTTTAAGTTATCTCACCCCTTGAATTGGATTCCCATTGTTAATCGTTAATTGTTAACTGTTAATTGCAAAAAAAAGACCGCCTAAGCAGTCTCTTTTATAATGTAAAGCAATAGATAGCTTACGACAGAACCGATTTCAGATCGCCGTTCATCGCGCGCACCGCATCGGCACTTTTCGCCATGAGGGCTTTCTCTGAATCGTTCAGGTTGATGTCTACGATGGCTTCGACGCCGTTTTTGCCGATGATACAAGGAACACCGATGCAAATGTCGTTCAGGCCGTACTCGCCTTCCAGGAAGACCGAGCATGCAATCATCTTGCGCTGGTCGTTCAGGATGGAATCAACCAGATACGCAACCGAGGCACCCGGAGCATACCAGGCTGATGTGCCCAAAAGGCCGGTTAGTGTTGCACCTCCTACCATGGTATCGGCAGCCACTTTGTCCAGTTGCTCCTGCGACAAAAATTGCGATACCGGAATACCGTTGTAAGCAGCCAGGCGCGTAAGTGGGATCATGGTCGTATCGCCGTGTCCGCCAATAACCATGGCCGAAACATCGTTGATTGGCTTGTCGAGTGCTTTGGCCAGATAATATTTGAAACGCGAACTGTCGAGCGCGCCGCCCATTCCGATGATGCGGTTTTTAGGCAAGCCCGTAGCTTTAAGCGTCAGGTATGTCATGGTGTCCATCGGGTTTGAAACCACCACAACAATAGCGTCCGGCGAGAATTTCAGCACGTTTTCGGCTACGCTCTTCACGATGCCGGCGTTGATACCGATAAGCTCTTCACGCGTCATACCCGGCTTGCGCGGAATACCTGAAGTGATAACCACAACCTGGCTTCCGGCCGTTTTTGAATAATCGTTGGTGACGCCCGTTACCCGCGTGTTGAATCCGGTGTTCGACGTACACTGCGAGATGTCCATCGCCTTGCCCTCGGCAAATCCTTCCTTGATATCCAACAAAACAATCTCCGATGCGATACCGCGATACGCCATTACATCGGCACACGTTGCGCCTACGTTACCGGCGCCTACTATGGTTACTTTCATGGTTGATGATTTCTGATTTTAGATTTTAGATTTCTGATTTTTGATCTCCTACTTTTTACTCCAAATTCTAGATTTCAAGATTAGATTTTTAAATCGACAGCCGCCTATTCTAAAATCTAAACTCTAAAATCTAAAATTCCTACGCGTCAATCTTGGCATAAACCGCGTTCTTCTCGATAAACTCGCGGCGCGGCGGAACCTCGTCGCCCATTAGCATCGAGAAAATTCGATCGGCCTCGGCCAGACTGTCAATGGTTACCTGTCGCAGTGTGCGGTAGTTTGGATCCATTGTGGTTTCCCAAAGCTGTTCGGCGTTCATCTCACCAAGACCTTTATATCGCTGGATGGTAGCGTTTCCGCCCATGCGTTCGTTGGCCTGATCGCGTTGCATATCGTTCCACGCATACTCTTTTTTGTTGCCTTTTTTCACCAGATACAGCGGCGGTGCGGCAATGTAAACGTGTCCTTCCTCAATGAGTTCTTTCATAAATCGGAAGAAGAATGTCAGGATAAGCGTTGAGATGTGACTTCCGTCGACGTCGGCGTCACACATGATGATAATTTTGTGATAACGCAGTTTTTCCAGGTTAAGCGCCTTGCTGTCCTCGGCCGTACCGATGGTCACACCCAATGCGGTAAAAATATTGCGGATTTCCTCGTTCTCAAAAACCTTGTGATGCATGGCTTTTTCAACGTTGAGGATTTTACCGCGCAACGGCAGGATGGCCTGAAACGTACGGTCGCGGCCTTGCTTGGCAGTTCCACCAGCCGAGTCACCCTCGACAAGATAGACTTCACATTTTGCAGGATCCTGTTCAGAACAATCGCTCAGTTTTCCGGGAAGTCCTCCCCCGCCCATGACGGTTTTGCGCTGTACCATCTCACGCGCCTTCTTGGCAGCATGACGGGCCTGCGCAGCCAGAATCACCTTTTGAACGATAATTTTGGCATCGTTTGGATTTTCCTCCAGATAATTCTCGAGCATCTCACCCACCGCCTGCGAAACCGGCGAAACCACCTCGCGGTTGCCCAGCTTGGTCTTGGTTTGCCCTTCAAACTGCGGTTCGGCTACTTTGACCGAAATGATGGCGGTTAATCCTTCGCGGAAATCGTCACCCGTAATCTCAAACTTAAGTTTGTCCAGAAGTCCCGAAGCGTCGGCGTACTTTTTAAGGGTACGCGTCAAACCGGCGCGGAAACCTTGCAGGTGCGTACCGCCTTCATGCGTGTTGATGTTGTTGACGTATGAAAAAATATTCTCCGAATAGCTCGAGTTGTAGATCAAAGCCACCTCAACCGGGATTTCGCCCTTTTCATGCTCCATCGAAATAACATGGCTGATGATAGGCTCACGGTTGCCGTCCAGGTAGCGGATATATTCTTTAAGGCCTTCTTCTGAATGGAAAAGTTCGGACGTTGGGTTGCCGTTTTCATCCAGGTTGCGCCTATCGGTAAACGAAATCTTGATGCCTTTGTTCAGATACGCCAATTCGCGCATACGGGCCGCCAGCGTATCGTAACTGAACTCGGTCGTTTGCTGAAAGATCAGATCGTCCGGCCAGAATTGCTGACGGGTACCGCGCTTGGTAGTCTCTCCGGTTTGTTTGACCGGATAAATCGCCTTTCCGCGTTCGTATTCCTGCTCGTAAACCTTTCCTTCGCGAAACACTGTCGAATGCATCCGAACTGAAAGCGCGTTCACTACTGAAACGCCCACACCGTGCAAACCACCGGAAACCTTGTAGGAATCCTTGTCGAATTTACCACCGGCGCCAATCTTGGTCATGACGACCTCGAGAGCGGAAACGCCCTCTTTTTTATGCATGTCTACGGGAATACCGCGACCGTTGTCCTCGACGGTTACCGAGTTATCTTCATTGATCGTAACTGAAATGGTGTCGCAATGTCCGGCCAGCGCCTCGTCGATCGAGTTGTCAACCACCTCGTAAACCAGGTGATGAAGTCCGCGGACGCCCACATCTCCAATGTACATCGACGGACGCATCCGTACGTGTTCCATCCCTTCAAGCGCCTGAATACTGTCGGCCGAATACTGTTTTTTACCTTCTTCGCTCATAAAAATTTGCGTGCTAAAAATCTATTTTTTGTCAAACACGCAAATATAGAAAATCGCGGCGTTTTGCCCAGTTTTTTTGGGCAGATGAAGGCATAAGTTATTAACATTTTGTTGATTATCCGGGCAGCAAAACGGCACCCGTTCCCGGGGCGTCAACCCACCGGATTTTGCCTTGGTCAAACGTTACGCCACTGGCGATGTCACCGGCCAGCAAAAGCGCTCCGTCGGCGTCCAGATAATCCAGTAGTGGCGCGAGTTGGCACAGAGACGAAATGCCAACAGACGACTCGGTCATGCAACCCGCCATAACGCGCATTCCCAGGCTTTTGGCCGTCTTGATCATTTCAAGCGCGGGTGTGATGCCGCCGCACTTCATGAGTTTGATGTTGACGATGTCAAACAAGCCCGCACAAGCCTTAACGTCAGCGGCTTTCTGACAGCTTTCGTCGGCCATTACGGGCAGTGCCGACAGCTCTTTAACGCGTTTCATGCCGATGACATCATCAGCGGGAAGCGGCTGCTCGATGAATTCGACGCCCAGTTTGGCCAGTTCGTGCGACAGTGCAATCGCTTCATCGGCAGTCCAGGCTGCATTGGCATCGACGCGGAAAACCGATGCCGAAGCCTGCCGGAGTTGGGTGACGATTTCCAGATCCTGACGGGTTCCGAGTTTGATTTTGTAGATAGGCCACGGCATTTGCTCCATTTTACGCTTCATTTGCGCGATGGTATCCAACCCGATGGTATACGAAGTAAGCGGCGCATCGCATGAGGCGGAAAAGAAACGCCTGAGCGGTTTTTGATGCTTTTTGGCGTAATAATCCCAGTAAGCGACATCGGCGGCGCAGAGCGCAAAGTAATCGTCGCGCAGATGCGGCTCAATCAGACGCCAAAATTCCTCCGGATTCAAATCCTGCACGCCTGCCACCAAGGGCGCAATCCGCTCGAGGCTGCCGGTTATCTTTTGGGCGCTGCTGTGGTAGTAGGGATTGGCCGTAGCCTCGCCGTAGCCGGAAAAAACGCCGTCGGTTATGGTGGCAATTACCGTGGTTTGCACCGTCACCGTGTACCGCGAAATGGTAAACGGATATTGCAGCGGCATTTGATACACTCGGGCGGATAGCTTTAGCATGGCGTTTTGGGATAAAGGTCGGGAAAAAGGCCTGAATTACAGCACTTGCTGCACGGTGTAGGATTTTCCCTGAACCTCACAGATTGCACCTGCCTCCTGCCCCATCAGTTGCGCGCCAAGGGGCGACGATGGCGAAATGGCGAGAATGGTTTTATTCTCAACCGTGATTTTGGGCAAGGCGGCACTGACGTAAAGCCAGATTCCGTTGGCGCACACCAGGCTTCCCAAGGCAATGCGAGACGGCGATGCTTCCGGGTCGATTTTGGTGAGCACGGCTTTCAGATCGAGGTATTCGCGCAGTTTGGCCGAGAGACGTTCCTGTTCGAGATGCATCATCGAAAGTCCGGTTTGGTGCTTGTCGCCGGCCGATCCGCGGGCATCGTTCTGGGCGCCGCCGGTAAGCTGGCTGATCATGTCGCGCAGGGCGTCGATGCGGTCCTGGACGAGTTGCAGGTAACGCGAATGTATGTGCTGCTTGAAGTTCATCAGGCGAGGGTGCGTGAGCGATTGAAGCAGGGTGCCGTGCACCGCGTAAAGCGCGACCCGCAGGGGCACGCCCAAATCACTTTAAAAATTAAACTTGTAGCTGGCGCCCAGCAAAAACTGGAATCCCTGTACGTTGTGGTTGAGCCAGCGCGCATAGGTTTGGTTGGCGATGTTGTTGGCGCGGACAAAGCCGGTGAGGCGGTCGTTGTGCTTGTATCCTACGTGGGCGTTGGCGTCAAAATAGCTGTCGAGTGTATAGATCTTGGTGTTGGGAACGGGCAAGTCCAGGTTGGTTTGGAAATCCTTGCGCTCACCCACAAAGAACACCTGGGCGCCGGCGTACCACTTTTGCGTGATGTTGACGTCGAGGGACGATCCGAGCTTGATTTGCGGCAGGTTCCACGCCTCCGGCTGGTTGTCGGTCGAGTATGTGTTAAAGGTTCCGTTGACGCCAAAAGATACGTTTTTGGAGAAATCGGCCTTGAGCTCGCCAAAAATGCCCAGCGTTGTCATGTCGTCGTACACCACGCCAAACGAGTTTCCAAACTGATACGGGAGGTTGAGTATGTTGGTGTTGTAGTCGGTGGCGCGAATCAGGGCGCGGTCGTGCTCGTTCATAAACGAAGCGCGTACATTGTAGCTGACGTTACTGGCCAGCCTGCCCTTGAGCCCGGCAAAGACGTCAAACTGCCTGTCGGTAGGCGCAATGCCTAAAAACGACGCCATAAACGGGTTTTGGTTGGTGAATTCGCGATAGCTGTTTTGCTGCAGGTCGCCGTCGGCACCGGCGTAAAAAATCATCAGATCGCCCACTACTTTATAAGAGGCTGTGACTTTGGGATAAATGAAGAACTTGCTCTCATCGCCTTCCATGTCCATGCTGTAAAAGGCGGCCGCGCCCATTTCTACCTGCCATTCGTCGCCCTGGAAAACTACGCTTGGATGCACGCCAAAGTTGGCAAAGGCGTAATCGAACTGCGCGCCCGGACCTGCGTCAAAACTGCCGCCCAGGTAATCGACGATGGCGTTGAGCTTTATGTTGGTATCCAACAGATCGAACCCAAAACGAGGCTTGAAGATCAGGCGGTTTTCGGCAGCGTCGAACGTATCCCAAAAACGGTTGAATTTAATAGACGCTTCGTCAAAAAAGCTGTCGCCCAGGGTGATGCGCGCCCCGGCGTACCCGTTGTGGTAGGTGTGTCCGGGATCGATGTTGTCCAATAGCAATTTACGGTCGGGGTCGGTAAGATTGCTTCCGAATCCTTCAGGAAGGCCGTACCAGTTGTACCCCTGGTATTGATAACCCGCGTCGGCGTTCCAGGAAAAAGCCTTGGTTTTGTTGCCGTAACTCAGGTCGATGCTGGTGTTGATAAAATTGTCGTCCAGCTCAGTATCCTTGATATTCCCTCCCGACGAATGATGGCGCAACATTCCGGAAAAGTAGCCTGTCGTGCCAACTTCTTGCGTGACGTACAGTTCGCCCAAAATGGTGCCGTAATTTCCGGCGGCCAGCGAGGCGTAATTTTGGAAAAGTTCTTCCTTTTTGCTGCGCTCTACGCCGGCGGCACGTCCCTTTGACGGCGTAAACGTCGAAGCTACAGGAAAGGAGAAAATGGTGTAATCGATGTTTTCCTTAGGCGCGTTGTCAGGATCTTCCTGGGCGGGCGTTTCCTTGATTTTAAACGCGTCAGATATGGTTGGCGTATAAGGTTTGACTACGTTGACCACCTCGGTCCCGATGGCGTCATCTTCTTTTTGGGCCAGCGCCGATGCACTTAAACCCAGGGCAAGAAAAATATATAATTTGCTGATTTTCATGTTTCTGTAGGTTGGGCCGTTAGTTTTCAATCGATGAATTGGTTTTGGCTTCCTCTGCCTTGATGCGGTCCAGTTCGGCCTGGGCCTCCTCGACCACATCGGCGTAATTCTTAAAGTTTTTGATCACGCTGTCCAGGATGTAGGTAGCCTGGAAACTGTCGTCCAGGGCGTAGAAGTTCTTGGCCATCACCACAAGGCCTTTGGCGCCAAAATATTTGTATCCCGAATAGTTTTTGGTGAGTTTTTGTACCGATGCGTTTGACTGCTCATACTTGCCGTCCTTGTTCTTGAAGAAGGCGTCGTAATAAAGCGCTTCGGCAGCCAGTTCACCCGATGCAATGGTCAGCAGCTTGGCATATCCCGCGCGGGCTTTGGCTTCATCGCCGGTGTGCCAGGCCGAACGGGCCACGATGATCTGAGCATCGGCGCGCACCATATCGTCAACCTTTGGATTGGACAAAACCTTGTCGGCATAAACCACCGCATTTGCGTAATCCTTGATTTCGTAATACGTCTTCATCAGGTTGGCCTGCGCAAAGGTTACGTTTTGCGGATAATCGGCCTGTGCTTCCAAGCGTTTGAGCGTTGGGATTTTCTTGGTCTCGTCGGTTCCTTTCAGATAGATTTCCGACAGGCGCACCAACGATTGCTCGGTATATTCATTGCGGGCTTTTGACGCCACGTATTCGTAATGCGCCACGGCTTTTTCAGGTTGCTTGTCGGCAAAATACGACTGTGCGAGATAGAAGTTGGCCTTGAGGGCGTGGAGTCCGTCGGGGAAGTTCCTGAGGTAAGTTGAAAATCCTGAAATGGCGCCTTTTAGATTGTTCTCCAGATAAGGCTTTTCAGCAGCCGCAAACGTGTCGTTGTCCAGATCGGCATCGGACACTTCAACAAAATCCAGCGACCGTACCCAGGTGGCGTATTCGTCAACTTTTCCGGT
>CAZIBV010000036.1:14650-16259 GCA_964537345.1 uncultured Flavobacterium sp. | reverse complement strand
TCAACCTCGGCGCGCGCCGGCGAATTTGGATACTTGGCTACAAATCCGGCCAACACGTCGGGAACCGGCTGGTAAGAGTTGCCGATGTCGTAGCTGAGTTTGGCGTAATTGAGCATGGCGTCCTCCTGGATTTTAGCGTCAAAGGCCATCTCGGAGGCGTTTTTAAAGGCATTGAGCGCCTGCTGTTTCTGGTTAAGTTTGAGGTAGCTTTCACCCAGGTGATAGTAAGCGTTTTGGGCTACAAAGTCATTCCCACCGATAATTTTGTTGAACTGCGAAACCGCATTTTCAAAATCGTTCTGCTTGTAATAAGCGTAACCCAGCTGGTAGTAATCGGTGTTGCTCCACTTTCCTTTTTTACCCTTGTATTCCTTGAGATACGGAATGGCCTTGTCGTATTGTTTGAGATTGAAATAGCTTTCGCCGATGATTTTGTTGAGCTCCGACTTTTCGACGGCGTTGCTCTTGGCCATGGCTTTTTCACCCGATGCGATGGCCTCGTTGAACTTACCCAGTTTGAAATTCATGTCGGCTTCGAAATACGAGAGTTTTTCCTTGTACTTTTCCTCGCCCGATACTTCGTCAAAATACTTTGAAGCTTCTTTGTAATCGTCGGCTTCGTATGACATAAACCCAAGGTAATACTTGGCTTGCGAGCCATATTCCTGCGAGTTGATCACTTTGTTGAAATACCCGGTGGCCTCCTTTTTCTTTTTGGCGGTAAAATACGCATAGCCTTTTTGGAAGTTGAATTTATCGCGTTCGCGGGCTGTCAGGTTGCTCTCGTCGACGCGGTCAAACCACTCCAGCGATTGCGGGTATCGACCTTGCTCGAAATAGTAGTGTGCCACCTCGATAAAAGCCTGGTTTTGCTTGGACGACGTGGGATACTCCTCGACGAAACGCTCCATTCGCGAATCGGCGTCGGGCTGTTCCAGACGGATGGCGCAATTGGCGGCGTAATAGGCGCAATCGGCCTTGATTTCGTGACTGGAGGTTTCCTGTGCAACCCGCTCAAAAAGGAGTTGGGCAGATTGGTATTGATTGTTCTTGTAGAGGGAAATAGCGCGGTTGTAATCAGCCGACTCGTTGGAATAGATTTCAGATTGCTGTGCGGTGACCGAAATAGTCGCCATCAGGCATATCCCGGAAACCCATTTTGTGAATTTGTGCATGGCAGGACGATTAGACTTCAAATTTAGGGCTTAATGCAAGGTTAAACGGGCGAAAACGGGGTTTTATTATGAACAGGTTTTTAACAAGGGTGCAGGGTAATTGATACTTGACAATTGATAATTAACAATGAACAGTTAACAATGAACACCCGAGGCAACGCCGAACGGAGCGAAGCTAATTTAGTTTTGGGGCAATGATTGATTGCGGATCCGAATTCGTGATAATCCAGACCGTTTGTAAAATTGTGCTTCAACTATAGTTCATACCTCCGGCAACAGAAATTTTCTGTGAACCGTTAACCGTAAACTGTAAACATTGACAATTAACAATTAACAATGAACACCCGAGGCAACGCCGAACGGAGCGAAGCTAATTTAGTTTGGGGCAATGATTGATTGCGGATCCGAATTCGTGATAATCCAGACCGTTTGTA
>CAZIBV010000036.1:2532-14550 GCA_964537345.1 uncultured Flavobacterium sp. | reverse complement strand
TTTGGGGCAATGATTGATTGCGGATCCGAATTCGTGATAATCCAGACCGTTTGTAAAATTGTGCTTCAACTATAGTTCATACCTCCGGCAACAGAAATTTTCTGTGAACCGTTAACCGTAAACTGTAAACATTGACAATTAACAATTAACAATGAACAATGAACAATTAAAAATTCGATTTTAAATTGTTGGATAATTGCGGAATCCAATTGGTTTATGATTGTCTCCAATTTTGTGCTAACGCTCTTTTTGCATAGCGGAGCGGATCAAAAAACTGGTTGTGAATTCCGATTTTTGGTGGCATTGCGAATAGCCGTAAAACTTCACGCTGATGACGCTCGTGGTTGTGGAAGCGAGTTTGGCGGAGCAGCGCGGAGCTATAACTCGCGAAGACGCGTCGAGGCGTAGAAGTTTAAGGCTGTGAGGGTTGCCTGGCCCTTTTGTCACTTTTAGCTCACCGCAAAAATATCTAAATGCGGAGTTCGCTCCGTCCGCCAAAGGCTCGGGTGTGGCCAGACAAAAGTGAAGAAACAGGCATATGGAGAATGTGAAAATAGAACTGAATTTAAAACACCGGAAAAGATTTTGAAGAAAATGTCTAACTGCATGGGCATTTGGAAAACAGAGACTGTCTTTTAACATTTTTTGCAGGTTTTCCGTAACATGGTTTGGAGGGAGATGGGTATCTTGCGCTTGGAGGCGGAGGTGGGCGGGAAGGTTCCCTTGATAAGGAAAAATAATGAAATGCCAGTACAGATTTTATGTACATTTTGTTAAAACTCAAGCAGTCATAAACCAATGAGTTTGTCAAAATGAGAAATCCGTCAAACCATAGTTGAAACACATTCAAAATGCCCATTTTACCGACTTTAAAAACAAAGAAATTGTTTACTTTTACCGCAAACTTTCAACCATGCCCGAAACCGTTCTGCAATTAAAAAACGCCACCATTTTTCAGGATAACCGGACAATTTTGTCAAACGTAAGCCTTGAAGTCACCGAGGGCGAGTTTATTTACATCATTGGCAAGACCGGCGCGGGCAAGAGCAGCCTCATGAAAACGCTTTATGCCGATTTGCCGCTGCACGAAGGTCAGGGAAGCATTGTAGGATTTGACCTTAAAAACCTAAAGGAGAGCCAGATACCGTTTTTGCGCCGTAAGATCGGGATCATTTTCCAGGACTTTAAACTCCTGCCTGACCGAAGCGTTTACGACAACATGCTATTCGTCCTCAAAGCGACAGGCTGGAAGGAACAATCCAAAATGGACGAAAAAATCAACGAAGTCCTGGCCAAGGTCGATCTGGAGTCGTTTGCCCGCAAAATGCCGCACCAACTCTCGGGCGGTGAGCAGCAACGGGTAGCTATCGCCCGCGCCCTGCTTAACGATCCTGACCTGATCCTCGCCGATGAGCCCACCGGAAACCTCGATCCGGCCACCAGTGTCGAAATCATGGAAGTGCTCCGCAAAATCAACAGCAACGGCAAAACCATCATCATGGCCACGCACGATTACGCCATCATCATGAAATTCCCATCCAAGACGCTAAAAGTTGAAAAAGCCACGCTGTTTGAAGTGGTTCAACGGACGGTTTAGCCGATTTAAGATTTAAGATTTAGGGGTTTCAGTTTTAGATTTTAGATTTTAGATTTTAGATTTCAGATTTGGGCCTTGGAATTTGGGATTTGGAATTTGGAATTTGGAATTTGGAATTTGAGATTTGGAATTTGAAATTTGCTTTGGGAGTTCGTTATCGAAATAATTAAGACAATCTAGCTGGCAGCTGATAGCTAATCGCTGACAGCTGATAGCTAAATTTTGGAATTTGGATTTTGGAATTTGCTTTGGGAGTTCGCAATCGAAATAATAAGACAAACAAGCAAACTGCTGATAGCTAATCGCTGACAGCTAAATTTTAGATTTTTCTCGAGAAAAAAGTCTGGCAATAAGGAGAATTGTAAATGGATAGGTGACGAGCGTAAACCGGTCACCTTGACTGTGGGACACCGCCGAAAGTAAAATCGTGTACAGCACGAACATCGCCATCAAACCCCAGGCGCGTCCAAATTTCTGGCGGAACATCAGCATGACTGATGCGGCCACAAGTCCCGCCAAGGAGAAAATCCTGTTTTGTATAGCCGAAAGCTCAAGGAAAAAATCTCGCGCAAACAAACTTCTTTCTTTGATATTCTTGCAGTCGGCGATGGCGATATTACCAGATGTCGCATTTTCGCGCAGGTTCCATTCGTAAGCCTGAAAAAACAGGTCAGTATCATGTGTCAGATGGCGAATCATGTCAGCTTTGGCGACGGCTTTCTGCTCTGGCATCGGAAGCAAATAAATGTAGCCAAATTCACGCGGCGCTTCACCTTTCAACTCTTCAACCCGGGAACCAAGGTAGTTATAATACGTGGGTGCATCAATGTAGCTCACCGTGAAATTGCCCGCCTGATACCAAAGTCCGGCGCATTGCACCAACCAAACTGCGACGGCCAAATAAAATATCCGCATCGCTTTGTGGCGCCATAAATGCCAGATGTCACGCGCAAAAACGACGATGACAAACGCCGTGAAATACTGTGCTCCAGGCTTGACCAGGACCGACAGGACTAAAATTGATAACGCCCAAGGCAAAAAATAAACGTCACGATGCTGCCAATACCGGAGCAAAAGCGCAAACACCGACAATATCATGAAAATGAAAATCGTTTCAGTCAGCAAGTGGAAAACGTACGCCGTATTTCCTACTGAAAACAGCAGGATGAGCGTTAACAAAAATGCAATCGGCTTTGATAGGAACGTCTTGAGGATCGAGAACAGCATCAACAAAGATCCCAACCAAAAAAAAATGTTGACCCAAACGCTCCACTGATACACGGCATCGGCACCTAGCCCAAAAAAGTAGGGAATGCCACAAATGCCCGCAATCAACAATGGCCGATAATGATCGCCACGGTAAAAGACATATAGATTTTCGCCGGCTGAACGGTAACTATTGCTGTCCGGGTAAACGATACCCTGAACGCTCATCTGTGTCAGGTAATCAAACGCCAAAAGCCATAAAAGCCCAATGATTACAAGGGATATTAAATAACTATTTCGTCGGATAAAAGTCATCGCGACGGCTTTTTGGCTATAAAAATGGACACGAGCACCAAAACCATCGGATACAACACTACCGTAAATCTATCGCCTTGACTCGACGAGATCCCTGATTGCATAAGGGTCAACAGAATGGCGATGGCCGATGCCGATGCAGGCAAATGCTCCCGCCGCCTGAATAAAACCCAAACTGAAAGTGCGATTCCGGCGATGCTAAAAAAAATGTTCTGCAGTTTGGCGAAGGCTTTCAAAGCAAATTGTATCGGTTCAAAAAACAGGCGGTCCTTCTTGTTTTGGCAGACATCGATGGCTGATGAACCACCAATCGCATTTTCAGAAATGTTGATAAAATACGCCTTGATTAAATTTTGAGGATTCTCTTTCAGCTGATGAATGGCCTCAAGGGTTGCTGCTCTTTTTTGTTCCGACGGCGAAAACGATGCAAATTCCCTGTAGCGGACTCCTTCGCCTTGCTTAAACGGTTCATTAAACTGCAACGAACGGGCGCGCGCACCTATGTAATTGTAAAAGGTAAAAGAATCAATGTAACTCACCGTGAAATTGCCGAACTCGAGCTTCATCGACAGCATGTAAAGCCCGATACAAAGCCAACTGACTACGATTGATAGCGACGCGAAACTCCTGAAATTCCTGATCCAACTTGGTAAAAAATAAACCGTCGCAAGAACGCCAAGCAGCATCGCTCCAGGTTTTACCAAGACCGACAGTACCATCGAAACAACCGAAAATGCCGCAAAAACAAATTTGTGGGTTTCACGGAAACGGACGAACCCGTACAATGCCAACATCAGCATAAAAGTAAAAACGCTTTCCGTCAGCAGATGGAAGATGAGGATCAGACTTCCGGGACAAAGCAGGAAAACCACTGAAATCCAGAATGCTTGCGACGCTGACACGTATCGGCTTGAAATACGGAACAAAAGCAAAACTGTTCCCAGCCAGCAACCCAAATTTACCAAAATGCTCCAGCCAAAAACCGAATCATCTGAAGATCCAAAAAGCAATGGAATACCGTTGATCAGGCTGAAAAGCACCGGGCGAAAAGCATCAGGCTTACCTTCAAAATACAATGCCTTTGCAGCCTGCAAATACGTAAGGCTGTCAGGAAACCGGAACTCCTGAGAAAAAACCTGAAGTACAACCGCGATGACCAAAACCGCAAAAATCGCGATCAGCATCAGTGAAAAAAAGCTCGGGTGGCGGATTTGCATCGGGCAGTTTTGGCAAACATAACGAAATAATTGCAGGGCTCAATTTGTAATGGTAAGTTTGCTTGTATCCAATTCCATCAGATGCGCATTTCCAAACTGTCCATCGTCATTCCCGTTTACAATGAAGCCGCCACCATTCACCTGCTGCTCGACAAGGTACGCCAGGTGGAATTGCCGGGAATCACTAAAGAAGTGATTGTCGTAAACGATGCGTCGACAGACCAAACCCGTGAGGCCATTGCACGTTACCAGGACGAACATCCGGACTTTCCGATGGTGTATCTGGAACACGCCAAAAACATGGGCAAAGGCGCCGCACTACATTCGGGAATTGCAAAAGCGACCGGCGAATTCACCGTCATACAGGACGCCGATCTGGAATACGACCCAAACGAATACGCCATTTTGCTCAAACCCGTGATCGACGGTCATGCCGACGTGGTGTTCGGTTCGCGTTTTATGGGCGGAAATGCGCACCGCGTGCTGTTCTTTTGGCATACCATCGGCAACAAATTCCTGACGTTTTTGTCAAACATGTTCACCAATTTGAACCTGACGGATATGGAAACGTGTTACAAATTGTTTGATACGCATATGCTGCAATCGCTCAAACTGCGGGAAAAACGGTTTGGTTTTGAGCCTGAAGTGACGGCCAAAATTTCGCGGATTCCCGGCGTCCGAATCTATGAAGTGGGCATTTCCTACTACGGACGCACGTATGAAGAAGGTAAAAAAATTGGCTGGAAAGATGGTTTCCGGGCCATTTGGTGCATTTTGCGATACGGATTCAGATGAAAAAAACCATTGTGGTATCGGCAATCAACGCTACCGACAGCGGCGTGCTCTCGATTCTCCGCGAGTGCCTGACGCATCTTTCGCAGTATCCGCAGTTGCGTATTATCGCCCTGGTTCACAAACGCGATTTGGCGCCGGCCGATGGCGTGGAATATCTGGAGTTTCCGCAGTCTAAAAAATCGTGGTTTTTGCGGCTTTATTACGAATACATCTACTTTAAACGATTGTCTAAAAAGCTCGCACCCGATGTCTGGCTTTCCATGCACGACATGACGCCAAGAGTAACCGCCGGGAAACAGTTTACGTACTTTCACAATCCGACGCCATTTTTCCACCCGACCGCGCGCGACTGGTGGTTTGACCCAAAAATTTGTTTGTTTTCACTTTCGTATCAGTGGCTTTACCGCATCAACG
This sequence comes from uncultured Flavobacterium sp., assembly GCA_964537345.1. Classification (GTDB taxonomy): domain Bacteria; phylum Bacteroidota; class Bacteroidia; order Flavobacteriales; family Flavobacteriaceae; genus Flavobacterium. Next base: position 9,006 of record CAZIBV010000036.1, on the reverse strand, counting down.
TAAAACGAAACACAGCCGTCATCGCGCAGCAGCAGTGGTTTGCCCGGGAAATTGAAAAACGCCTGGGCATCAACGTCGTCACCGCGCATCCGCAAGTCATCGCACCCAAAAATATCACCGGGAAAGATTTGACTCCGGGAAAAGTCCACTTTTTTTATCCGGCCTTTCCGCGGATGTTCAAGAATTTTGAATTGATCGGCCAGGCGGTATCGATGCTGGCTCCGGAAATCCGCAACAGGCTGGAAGTTCACCTGACGCTGGACGGACGCGAAAACCGTTATGCGCGCAGCATCAAAAAGCGCTACGGACATCTGGCGGCCATTCGCTTTACGGGAATCCTAAGCAGAACAGAAGTCTGGGAATATTACCAGGCATCAGGCGCGCTGATTTTCCCGTCACGGCTGGAAACCTGGGGATTGCCTATGACCGAATTCCGATCGACCGGAAAACCGATATTTGCCGCAAATTTGCCCTATGCGCGGGAAACACTTGGCGGCTACGACAAAAGTTGGTTTTTTGAACTGGACGAACCAAAATCACTTGCCCGGTTGATGGAACAGGCAGTTTTGAATCAGCTTCCGCAACCCGAAATCGTGCCGGCTATCACGCCTGATTTTGCAACCTGGGAGCAGCTTTTCGAATTTATTTTAAAAGATTAATTGTTGATAGATATCGGCCCTTGAAATTCTCGATCGTCATACCACTTTATAACAAGCAGCGCTACATCCGCCAGGCGATTGAAAGCGTGCTGGCCCAAACTTTTCAGGATTTTGAACTGTTGGTGGTCAACGATGCCTCTACCGATGGCAGCCGTGAACTAGCGCAGTCATTCGGGCGCATAAAGTTGATCGATCACAGCCGGAACAAGGGTTTATCGGCATCGCGCAATACCGGAATTCAACATGCCCAGGCGCCGTTTGTCGTTTTTCTTGACGCCGACGACTACTGGGAACCCGGATTCCTGGAAGAAATCTCTAAACTGACGGAAGCGTTTCCGCAGGCCTCTCTTTTTGCGACGGCTTATGACGAGGTTTACCCCAGCCTTGTTTTAAAACCCAGGACTTTGCTGGGCGATGTTCCGGACAAAGCCAGGCTCTTGATTACGGATTATTTTGCCCGAAACCTGGGACAGCCGCTTTACAACCATTCGAGCCTTTGCGTGCGCAAATCGCTTTTTGAGCAAATTGGCGGATATCACGAGAATTTGACATTTTCAGAAGATGTCGAATTTGGGATCAGGGCAAACCTGGCCTCGCCCCTGGCCTACTCCAACCGCGTGCTCTCTCATTACCGCGCCTGGGCTGAAAACCAGATTACGAACAACGGGATCAAGGACAAAAAGATTCCTGAGCTTGGTTTTTTGGAATTGGAAAAAGACCGAAAAGACTTAAAAAAATACCTCGACTTTGAGCGCTATGTGCTGGCGATGCATTGTAAACTCAGCAGCCGCACCGAATTTAAAAAGTTGGTATTGCTGATCGATCCGGCAAACCTCAATTTTAAACAACGCCTTCTTTTAGCCTCGCCGGTTTTTGTCGTGCGATTGATCAGGACTTTTAAACGGACGTTGTTGCGCTTGGGATGGCGGTGGAGTACATATTAGCCTTTGAATTTAATCCGATAAATCGACGCTTGTTGATCAAAGTGCTTTGGCTTTGGTAAAAAAGTCCGGGGAGGTTGGTCTAAACCCCAAAGGTTTTTAAAACCTTTGGGGTTTGCAAAATACAAAATCGCAAAATAGGTCAGCTGCAGAAAATCTGTAAAAATTCCCTAACGTATCTTCAAAAAATTATGGCTTAAATTACTTTACTGAATTCAGAAATTCGTCCAGATCGCGTATGTAGTCGGTTTCATCAAACTCACCTGACGACAAAACTAAGCACACTGCACCCGATGAGAAGTTTTCGAGCTCGCGCCAGGTATTGACCGGAATCAGCAATCCTTTGTCGGGTTTGTTAAGCGTTACGGTTTTACGGGAAGTTCCGCTGTTGAGCACAACGTCAAAACTGCCGGAAACCGCAACCAAAAGCTCCTGTTGCTGCTTGTGGGCGTGGCCGCCGCGACGAGCGTTGCTGGGAATGTCGTACAAAAAGTACACGCGTTTAAAGCCAAACGGAACAGTTTCGCCCTCCAGGACGGCGATGTTTCCACGCAGGTCTTCAATTTTAGGAATGTCGATCAAACGGATTTGCATGTGGCTAAGATAGGCGAATTTTAAGAAGGTCGAGCCAGGCTTTGCCTACATTTTCGGGCAGATAGGCGTCAAGTCCAAGCGGTGCGTTGGCTTTGCATTCCAGGCGGAAGGCCTCGTCTGACGATAGTTCTTCCATCGCCTTTAAAAACTCCTCAAAATCCTGATTGGTAACCAAAAGCCCGTTTTGGCGGTGGAAGATCAGTTGTGAAGGACCGGTTGGACAGTCAAACGAGACGACGGGTGTGGCGCAGCAGAGACTTTCCAAAATGACGGTGGGCAACCCTTCGACCCTGCTCGAAAGCACCAAAAACATCGACTTTTTAAAATACGGATACGGATTGGAAACGGCGCCCGGCATCAGCACTTTATCATCCAGATTCAATGATGAAACCTGATTTTGCAGCATTGTGCGCTGTGGTCCATCGCCCAAAATAACCAGCGAAATCCCGCGCGTGGGCAAGGTAGATTTTGCGTAGGTTTCAATCAGACGGTCAAATTGTTTGTTGGCGTCCATCCGGCCTACTGCGAGGATAAATCGGTCAGGCACGGAAACTTCATCAGTTGCCATTGCGCTTATTGCGTCAACTGGCAGCGGATTGGGAATAACCTCAACGTTTTTAAGCCCGTAAACTTCCAAAAGCCCGGCCATCGCCTGACTGACGGGAACTACGGCAAACGCCTTTTGATACAGCCATCTGCCCAGCGTTGTGTTTGCGGGAAAATACCACTCCAGATTCGCGCTGTGGACGGTATAAACAACGGGGGCGTTATAAATGATTTTTTGGGTAATCCACTCTTGCCAAAAGCCCGGCCGCATCCTGAAATCGATGATGTAGTCAAAGCGGTGAAGCCTTAAATAACGATACAGTTGCAGGAATTTGGCGACGCGGGAAGTGCACAGCCCAAGATTGACAAGCGTACCGTCAAACGGATAGGAAACCTCGTCAACCACAATCACCAGGTGAACCTCGATGCCGGCCCGGGTAAAAAATTGCGAGAGCGCCGCCATCGCCTTTTCGGCACCGCCTGAAGCCAGACTGTGTCCTACAAGACATATTTTGGGTGGGTGATTTTGCACGGTATGGGTAGAATTCCTACTTTCGGAAAACAAATATAACAAACATGCGCATTTTACTGGTGGGCGAATATTCGCGGCTGCACAACACGTTAAAAGAAGGTTTGCAGGCGCTTGGGCACACGGTAACGCTGGTTGGAACGGGCGACAACTTTAAAAACTACCCGGTTGACCTCTCGATTGAAGCGCATTTCTTTAAAAACGGGCTCCCAAATCTGTTCCGGCAAATTGTTTTCAGGCTGACCAAAAAAGACCTGGCGCATTGGGAATACGGCTGGCGGTTTAAAAAGTTGCTGCCCAAACTCCGCGATTATGACGTAGTTCAGCTGATCAGCGAAACACCTTTGTTTGCGCCTTTGCAGATGGAATACCGGTTGCTCAAAAAACTTTCAGGGCAAAACGGTCCGGTTTTTTGCCTGTGTTCCGGTACCGATTATTCGTTTATGAAGGCTTGCGCCGATGGGCGGTTCCGTTATTCGCTGCTTGATCCGTATCTGGCCGACCGATCGCTTGCGTATGAATACCTTTACGCGCTTCCGTCGTTGACCGATGCTTACAAAAAGCACCACGAGCGGATGACGGATCTGGTTTCAGGTTTTATTGCGACCGACATGGATTATCACATCGCCATGCAAGGCCAGCCAAAGTATTTGGGCATGATTCCCAATCCGGTCAACATCGGTAACCTGAAAAGCCAAACCGATGTGGCGCAGGGCCCGGTGGTGATTTTTCTGGGCATCAACCGATGGAATTACCACAAAAAAGGCATCGGTTTCTTTGAAAAGGCCTTGCAGATCATACAATCAAAATACGGCGATCAAGTAAAAATCATCGTTGCCGAAAATCTGCCGTACGTCGACTACATTAAGGCTTATGATTCGTGCCACATCCTTCTCGATCAGGTGTATGCCTACGATCAGGGATACAACGCACTCGAGGCGATGGCACAGGGAAAAGTGGTCTTTACGGGTGCCGAAAAGGAATTCACGGATTATTACCATCTCACTAACAGCGTTGCGGTAAACGCCTTGCCGGACGTTCAGGCGATTGTTGATGAATTGTCGAGGTTGATTGACAATCCGCAGGAAATTGACGCCATGGGAAAAAGGGCGCGGGAATTTGTGGAGCGGGAGCATGATTATCTAAAGGTAACGGAGCGATATCTCGAGAAATTTACGGCCGCCCTGCGATAACCTTTCTGAATACAATCAGCATGACGGTCAGCGAAAACAGGTTGGCGTAAAAATAACCTTGCAGCACGCCGGATACCGCATCGGTTTTAAGCAATGAAACTGATAGCCAGAAATAGATAAGATTGTACGCGAATTCGGCCACAACGTATTCTTTCATCATGGTTTTCACGACAATCTGAAAGCCAAACGCCAAAGTCATTACGCGAACCAGATCGCCCGCGAGTTGCCAGCCAATCACTTGCGTTATGGGTTCAAATTCAGGACTGAATGCAATATCGACCACCCAAAACCTAAGCAGGTAAACCAATCCCATCAATCCGGCAAACAAAGGCAAAAGTAGTTTAAAGTAGGTTTTCAATTCATCCCTGAATTCGCGGTTACTGCTTAGTCCGGAAAGCCTGGGCATGTAGTAAAGTGAAAGCCCGGAATTAAAAATCAACATGTAAAAACCTGACAATCGGGTGGCGCCATCCCAAATCCCGGCGGTTTCTATGTCGTAGGTTTGAATGATTTCCCTGCGGATCAAAATAGCGGTAAGCGGCACTATGATCGCGCTCAGCAAAGCCATAGCAGAAAAATTCCTGATGACCGGCCAGTACTTTTTACTGATGAATTTTTTGGGATCGAACTTGAAGTATTGGGCATTTTGCCTGACAAACAGGTAAGTCACGCCCACAATTCCAACCTCGGCCACTGCAAGCGACACCAATCCGAGCATCATATCACCGCGCACCACAAATGCCACCGTAATGGCAACGCTGACCACGGTTGAAATGACCTGTATCCAGACGATTTTCCGGAAGGCTTCCAATCCGTTGTAGACCGCCAGCCAAAAGACGTTTAAAGTTGCTAGCGGCAGGGCCAGCGAAAAAAACCTGATTGGAAAGTGGTAATCGGGTGTACTGAAAAGAAATTCCGATAATAGAACGGCAAAAGCCAGTATCGGGATGACCAAAACCACCGAGAAAATCAGAAATATCCAGAAAAAAGTAGCATAAATCCTGGATACTTCGCTTGGATTTTCCTTGTTTTCTATCAGCAGCCTGACCACTGAATTGTTGACGCCCAGCGTGGCCGCCGATTTCATCATTCCAATAAAATTGCGGAAACTTCCGAGCAAGGCCATTCCCGACGTACCGAGATAGGTCGATACGATATTGGTTGAAATCAGTCCGGCCAAAAAACTCACGACAACTGATATCGCATTGAGCGATAAAACCTTGTACAATGTATGTTGGCCGATAAACCTCAAATCAAACTCCTGATTACACGCGCCGGACTTCCCGCGGCAAAAACATTGGGCGGAATGTCGCTGGTGACGATTGATCGCGCGCCGATAATCGAATTGTCGCCAATGGTTACGCCTTTCATGATGATCGATTCGTAAAATATCACGACGTTTTTGCCGATTGTGATGGGCGCAGTCTTGATGTCGCCGTCCATCCGCCTGTCGGGGTGAAGATCGTGTCCGTCGGTATCGATCAGGAAACAATTGATGCCAATCATCGAATGATCGCCCACGGTAACGGTTGAAACCGCCTGAATCGACGCGCCGTTGGCCATCACCACATTGTTGCCGATCTCAACCCTGGAATCATCATTAACGGCCAGAATATAATTGTATCCCGAGTAGTAATGGTGCGCCAAGACAACGCCGTTCTGAAAATTCTGTCCAAACCGGATACTTCCTTTTCCCTTGAGCAAAAGCGGAAAATGAAGATCAGGCTTTCTGTCAACCCTTTTGCAATCCGATAGCAGATTGTACTTGAGGATGCGAAGTTTTATAAACAGATAATATTTAATGCGCTGTAAAATGTTCATCTAAATTGATTTATCAAATAAATGATGGTACTCACCTGATCGTCGCTCAAAGCCGGGTAGAGCGGCAAACTCAGTGCTTCCCGGTGAATTCGCTCGGTTATCGGAAACGAAAGCCGGTTCCAGTCGGCCAGCGCCTTTTGCTTGTGTGGCGGCACCGGATAGTGAATCATGGTTTCCACTCCGTTGTTTTT
>CAZIBV010000036.1:0-2432 GCA_964537345.1 uncultured Flavobacterium sp. | reverse complement strand
CGTGATTTTTTCCTCGATCAGGGTTGGATCAAGGTTAAAGGTGGCGGCGTCGGGTTCAACCAAAACAGGAACCAAATCAGCGTGCAAGACCGCCAGAATGCTTGCAATATAGGTGTTGGCTGGCACGATGACTTCATCGCCGGGACGCATCTGCCCCAAAGCGATATAACCTTTAAAGATCAGCGTCAAGGCATCAAGCCCGTTGGCTACCCCGATGCAGTGCTGGGCGCCACAGTATTGCGCAAAATCACGTTCAAATTTGGCCACCTCATCGCCCAAAATAAACCAGGAACGTTCGAGCGCCTGCCCGAGCTTTTCGTGAAAGGCGGCTTCAAAAGGTTTATTTATGGATTTTAGGTCGAGAAATGGGATCATATCATCACGTGATTAAGCAAGTGGTGGTTTTGAGTGCCGACTTCATAAAAGTCCTGGACAGCCGTTGACGCGCCAAAACTCTCTTTCCAGAAAATGAGTCCGCGATTGACTTTGGTTCCTTGCTGTTCATTTGAAATGCCAAAATCAAAAAAGCGCTTATGGGCAAACGCCTCGGTCACCAAAAAATGGTACAGAAAATCCAGCGCGTCGTGGTTGTTTTTGTTCTCGTTTACTGAAACGTATTGCGGGTGGGCCACATTTCCTGATTCAAAAACCGTGGTTCCGGCCACTATCTTATCGCCTTGATAAACATTGAAATGCCGGATATTCTCAGGAAACCGACTGTGTAAAAGCGAGATTTCCTCCAGCGAATGAACCGGACCCACACCGTGTTTATGCTGCAAATTGGGGATGAGCACCTGATTCCAAAAAGGTTCAAATAAAGCCTCCTCGACAATTCGCAAGCCACGGGAAGCGCCTCGGCGAATCGTGCGTCGGCGATCTTTCTCAAAGTTAATGGGCCGCGACAAATCCAGAACCGAGAGTGAATCCCGGCGGATAAGTTTTGCATCGGCCAAAAAAAGCGCATAAGCCAGATCGTCGGACGGACGGGCGCAATAAATGCCCGGAATCAGTTTAACTTTAAAAGTTTCGATTTGGGCGCGATTCAAAAACGTAAGAACTTCCCTGAAAATCTCAATGACATCAGGCAAGCGCAAATCGTCATAAACCAATCCGCCATAGGTAAGCCCCCAGTGAGAAAGTACAACATTCTCCTGGCGATGCGACGGTAAAACGGCCAGCCATTTGTCGCCGTCGGCAATGATCAGGGAATAATCTTCAAACCTGTCGGCGTGATAATCCATAAAACCGCGGTTGTACAAAAAGGTTGCGTTGCGGGCCTGGCTGATGAATTCATTCCAGCGCGGTGCATCGGCAGCTTCATATCGTCGGACCGTGGGATTTTTGGCCATATCGCTTAATATGTGCGAAAATTACTGATTTTTATGGTGAATTGGCTAATTTTAGGCGATTGAAATTTGTCGGTCGCACATCAACCGCTCGATCCGGTCTATGAAAAAAAGTCTGCTTCTTCTTTTTTTGCTGATCTCAACCGGTTTTTACGGGCAGGATGTTGCGCTTTTTACGCAGCTAAACGGCCGGTATGACTTTACGTTTGCAGGAAATACGCTGAATCCTCAGGAAAATTCCTTTATGGTAACGCCAACCATCCTGACCGAATCATCGGCTTCGCTTACCCTGAACCCCGACGATACGATCATTGCGGCGTATTTGTACTGGGCTGGCTGCGGAACGGGCGATTTTGCGGTATCGCTCAACGGCGAGAGCGTTTCGGCCACGCGCACTTTTGCTTATCAGCGCACCACATTTAACCTGACGCTGGACTATTTCAGCGCTTTTGCCGATGTCACGACGCAAATCCAAAACACCGGAAACGGCACCTATACCTTGCAGGGACTGGATGTTTCCGGATTTCTTGATTCGCATTTCCGGAACAGGACAAATTTTGCCGGCTGGGCAATTTTGGTGGTGTATGAAAACGAGTCGCTGCCGCTTAACCAGCTCAACATTTACGACGGTTTACAGGCGGTTCCGTCGCAAATCAACATAACGCTCAACAGCCTGAACGTCATTGATAACCAGGATGCGAAAATCGGGTTTCTGGCGTGGGAAGGCGATGTCGATCTGGCGGCGAATGAGCGACTTAGGATCAACACCAACGCGCTGTCAAACGATCTGAATCCTGAAGAAAACGCGTTTAACGGAACCAATTCGTTTACCGGATCGGACACGCTTTACAACATGGATCTTGATGTATATCTGATAGAAAACAACATTGAGATTGGCGATTCGGCCGCGCAGATCCAGATAACGTCTGATTGGGACATGGTCATGGTGAACGTCGTAGTGACCAAGCTCAACAGCCAATTGCCCGATGCCACGGTGGTTGTTGACAATGTCGGGCTTTTGTGCGATTCGCGGACGGTAACGGTGAGCTTTAATGTGAGCAATTTTAATTCGACCGACGTGCTGCC
>CAZIBV010000035.1:16846-24113 GCA_964537345.1 uncultured Flavobacterium sp. | reverse complement strand
GCGGTTATTCGTCGGTATCAACCAATACCGAGGGAACGCTGTATATCGACTTTATCGACGCAGCCAGAAAGGAATTGATCTGGCAGGGCGAAGGTCGCGGAACCCTTACGCGCGATGCCGTAAAAAAAGATGAGAAAGTCAGGGAATTTGTTTCGAGAATCCTCTCGCAGTACCCTCCGGAAAAAAGAAAGTAAAAAGAGAAAGGCCGCCATTTGGGCGGTTTTTTTATTGACATGTGTCAGGCAATCCGCTTTTCAACATAGGCTGAATTAAGCAGGTAAAGGGCGCCCATGTACTGCAGTTTGAAAGAAATGACATCGCCCACCGAATATGACTGTGTACTTCCGGAAATATCCGCTACAAGCATATCGGAACTGGCGTCAATCAATGCAACCCCTGAATCGTCGGGAATAAGATACTGCGGCTGCATGTCCAGGAGTCCGATGTCGAGAATGGCCCGCAGCGAGGTGGCTCCCAAGTCGCCGGCGTCAGGAATTTCCTGTACGCTCCCCGTGACATTGGGACCAAGTTCGCCCGATGGAATGGCCGGCTTTTCATTGATCTCGATAATCTCGGCACTCAACCTAAAAACCTCATCGTTCATGCCGTCAATGGTATGACCTGTAAACAAATCCTTTCCAAAGAACAACGCCTCGCCAATCCGGAAATGATTGACCGCCATGGGCCGGACATTTCGCAAAATAAGCGGAATGGCAACCGACGTTCCGCCCGAAACCCATGGAATGGAAATTCCCAGTTTGGCCTCGACAAGTTGCTTGTAAAGACTGAGTTGGATAAGTTTATCCTGAGTCGGCATGACACCGTTCAGGCAATTCAGGTTTGTTCCGATGCCACTGATGGTAATGTTGGGCATACTCAAAACCTGTCGGTAAAAGTCCACGAGTTCATCGCCCATCACCCCTTCGCGCAGGTCGCCCATCTCAATCATGATGATAACTTTATGCTGTTTTTGCTGCCGGACGGCTTCACTTGACAACATCCGTATCGTAGCTAGTTCCGTGTTGAAACTGACGTCGGCATGACGAACGATCCCCGGAATGCTGCGTTTTGCCGGTGGTTTTATGTAAACGGTTTGAACATCGGGCGCCAAGGATTTTACCTTCCTGAGGTTTGAAATCCGCGAATCGTGAACCTCGGTAACGCCCAGCGCGAGCAATTCCCTGATATACAAAGCATTTCCGCATAAAATCTTTGAAACCACGCCCCAATGGATTCCGCGGCCGGCGAACATTTGGTCGAGAAAGCTAAAATTTTCCTCTAATTTGTTTCGGTAAAGTGTCAGGAAAGCCATTATTGAGTTAGTCGCATTTCAAGGTATTTGCTGGTAAAACCCAGTTTTTCGTACAGGAACACCGCCGGATTCTCAGGTTCGACGTGCAGTGCGATACTCCCTTTTGATACTTCAATCGCCCGTTGCATCAAAGCCTTTCCGTATCCCTTGCCGCGGTGAGCGCCATCAACTGCGATATACACCAAAATATTCTCGGGAATGTAACCGGACATGCCTGTATGGTTCAACACGGTGACACCTGCAATATTGTCTCCCTCAAGGCCGATCAGTATATTGCCTCCCCTATCCGGATCCATGACATAACTGATACAGTTTAGGATATCCCCAACCGAATCGCCGTACTGTTCAAGATGTTTTGCCAGGAAACCGGCAATTTCTGAACGCGCAAAAATTGGGTGATCACCCGTTTGGGCGTTTATCTGTACAAATTCCATAAAACTTATTTTTGATTTACCTCCCGTGATTGTAGGGAAAAGAGGAACGCCAATACGGCATTTACAAAAATAAGCATCCCCAGGGCCTTGACCAAACCCCAGGGATTTTTGACATTACTTTAACGCCTCAAACTGTTAGTAATCCAACAGCTCCAGCATTTTGGCGCGGACTTTTGTGGCCGATGGGATCATTGTCTGTTCGAGCGTGGCGTTTAGCGGAATGGCGGGCAGATTTTCTGACCCGATCACCATCACGGGGGCATCGAGGAATGTAAAGCATTTTTCCTGAATCATTCCGGCCAGGCTTCGCGCAAAGGAATTGTTCACCGGCTCTTCAGTAACGACAAGGCATTTTTTAGCCTTTTTTACCGACTTGACAATAGTTTCCTCGTCCAGCGGATACAACGTCCGCAAATCGACGATTTCAACTTTGTCCTGCATGTCCGCCGACGCATTCAGCGCCCAGTGCACACCCATGCCGTAAGTAATCACGACAAGCGTTTCATCCGCGTCCTGCGGCCAGATTTCCTGAACGACATTGGCACGCCCCAAAGGCAAAATATAATCCGTCGAAGGTTCATTGACACGGGCCGTCTCGGTTCCTTTCACTTTTGACCAATAAAGGCCCTTGTGCTCCAGGATCACCACAGGATTGGGGTCGTGATAAGCAGCCTTCATCAAGCCTTTCAAATCGGCGCCGTTACTTGGGTAAGCGATTTTGATTCCCCGGATGTTGGTCAAAACACTTTCAACCGACGAGGAATGATAAGGGCCGCCACTTCCGTAGGCACCAATCGGGACGCGCAAAACCATCGATACCGGCCATTTCCCGTTTGACAAGTAACACGAACGCGCCACCTCGGTAAACAATTGGTTAAGTCCCGGCCAGATGTAATCGGCAAACTGGACTTCGACAATTGGCTTTAATCCTACCGCCGACATCCCGACGGTCGACCCCACGATAAACGCTTCCTGAATCGGTGTGTTAAAAACCCTTTCGTCGCCAAACTTTTGCGCCAAAGTGGCCGCCTCGCGAAAAACGCCTCCCAATCGGGCGCCCACGTCCTGTCCGTAAAGCAGGCATTCCTTGTGTTCGCGCATCAGTTCCTCAACGGCAAACAAGGCGCAATCAACCATGACGACCTTGTCTTCGCGTTCAGGGTTGCGCTCGCCCAGCTCCTCGGTTACGGGCGTCGGGGCAAAATCATGCGTAAACAAATCTTCCGGCCGCGGATCTTCGGCTTTTAGCGCGTTGTTATAATCGTTCTTGACTTTAGTCCACGCGTCATTTTCTATTTTTCGGATTTCATCTGATGTGAATCCTGCATCCTGCATCTGCCTGAGCAAAACCGGATACGGATCGCGGCTGCGCGCCTCGTCCAGATCATCGCGGTACCACTCCATCCGCACGCCCGATGTATGGTGATTAAGCAGCGGAACCCTTGCGTGAACCAAAAACGGCCGGCGCTCGGTGCGCATCGTCTCCAATACTTTACGAATCGCCAAATAACTTTCAGTGAAGTTTGCGCCATCGATTGAAATCGCTTCAATCCCGTTGAAACCTTTGGCGTATTCAAAAGCGTTCTGGGCGCGGGTTTCCTTGGCATTCGCCGATATGTCCCAGCCATTGTCCTGAACCAGATACAAAATAGGCAACTGCTTGAGCGCCGCCATCTGGAACGCTTCGGCCACTTCGCCCTCGGTCACCGATGCATCGCCCAGCGAACAAACCACTACGGGCTTCACCTCATCGGTTGACAATCCCGTGGCTTCCTTGTACCAAAAACCCATGGCTGCTCCGGTGGCGGGAATCGCCTGCATGCCGGTAGCCGAACTCTGGTGCGGGATTTTGGGCTTGTCGGCATCGCGAAGGCTCGGGTGGCAATAATAAGTGCGTCCGCCTGAAAACGGATCGTCGCGTTTGGCCATCAGTTGCAGCATCAAATCATACGGCTGCATGCCAATGCCCAACAGCATCGAATCATCCCGGTAATACGGAAAGGCGTAATCCTGCGGCAAGAGCTGCATGGCCACGGCAATCTGCACGGCTTCATGTCCGCGCGATGTGGCGTGAACGTATTTTGAAACGGTTTTAAAATTCTCTTCGTAATAATCAGCCATCGCCTTGGCCGTAGCCATGGTTGCAAAAGCTTTTTGTAAAATTGATTTTTCCAGCATCACCTTTGTTTTTCAATTTGGCCGCATTACTGCACTTTGACCATCCAATTGAATTTATCCTCTTCTTTTTGCATTTTGATTCCATCCAGCCATTTCTTGACGTTGGCCGATAGTTCCTGTTTCGGGAATTTTATCACCTGGTCTTTGTACGCGATTTCTTCAATTGGTGCGATTGATACGGCGGTTCCAGCTCCCCAGGCTTCCTCCAGCGTTCCGTTTTTGGCGGCTTCGAGCAGTTCGGTCATGCTGATGGGTCGCTCCTGAACCTCAAAACCTTTGTCGCGCAGCAATTCAATGACGCTCAAACGCGTGATGCCCGCCAGGATGGTTCCGCTCAGGTTGGGCGTGACCACCACATTGCCAATTTTGAAAAAAATGTTCATCGTTCCGGCTTCCTGAACGTATTCAAACTCATTCGCATCCAGCCACAGCACCTGGTCGTATCCGTTTTGACGCGCCATCTCGGTAGGCAAGATGGCCGCTGCATAGTTTCCGGCAGCCTTGGCCTCTCCTGTTCCGCCCTGAGCCGCACGGATGTACTGTGTTTCAGCCCAAAGCTTTATCGGGCGTGAAAAGAATGGGCCTGACGGCGATGCCATAATGATAAACTTATACGTTTTGGCCGCGCGCATCCCGATAAAAGGTTCGTCGGCATACATAAACGGACGCAGGTAAAGCGCGGTTCCGTCGTTGCCCGGAATCCAGTTCCGCTCTACCGACACCAATCGCTTGAGGCCTTCCAGGAAAAGCTCGGTTGGAACTTCCGGCATTCCCATGCGTCGGGCTGAAAAATTGAATCGCTCGGCGTTGTGATTAGGACGAAACAGCAACGGCGTACCGTCGGCGGTTTTGGTGGCTTTCATGCCTTCAAAAATGGCCTGGCCGTAGTGCAAAGCCATGGCGGCCGGGTGCGTGGCAATAGTAGCCAGGGGCTCGATCCGCGGGTTTTGCCATTGTCCGTCGGCGTAATCGCAGATAAACATATGATCGGTAAAAACTGTGCCCATCACAGACGTGTTCAGGTCAATCGATCGTTCGCGGCCGCTGTGTTGGAGGTTTTCCTTGATGTGTTGCATTTCAGATAATTTTATATTGGGGAATTGATGTCAAACTGTTCTAAATAATCGGCTACGCGGCGCAGGAACGATCCGCCCAGATAACCGTCAACCACGCGATGGTCAAACGACAGCGAGAGGAACATCATGCTGCGGATGGCGATCTCATCGCCCGACGTACCTGAAATGACTTCCGGCCGTTTCTTGATGATGCCAAGCGCCAGAATCGCCACTTCCGGCTGATTGATAATCGGAGTACCCATCAGGCTTCCAAACGTCCCGACATTCGATATGGTAAACGTCGATCCCTGAATGTCATCGGCCTTGAGCATTCCGGTACGGGCAGCGTCGGCCAAACGGTTAACGTCGGCGGCCAGTTCGTGCAGGCCTTTTTGATCGGCGTCCCTTACAACGGGAACAATCAGGTTTCCGGTTGGGAGCGCCGTGGCCATACCGATGTTAATGTTGCCTCGCACAATGACTTTGTTACCGTCGACAGCAATGTTGATCATCGGGAAATCGGCAACGGCTTTGGCTACCGCCTGAACAAATACCGGCGTAAACGTAAGTTTTTGCCCGTGCATTTGCTCAAATGCAGCCCTGTGGGTTTCGCGCCACTTGACCAGGTTGGTCACATCGGCCTCGACGTAAGACGTAACGTGCGGCGAGGTCTGTTTGGAATACACCATGTGGCCGGCTATCATCTGGCGCATGCGGTCCATTTCGATCACGCGGTCATTTTCGCGCATTTGGACCTTGGGCGCCTGAAAACCAAGTTCTTCCCACACTGGTTTGGAAATTGCGCCTTGGGTCGTGGAATTTTCGCTTCGCAGCGGATACTTCCGGTTTTTGAGATAATTGAATATGTCGCTTTTGCGGATACGTCCGTCGGCACCTGAACCGGGAATGCTTTGCACTTCTTCCAGGGACAGGTTTTCTTTTTGTGCGATGGATATGACGAGCGGCGACAGGAACGCGTCGGGGTTGGATTTTAGTTGGTTGGCGGTTGTTGGTTGTCGGTTGTCGGCAGATGGCTGACTAACGGGTGCTGGTTGGGGGTTGGTTGCCGGTATTGAAGTAGCAGTTGTCTTTTGCTTTTCGCCCACACTTTCATCCCCATCGATCACGGCCATCACCTCACCTACCTGAACAAGGTCTTTTTCAGCAAAACGGATTTCGCGCACAATGCCACTTACCGGCGACGGCACTTCATTGTCCACCTTGTCGGTAGCCACCTCAACCAGTATTTCGCCTTCGGTCACGGCCTCCCCTACCTGCTTGAGCCAGCGGATGATGGTCGCTTCCTGAATGCTTTCGCCCATTTTGGGCATTTTAAATTCAATCATATCTTTAATTTGAGGTTCCCGAATGTCTTCCGGAACTTTAATCATTTTTTTCGGAACGCTTCCAGGGTTTGATAAAACGCTTCTTGCGTTGGGCGGTCTTTGGGAATTTCCCGCAGCGGTTCGACAGCCTTCCAGGTTTCGTACATTTCGCGCGGCAACTGTTGATACAACTCCGTGCCCTTGGTTTTCCATTCAATCATGTCGTCGGTGACGTCCCTGACAATCTGAGCCGGATTTCCCACTACGACTTTGCGCGCCGGGATTACCATTTCAGCCCTCACAAAACTCAGGGCGCCCACAATGCATTCATCGCCAATTTGCGCGTCGTCCATGATGACGGCATTCATCCCGATCAGGCAGTTGCGCCCCAGATTTGCTCCGTGGATGATGGCTCCGTGGCCTACGTGCGCCCCTTCGCGGAGCACAATCTCCTTGCCCGGAAACATGTGAATGGTGCAGTTTTCCTGAACGTTGCAGCCGTCTTCAATGACAATTCCGCCCCAATCGCCGCGAATGGCAGCACCCGGCCCGACATAGACGTTCTTACCGATAATCACATTTCCGGTAACGGCCGCCTGCGGGTGGATAAACGCACTCTCGTGAATGACGGGAATAAAACCCTTGAATTCGTATATCATTGTTTTTAGTCTAAAGTCCAAAGTCTAAAGTCTAAAGTTCAAGGAAGTTTAAAGATCTCTTTTGTCTTTCGTCTTTTCCTCTTTCCTCGTCTGTCTTTCGTCTTTCCTCTTGTATCTTTTGTCTTTCGTCTTTCGTCTTTCGTCTTTCGTCTTACTTAAACTTCTCCAATGTCTTCTTCGTAAAATCGCTCAAAACCAAGCGTCCGCTGATGGCCGCTCGTTCGGTTAAAAGCTGGTCCCAATCATCGGTTCCTTTCCAGAAGATTTTTTTCATTTCGGCCATGGCTTCCGGATTGTAGGTGCA
>CAZIBV010000035.1:13973-16746 GCA_964537345.1 uncultured Flavobacterium sp. | reverse complement strand
AATGCTGCCCGGCAGTGAATTCTGGTCGGGGTGAAAAAACTCGATCGTGGCGATGTTGTCTTGTATGTCCTGTTTTACGTATGCTTGACTCATGGTAATTGTTTTATTTGTGTTGAGTGCCCTAGCCCTGATGGAAGCGGCATCCTTTTTTTGGCGTTTCCTGCTGGTTGTAACTTTTGGTTTGTGGCCAAAAAAAGATACAGCGCACAGCAGGTTCCCGGCTCCTAATCCAAAATTCCAAACTGGCTGAAATGATGGTTAAAATGTTTCGTGGCCAGCAAATCCCACTCAAACTTGTCCATCATGCCAAACACCACGTTCTTGGTGCGCACATCGGGATTTTCCTTAAAGAAAAGCTCGTAGGCGTCCATGGCTTCCAGTAGTTTGGCCTTGGCCGTTTCCAAATCAGGGTGCATGAGCGGTTGGGTTTCGCCTTGCTTCATAAGGGGATGCTGATGTCCACGCGGCATAGGCTTGTGGTTAAAAATCGTCTCGCGGAACTTGTCCAGATGCTCGGCCGGCGTGGCGATTTCAAACTCGCCCATTTGGTTGGCCGCATATCGGTATTGCTCCTCAAGGTGCTCGACCAGGTGTTGCGGCGTCATGATTCCCCAAGCCGGTTTGTGATCGTTGGTGAGCTTTTTAAGGTAGTCGGCGATGTTGGATCGGTCGATTGTTTTAAACGGCGAACGCTTTTGCACCATGGTCAAAATGGTCGCGATGGCGGTGAGTTCGTCGTTTTGATCAAACACTTCGACAAACCATTTTACAATTCCCGACGGCATTTCCTCGCCGCGGTGGTCGCGTTCAATTTTTTGCTTGCACGTAAGGCGTACGTACATAGTGTCATTGTGGTAGATGGGCCGCAGGAAACGACATTCCTCGAGGCCGTAATTTGCGGCAACCGGACCCTTGCCCGGCCACACAAAAAGTCCGGCTGCAGCGGCCAGGATAAAGTAGCCGTGCGCGGTGCGTTTTTCAAAAATGCTTCCTTTGAGCGATGTGATATCGGTGTGGGCGTAAAAATGATCCCAGGTTAGGTTTGCAAAGTTGATGATATCCGTATCGGTAACCGTGCGCTTGTGCGTCTTGATCGACATGCCCGGCTCGATGTCATCCCAGTAGTACTGAAACGGATGCTGTGCAGCTTCCTTGTAGGCTGAGTTGGGCTGATAAATTCCGGTAATCTCGGTAAGCGTAGTCGGCGATCCCTGAATGGCGCAACGCTGCATATAGTGTTTGATACCGCGCAGTCCGCCCATTTCCTCGCCACCGCCCGCACGTCCGGGCCCGCCGTGAACCAATTGCGGCATTGGCGATCCGTGTCCGGTGCTTTGCTTGGCGTTTTCGCGGTTGAGCACCAGGATGCGTCCGTGATGTGATGCGGCGCCCACTACGTATTCGCGGGCCGTTGTATCGCTGTTGGTGACAATCGACGACACGAGCGAGCCCTTGCCCATTCGCGCCAGTTCGACGGCTTCGTCAATATTTTTGTAGGGCATCAGTGTCGCTACCGGACCAAATGCCTCGGTTTCGTGAACCGCCAGATTTTCAAACGGACGGTCTTCACGCAGCACCATCGGGCTGATAAAAGCTCCTTTTGCGGCATCGGCACCAACCGCCTGAATCGCGTCGTAATTGCCGTAAACGATGGCGGCGGTTTTGGCTATCTCGCGGGTGCGGAGTTTTACCTCCTCAACCTGCTCGGCACTCACCAACGATCCCATGCGAACTTCCTTGAGGCGCGGGTTGCCGATGGTTACCTTGTCGAGTGCCTTGCCCAGGGCGATCTGAACGTCTTCGATAAGATTTTCAGGAACGATGATGCGGCGGATTGCGGTACATTTTTGTCCGCACTTGACCGTCATTTCGCTGCGCACCTGATTCACAAACAAATCAAACTCCGGCGTTCCCGGAATGGCGTCCGGGCCTAAAACCGATGCATTGAGAGAGTCGGCTTCCATGTTGAAAGGCACCGACTCAGAGATGATTCGCGGATGCGCCTTGAGTTTGCGCCCTGTGTCAGCCGATCCGGTAAACGTAACTACATCCTGCGAATCGACGTAATCCAGCATGTCGCCTGCCGATCCGCAAATGAGTTGCAACGCGCCTTCCGGCAAAATTCCCGACGCGATGATTTCACGCGCCACGGCCTCGGCCAGATAGGAAGTTGAAGTGGCGGGTTTTACAACGGCTGGCATTCCGGCCATCCAGTTGACGGCGCATTTTTCCAGCATTCCCCAAACGGGAAAGTTAAACGCGTTGATGTGTACGGCGACGCCTTGTTTGGGCACCAGGATGTGATGCGCCATAAAGCGCCCGCCTTTTGACAGGTCGATCGGGTCGCCCTCTACGTCATACGGCTGGTTCGGGAACAACTTTCGGAGCGACGCATTGGCAAACAGGTTACCAAAACCGCCCTCGATGTCAATCCACGAATCGACGCGGGTGGCGCCGGTGCGATAGCTGATGTCGTAAAACTGTTCCTTGCGTTTGGAAAGGTAAAGCGCCAATTTTTTGAGCATGTTTCCGCGCTCCTGGAACGTCATCTTTCGCAACTTGGCTCCGCCTGTGGTGCGCGCGTATTCCAGCACTTTTTTAAAGTCGATGCCTTGCGTACAGGCCCGCGCGATTTCCTCGCCCGTCACCGAATCGATCAGCGGCGTGCCGTCAGTTTGACCGCTCACCCACTGTCCGTTGATATAGTTTTGTAGTTTCATATTTGGTTGTCGGTTATCGGTTGTCGGTTGCCGGCAGATTGCGGAACCGTGAC
>CAZIBV010000035.1:0-13873 GCA_964537345.1 uncultured Flavobacterium sp. | reverse complement strand
ATATTTGGTTGTCGGTTATCGGTTGTCGGTTGCCGGCAGATTGCGGAACCGTGACCAAGCGTTAACTGCTAATTGTTAACTGTTAATTGTTCATTTTGAATAATCATCGCATACCCTTGCCCAACGCCTATGCACATGGTCACAAGGGCGTAGCGTTTTCCGGTAAGCGACAGTTCCAGCGCGGCCGAATACGCAATGCGCGCACCCGACATGCCCAGCGGGTGTCCGAGTGCAATGGCCCCGCCGTTAGGATTGATCCGGGCGTCGTCATCCTTTAGTCCAAGTTCGCGAATGCACGCAATACTTTGGGCGGCAAAGGCTTCGTTGAGCTCGATGATGTCGATGTCGGTCAGGGAAAGTCCGGCTTTTTCAAGTGCCTTTTTGCTGGCTTCAACAGGTCCGATACCCATGATGCGGGGTTCGACGCCTACCACGGCTGAACTCACGATCCGGGCCAGTGGTTTCAGGTTGTACTTCTCGACTGCCTGAGCCGATGCGACCAATACAGCGGCGGCTCCGTCGTTAAGCCCCGATGCGTTTCCGGCGGTTACGCTGCCGTCTTTCCGGAATGCGCCGCGCAACTTGGCCAGCCCTTCCATCGAAGTATTGGGTTTGATAAATTCGTCCTGATTAAAGGCAATCGGGTCGCCTTTTCGCTGCGGAATGTGCACCGCGGCAATTTCGCGCGCCAGTCGGCCGGATTGTTGGGCGTGCGTAGCCTTTTGCTGGCTGCGAAGTGCAAACCGGTCCTGATCCTCACGGGAGATGCCGTATTTGTCGACAAGGTTTTCGGCAGTTTCGCCCATTGCATCAACACCGTACATATCCTTCATTTTTGGGTTGATAAACCGCCAGCCGAAACTTGAATCGTACATCTTGCTATCGGTACCAAATGCCGATGAAGGCTTTGAAACCACCAGTGGGCCGCGCGTCATGTTCTCGACTCCGCCCGCAATAAAAAGATGTCCGTCGCCTGATTTGATGGCGCGTCCGGCCTGTACCACCGCCGACAATCCCGAAGCGCAAAGTCTGTTGACGGTTTCGCCCGGAACGGTTTGCGGCAATCCTGCCAAAAGCAGCGACATACGCGCAACGTTTCGGTTGTCCTCACCTGCCTGGTTGGCGCAGCCCAGAATGACATCGTCATAGGCGTCACCCGGAATTTGCGGATGTTTTCCAACAAGCGATTTAATGGCATGGGCAGCCAGGTCATCGGCGCGAACAGCCGATAAACTTCCCTGATAACTCCCGATTGGCGTGCGGACGCCGTCTATGATGTATGCTTCCATCTGGTGATTTCAGATTTTGGATTTTAGATTTCAGATTTAGATTGTTCCCAGATTTTGTCGCTTCGGAAAACGGTTCCCCTGAACAGCGCGACAACAGTGTCTTGTTTTTTTATTTCGATGGTGTAAAAACCAAACTTGTTCTTAAGCGCATTTTCCATTGCCGTGGCTACGATTGTATCGCCTGCCTTTAGGGATTCGATGTGGTTGATCGAGGTGTCGATGCTCACCGATTGGCGCCCGTGACCGTTGGCCGCAAAAGCAAGCGCCGAATCAGCAATGGCATAGGTGATGGCTCCGTGCGCAATCCCGAATCCGTTGGTCATTTCCGGACGGATCGTCATGGAAAGTACGGCACGACCGGCCTGAACCTCATCAACCGAGATTCCCAACCAACGACTGAACGCGTCGTTCTCGAACATTTTATTTACAATCTCGTTTGGCGTCACGGGAAAAATTGTTGTTTGTTTCGCGCCATTTTGCGCAACAGCGGGCTGCAGCGGTAACGGTCTTCGCGATATTCGTCGTATAATTCGTCGAGCGTGCGCACGCATTGGTCCAAACCGATTTCGTCGGCCCAGGCCAGCAAGCCCTTTGGATAATTCACGCCTTTTGTCATGGCGTTGTCAATGTCCACGGCCGATGCAACGTTTAAATGCAAGGCGTCGGCGGCCTCGTTGATGAGCATGGCCAGAACGCGGTTAAAAATGGCGCGTCCCAACGTTTCATCGGTATCGGGCTGAGGCATTTCGGCCGAATAGTCGTAAAACCCGCGTCCGGATTTGCGGCCCAAAAACCCGGCTTCAACCAGCCGCTTTTGCGTAAACGACGGCTTGTACCGCGGATCGTAATAAAACGCGGCAAAAACGGTTTCGGTTACGGTATAATTGACGTCGTGCCCAATAAAATCCATCAGTTCAAACGGCCCCATCCGGAACCCTCCAAAGGTTTTCATGGCCCAGTCGATGGTTGCCGGATTGGCCATTCCTTCGTCGTAAATGCGCAGGGCTTCGCCATAAAACGGCCGGGCCACGCGGTTGACGATAAATCCGGGCGTATCCTTGGCCACGGCGACGGTTTTTTTCCAACTTGCGATAATGCTGACGGTTTTGTCCAGCACGTCAACGTTGGTTTGAACGGCGGGTATCACTTCGACCAGCTGCATGAGCGGCGCCGGATTGAAAAAGTGTATGCCGACCACGCGTCCGGGATTGGCGCAGGCCGACGCGATTGACGCAATGGAAAGCGACGACGTGTTCGAAGCCAGAATGCACGCATCCGAAACCAGGCTTTCCAATTCTCGGAACAGGTTTTTCTTGACTTCCAGATTTTCGACAATGGCCTCGATGATCAAATCAGATGCGGCCAGATCACTCAGTGAATTGGCATAGAAAATAGACGATTCAATGCGGCTTTTCTCGCTCGCGCTGATCTTTTCCTTTTCGACCAGGCGTGAAAGGGTGACGTCCAGTTGCGACCTGCTTTTGTCCAGAGCGGCAGCATTGGTGTCGTAAAGGATGACGCTGCATCCGGCCGTGGCTGCCACTTGCGCAATTCCGCTGCCCATGGTTCCGCTCCCTATAACGGCTACTTTTAGCGTTGAGTTTGTCATCTGGCGTTATTTTCCTTTAAATTCAGGCTGTCGCTTTTGGATAAATGCAGCGACGCCCTCGTTGTAATCGTGTGACTCGCTGGCCTCGATTTGCAGATTGGATTCCATGGCAAGCTGCTCATCCAGGTTGTTGTTCATGGATTGGTTGAGCAGTTTTTTGGTGAGCCCGATGGCGTGCGTCGGCATTTGCGACAGCGTAGTGGCCAATTTTTCAACCTCTTCCTGGAAAAGCGCTACGGGATAAAATTTATAGATCA
Organism: uncultured Flavobacterium sp.; assembly: GCA_964537345.1. Taxonomy (GTDB): domain Bacteria; phylum Bacteroidota; class Bacteroidia; order Flavobacteriales; family Flavobacteriaceae; genus Flavobacterium. Next base: position 10,718 of record CAZIBV010000035.1, on the reverse strand, counting down.
TGCCCATCTCAAACGCTTCTTTTGCGCCCACCTTATCGCCCAGCATCATCAGTGCCGATGCTTTCTGGAACCCGATAAGTCGCGGCAGGAAGAATGTTCCGGCTGAATCCGGCACCAGTCCGATTTTGCTGAACGCCTGGATAAATGCGGCGCTCTCACTTGCAACTACAATGTCACAGGCCAGGGCAATGTTGGCTCCCGCTCCCGCTGCCACACCATTGACTGCTGCAATGACAGGCTTGTTGATGTTGCGGATACGCGTGATGATGGGATTGTAATGCTCTTCGAGGATTTTGCGGAAACCGGGCATAAGTTCGGGTGTGGTGACTTCCTTGAGGTCCTGGCCCGCGCAAAACGCCTTTCCGGCTCCTGTGATCACGATGGCTCTTACTGATTCATCGCTGGCGCATTTATCGAGCGCCGATTGCATCTCCAGCGCCATTTCACGGTTAAAACTGTTGAACACCTCCGGCCGGTTAAGCGTAAGGGTCGCGATTCCTCCGGTGATGTTGATTAAAATTGAGCTCATACCTGTTTTTTTGTTATCATTCTTGATTGGTCATCGACACTTTCCTTTCATCTTTCGACTTTAGTCTTTAGTCTCACTTCAAACATTTAAAATAGTCAAAAGGCTCCTGACAGTCATTGCACTGAAACATGGCCTTGCAGGCGGTTGATGCAAACTGGCTGACCAGTCTGGTGTTGGTGGATTTGCACTGCGGACAACGCACGAGTTTGGCATTGCCCAAAAGCGCCATTTTGTCGGCGGATTCGTCCAGCGGAGCGGCAATGCCGTAATCTTCAAGCGCTTTGCGTCCTTTTGGAGTAATCCAGTCGGTGGTCCAGGCCGGAGCGAGTACCAGGCTGACGGTGGCGGGAATCTGATGTTGGGCAAGTTCCTTTTTGATGTCGTCGCCGATGACGTCCATGGCGGGACAGCCGGAATAGGTTGGGGTAATCTGGATTTGGGCAACGCCGTCAACCATTTGGGCGCTGCGCACCACGCCCATGTCCATGATCGAGAGAACCGGTATCTCAGGGTCGGATACGTTGGCCAGAAGGTTGGCCAGTGCCGGATCGATTTGCGTTGTGTTCATCCTGTTTCCTAAAAAGCCTTAGCCCCGATTGCAGCGGCATCCTTTTGCAAAGCCTCGCGGCGCAAAAGATACAGCGGAAAGCGGGATTAAGCTCCTGAAAATTAATATTTTTTTGTTCAGCCCTTACCAGGTCATGTTTGGAAAGGTGCGCTGCATGTATTGCATGTCGGCGAGCAGGTATCCCATGTGCTCGCTGTGAATGCCTTGTTTTCCGCCTTTTTGGAAATAGGTTTGCTCGGGCATTTGGAGCGTGGCTTTTTCGAGCAGCGCGGCTACGTTTTGCAGCCAGGCTTCGCGCAGGGTACTTACGCTGACGCCTACTCCCAGTGAGGCCATTTCAGCCTCGGCCGGTGTTTCGTGAAAAAGTTCGTCGGTATAGGCCCACAGATCGTTGATGGCTTTTTGGATGCGATCGTGGCTTTCGGCAGTTCCGTCGCCCAGACGCAGGATCCAATCAGACGAGAAGCGGCGGTGATACGACACTTCCTTGATGGATTTTTTGGCGATGGCTTGCAGGGTGTCATCGGCGCTGTGTTGTAAACCGTCGAGCAAAAGCAGGTGGAACTCGTCAAAAAGATACTGACGCGCCATGGTGTAGGCAAAGTCAGTGTTGGGTTGTTCTACCAGCAGGACGTTGCGGTATTCGCGCTCCTGACGCAAAAATGCCAGGGTATCCTCGGTTGCGCCGTTGCCCAGAACGCTGGCGGCATACTGGTAGTAGCTGCGCGTTTGGCCAAAGAGGTCCAGCGATATGTTGGTCATGGCGATATCGGTTTCCAGGCTGGGCCCGTGACCGCAGAGCTCGCCCAGGCGTTGGCCCAGGATGAGCGCGTTGTCGGCGATGGTGTAGATGTATTGAACGAGATTTTTCAATTTGAAAATTTGAAAATTTGGAAATTTGAAAATGAATTGTCCTTAATGGCCGTTCGACGTTGGACATTCGTCACATATGCTTTAACTCCTCCGGCAGTTCATAAAACGTTGGGTGGCGGTAGGCCTTGTCCTGCGCGGGTTCAAAAAATTCACCGTTGTTTTCCGGGTTAGACGCCGTGATGGCCGCCGACGGAACTACCCAAATGCTCACGCCTTCCATGCGGCGGGTGTAGACATCGCGGGCATTTTCCAGCGCCATGGTGGCATCGCTGGCGTGAAGGCTCCCGCAGTGGCGGTGCTCAAGTCCGTTTTTGCTGCGGACAAATACTTCCCAAAGTGGCCAGTTTTTCATGTTTTTTTAGTTTACAGTTTACAGTTGACGGTTAACAGTTTACAGAAGAAAGTGGATAGTTGATAATTTTTGGTTTACAGATTTTGATTCACGAATTTCATTAGTACAATAATGCCCCAGGATTCCGGAATTTACTGTAAGCTGTTAACTGTTAACCGTTAACTACTAATTGTTGACTCTTCTCGGCATACGCCATCGCGGCATCGCGAACCCATTTGCCATTGTCCCAGGCGTTTTTACGGGCTTCCATCCGGATCTTGTTGCAAGGACCGTGGCCTTTTACCACTTGCCAGAACTCGTCCCAGTTGATAGGGCCAAAATCATACCCGCCTTTTTCCTCGTTCCATTTCAAATCAGGATCGGGAATGGTCAGGCCGATGAGATGGGCTTGCGGAACGGTTTGATCTACAAACTGCTGGCGAAGCTCATCATTGGTCTTGCGCTTGAGTTTCCACTTCATCGATTGCTCGGTGTGGACTGATTCGGCGTCGGTTGGGCCAAACATCATCAGCGATGGCCACCACCAGCGGTTTAACGCGTCCTGGGCCATCTCTTTTTGCTCGGGTGTTCCCTGAGCAAGTGTCATCATGATTTCAAATCCCTGGCGCTGGTGAAAGCTCTCTTCCTTGCAAACGCGAACCATGGCGCGGGCGTACGGCCCGTATGAAGTTGCAGTCAGCGGGACCTGGTTGATGATGGCAGCACCGTCAACAAGCCAGCCAATGGCGCCCATGTCGGCCCAGGTAACGGTGGGATAATTAAAGATTGACGAGTATTTGGCCTCGCCTGAATGCAACTGATCGTACAGTTCATCCCGGGAAATACCAAGCGTTTCGCAAGCGCTGTACAGATACAGTCCATGGCCGGCCTCGTCCTGGATTTTGGCCAACAACGCCACTTTACGGCGCAGTGATGGCGCGCGGGTAATCCAGTTGCCTTCCGGCAGCATGCCTACAATTTCAGAGTGCGCGTGTTGCGAAATTTGACGTATATGGGTCTTGCGATACTTTTCAGGCATCCAGTCCTTGGGCTCGATCTTTTCGTCATTCGCGATTTTTCTTTCGAATTCCGCTTCCAGATTTTTTAATTCGATTTCTGACATCTGTTTAGAGATTTAAGAATTAAGATTTAAGAATGGGAATAAATCCTAACTAAGCTTATCGTAATTTAAACTGCAAAATCAACAACTACCTTGCCTGATGTGGGAACGGCCTGGCAGCTCAGCACCAGATTTTGCGCCACTTCCTTTTCATCAAGTGCGTAGTTTATTTTCATCTCGACAGTCCCTTCGACCACGCGGCATTTGCAGGTGCTGCACACTCCGCCCTTGCAGGCAAAAGGCAAATCGGCACCGGCGGCCAGCGCTCCGTCGAGTATGTTGTCGTAATCATCGTCCATGACAAAGTGAAATTCCTTGCCACCGTCGATGATGGTTACCTGGGTTCCTTCGACGCGTTTTTCCAGGGCGCGTTCGGTGCGTTGTTTGTCGGCGGCTGAATGTCCGGTGTTGAAAAGCTCAAAATGGATTTTTGAACTGTCCAGCCCGGCAGCGGTGAGCTCGTCGCGGATCAGGAAAATCATGTCTTCCGGCCCGCAGACAAAACATTCGTCAACCGACGGCACATCAATCAGCGTACGGGTTAGCGTCTGCAATTTTTCCTGCGTAAACCGCCCGTTGAAAAGCGGAATGTTGCGGTGTTCCTTTGTCAGGAAGTGAAAAGCTTCAAAACGATTGAAATACACGTTTTTGAGCTGTTCGATTTCCTCTTTAAAGATAATGGATTTAACGCTTCGGTTGAGATAAAAAAGTTGGGCAGTGCTTTGTGGCTCCTGCTCCAAATGGGTTTTCAGGATCGATAATATCGGGGTAATCCCGCTTCCGGCTGCAAAAAACACAAAATGACGCGGCTTGACGGCATCAACCGGAACGCCAAACACTCCGGTGGGCGGCATGACCTCGAGGGTGTCGCCGGCATGGAGGTTTTCGTGGACAAAGGTCGAAAAAAGCCCGCCGTTGATCCTTTTGACCGCCACTTTCCAGACATTGCTCGACGGCGTTGTACAAAGCGAATACGACCGGCGCACTTCCTGCCCGTCGATTTCCTTTTTAAACGTCAGGTGCTGTCCGTGCCGAAACGCGAATTCCTGGCGCAAATCAGCCGGAATGTCAAACGTTAGAACCGTACAATCTTTGGTTTCGCGATGCACATCGGCCACGCGAATAGAATGGAATTTTGCCATAACTACAAGACTAACAACTGTTAGTTGAAATGCAAATTTAAAAATTTAAAACCAAATGGTTACGATAACGTTTGAAAAAAGCCAGAATGTTGTTTTACAACCTTTTACAAATTGTCAGATAAGTCCTTCTAAAAGAATTCCCGGCAGGTCGCGGTGAAGGATTTCCGGTGAAAAATCAGGTTTTTTCCCGTACCACAAATAAAGGGTGCGCAGGGTTGACAGCATCGAAAAAATGATCACCTCGGCATTAAAAGCACGCAGTTCGCCGCTTTCGATTCCGCTTTTTACGATGGTCCTGAAGTGGTTTTCATAAGATTCGCGCATAGAGAGAAACAGCGCCAAATCGGCGGGCGGGAGATGCATCCAGTCATTGTTGAGCGAGGCCAGGCCGTCGGGGTTGCGAACGGTGATGTCGATATGCAGCGCAATGACTTGTTTGAGTTTGTCTACCGCAGTGTCGCTGGAGGACACGATTTGTTCGATTGTATGGGTGTATTCCCGGGCAATTCCCAACACGACAAGCGAAAGGATTTCCTGCTTGGACGTGATGTGGTTGTAAAGACTGGCTGCCTTGATGTCGAGGGATTGGGCAATATCGCGCATAGTGACCGCGCTGTATCCCTTCTCTTTGAAAAGCGTGGCCGAATGGGCGACAATTTCAGTCTTGCGGTCTGGACGTGCGGCTTTGTACATGTTTTGGATTTTGCGGCAGACCGGGGGATTTTTTAAAGATAGAAAAAAATCGGCTGCGCTAGATTAAATTGTTGTTTTTTGCCTTTTGTATCGCTTCAATTTTGTTGTGGACCTGGAGTTTGGTGTAGATGTTTTCGACGTGTTTGCGAATGGTCCCAACCGATAGCACCAGGTTGTCGGCAATGGCGTTGTATTTAAGCCCTTTGCTGAGCTGTTCCAGGACCTCGACTTCGCGGGCTGTCAGTTTAATATCATCAACCTGTGGCGACTCGAATTCCATCGGATTGCGAAACAGTTTCAGGGTTTTGAGTGCAATCGACGGCGTCATCGTGGCCCCGCCGTTCATGGTATCGGTTATGCCCTGATACAAATCAGACGGATTGACTTCCTTGAGCAAATACCCATCGGCGCCAGCCTTGATTGACTTAAAAATATTCTCGTCATTGTCAAAAACCGTCAGCATGATGATTTTGATATGCGGAAAACGGGCCTTGACTGCTTCAGTAGCCTCAATCCCATTCATGCCGGGCATTTCAATGTCCATCAGGATCAGGTCGAGATTGGGCTTCGCCTCGAGTTTTTCGAGAAGTTCGGCACCATCAGAGGCAAAAAACCGGCAATTGATATCGTCAAAAAACGAAAGCTTTTCAGCTACGGTCTTTTGCAAAAAAAGATTGTCATCAACAATGGCGAGTTTTATCATAAGCCCGGTTTTATGGGTTTGACAATGGTGATAAGTGTTCCCTGATCGGACGAATCCAAGCTGAATTTCGCGCCAATTTCCGTCATGCGCTTTTTCATGTTCCGCAAACCGTTTCCGGAATCAGCCGCAGCCACATCAAATCCTTTCCCGTTGTCGCGGATAACCAGGTTGATGGCATCGGTGTCGGCGTCAGCCTGAATGTCAATTTGCGTTGCCGCTGAATATTTGAGCGCGTTGTTCACCGCTTCCTGCAAGGTACGGTAAACATTCATACCCTCAACCGATGAAAGCGTCAGGGCGTCAAGTTGCGGCGAGATGTTGACCGACAGGTTGACGTTAGGATGCGAAACCCGGGCCTTTTCCATAAAATTCATGATGCGTGCCCGCAAATCCTCAAACGTAATCGCCTGATGGTTCATGGCCCAAATCGTATCGCGAAGTTCTACAATGGTATCGCGCGCAAAACTGCTGATGTTGTTGAGTTTTTCCTCCAGTTTGGTGTTCTGGATGGCAAATCCGTACTTGATATTTTCAACCGATGAGATAATAAAGGTAAGTTGCGAACCGATGTTGTCGTGAAGATCGCGCGAAATGGCCAACCGCTGTTCCTGTAATTTATTTTGATTTTCTATTTGAACGATTGCTGATTTGAGTTCGTGTTCCTGCGTCATCTGACGGTTCTTAAGCCGCTGCTGACGGAAAATCAAAAAGCCCACAAGCGCAATGAATACGGCCAAAACCGATACACCCACCAAAAGCGTATTGCGCTCCCTTACCTGAGCCTCGCGCTCCAACAACAATTTTTCCTTGCGCGTTATGTCAAACTCGGTTTCGAGTTCAGCGAGTTTTTTGTTGGTTTCCTTGTTGATGACGCTGTCGTTGTATACGTTGTACATCCGGGCGGCGATGAGGGCGTCATTAATTTGACCGCGGCTTTCATAAAGCTGTGACAAATCATTTAAAAACAGCGTGGCCATGTGGATGTAACCGGATTCCAGCGCAAGGTCAATCCCTTTTTTGTAAAACTCGACAGCCTTATCGCCTTGGCCGCTTTCGCGATACATCCAGGCCATATTGCCGTATGTTTCGGTCAGGCCGATTTTGTCCTGTCGCGCCTGGCGGATGGCAACCGCTTTTTGATAATACGGGACCGCTTGTGCATATTGTTTGCGGATTACATGGATGCCGGCAATGTTGCTCAAACTGTACGGAATCCCGACACTATCGGTCAATTTGTTTTTCAGGTCGAGGCTTTTGTTGTAAAAAAGCAGCGCGCTGTCCAACTGGTTTTGCATCTCCTTGAGCACGCCGTAGTTGTCGTAGATTCCGGCCAGGCGGTAATTGTACTTTCCGCTTTGGGCAATCCGCATTCCGCGCTGCATGTAGTTTTGCGCCTGTTTCATGTTGCGGCGTTTCATGGAAAAACCCATCTCGGCCAGTTCGTGAGCCAGTTTTTCACGGTTGCCCAAACTTTCATATATGGCTATCGCCTTTTGACGGTATTTGACACTTTCCTCGTGCTTTCCGCGATAGTAAAACAACAATGCGGCGTTGGCCAATGCATCAGCCTCGCCTTCGCGATAGCCCATTTTGCCGGCGGCGTCTGCATACTCGATGTACTTTTTGGCCAAAACCGACGCCTGATTGATTTTTACGTCATATCGCAGTTTGTTGAGCGAATCAATTTGATCGCGGGTTTGGGCCACAGCCGAGACTGATATCAGAAAAAGTAAAATCCACCTCATGCTGCAAATGTAATTTTATCGTTTGGAACTTGTAAGGTAACCTTTGTTCCGGATTCATTGGTCAAAATGGCAAAAGCGCCGTCAATTTCACTCATTCGCTTGTCAATGTTGATCAATCCGTTGCCTCGTGACGTCGCAGCATCATAACCAGAGCCGTTGTCAGTTATGGCGATGGACACCAGGTTAGCGTCGCGCTCGACATCAATGGTAATACTGGTCGCACCCGAATGTTTCAGCGCGTTGTTTACGGCTTCCTGAATGCATCGGTACACGTTCATGCCCGTCACCGACGACATCCTGCCCTCCTCCAACGAACTGTCAATATACACCTGAAAGTTAATGCTTTCGTGCGATTCGCGTGCCTTTTCAACAAAATTCAAAATTCTTCCCCTCAAATCCTCAAAACCCAGGTTGTTGTTGTTCATGGCCCAAATGGTATCGCGCAATTCAACAATGGTATCGCGCGCAAAATTGGTGATGCCGGAGAGTTTCTGGCCAAGTGGCGTATCTCCAACGTCAAAGCGGTATTTAAGGTTGTCGACCGATGAGATGATAAAGGTAAGCTGTGCGCCTATGTTGTCGTGCAAGTCACGCGAGATGGCCAGCCGCTGATTTTGCAATTCATTTTGCTGCTCGATCTTGCCCATGGCCAGCCTGAGTTCGTGTTGCTGCTCCATTTGTTTTTGCCTGATGCGCTGCTGCACCCAGAGCGTCCGTCCAATGATTGCTGCAAAAACCGCCGCCAGCAAAACAATGACGATGATTGAATTGCGCTGCTGAACCTGTGCGTCCTTTTCCAGCAGCTCAAGCCGGTTTTGGGCCAGCTCTTTCTCCTTTTGTTCGGTTTCATGCACCACCCTGAACTCTGATAACGCCGCTTCCTTGCGCTCGTCAACCAATTGCTGATAGTATTTCTCCTTTTGTTGCTGAGCCGCCAGCGCGCTTTTATAATCGCCGGCTTTGACGTGGGCATCGCGCAAAAGTTCATACGTTTTAGCCAGGCTTCGCTTGTGCCCTATCTTTTCCAGCAATCCTATGCTTTTGTCGAACCATTCCCTGGCCGCCACAATATTCCCCTTTGCGGTGTACAGAGCGCCCAGATTGCTGTAGGTGTCCGCAATCTGTTTGGGGTTGCCGTATTTTTTGTCAAGTGTCAGACATTTTTTAAAGTAAACCTCAGCGCTGTCCAACTTTCCGGAATACAAAAAACAATTGGCCTTGTTGTCCAGAAATGGCGTTTTGGCCAGATCCGTACCCAGGCTGTCGGCTATCCTGAGTCCCATCTCATCAAGTTCCATCGCCTTTCCAAAGTCACCCGACATTCCGTAAACATTAGCCAGTGTGTGCGCCGCCTTTAAATACGCGGCATTCGACTTGTCTGACTGCAAAGATTCAAGCGCCATATTGAGATTTTCAATCGCGAGTTGCGTATCGCCCTTAAGCATAAAGAGTTCGCCCAGATTGGCATACTGGCGGGAAACCTCGGTATTGAGACCGGCTTTGTCAAAAAGTTCGATGGCAGTTAAAAAGTGCTGTTGTGCCGATGGGTATTCGCCGCGGTTCTTGTTGGCGTGCCCCAGGCTGGTATGCAAGATGGCCACCAATGAATCAGGTGCGGATGGCGGCATTATTTTGCGCGCCCGCTCCAGGTCTCTTACGGCCAGGTGATACGAGCCTTTTTGATTTTGACTGATTCCCGACACAATAGCCAGTGCTGCCTCATGTTCAACCGTGAGGTCCGGAATACGTACCCGTATCGACTCGACCGCGGTAAGCATTGAATCGGCGTTGAATCCGCCCATGTGGCGCGCCCTGACAAGAACATCGGCAACAGCCCCCATGTGCGATTGGGGCATATGCGTTGCCAGCGGTTTGTCGGCACAACCAGAGAGAAAGAAAAACAGTGTGATCAGGGCAAGTGGTTTCAAGATATCGGTTTTAACGGTCCCCCGTTTAAGAGTTAAGAGTCAGGTCCGGTCTGGACGGCCCGGGCATAATCTTCCTGCAACCCCATGAGTTCGCGGTCGAGTCTTTCACGTGCCTGACGAAGGCCTACCATCAGGTTGTCCGACAATTTGAGTTGGTCCATTTGTTGTCCGCTTTGTTGTGTAAGCGATGCGATGGCGCCCTGCATTTGCTCCATCTCACTCCGGTGCCGGACTTTTAATTTTCCCATTGAGCGATACAGTGCAATCAGCCACAAAATCAACGCCGCTATCGACGCGATCAAAATAAACATGAGATTTCCCATAATGGGCTAAATTCGTCCAGTTCCATCAAAAAAAAAATACGCATTTCTGCGTATTTTCGTTATGGTCAGTAAATTTTTGTGATTAGTTGCTGAAAACACCGCGGAAAGATCCGTTTGTAATCTGCTTACTCATTGAACAGTCTTCGTCATTTTTAGCGGTCAGGCTAAAAGTACCTTCAACTTCCTGATCGTTGATTTTTGTAATCTTAATCGTACCGGTTGCACCGTCACAATCGCTGTTGTCATAGCTCACGTTGTTGGCGGTATCTACATAGGCCACAGTACTGTTTGAGTCGGGACCGATGGCATATTCGCCGGTTGAGTTGATTCCCAAAAGGTTTACCGACCAGGCCTTTGTAGCTGACACATCGATAGGTCCGCCAATCATAATCAGACGACCGTCGCCCGATCCGGTTGAGATTGCATTCGCAGCGCTCACGCCCTGGATTTTGTACGTCTCATAAGTCGTTCCGTCAACTTTTGCTTTAACGTAAGTTCCGCTTGGAGTTCCTCCTCCGCCTCCTCCGTTGTCGTCATCGCTACATGAAAGCGCTAATGTGGCTAGTGCTACAAAAAAGACTTTACTGATAATTTTCATTTTTTTCATAATAAAGAGTATTTGTTAGATGGGTCAAATATCTATCTAACAAACGCTCATTACAATACGACAAATCTCGTATTTTTCAAAAACGCGATTGAGGTCTAAACAAAAAAAATACGCATTTCTGCGTATTTTAATGTTCTTAGGGAACGGGTAACAATT
>CAZIBV010000034.1:20868-24119 GCA_964537345.1 uncultured Flavobacterium sp. | reverse complement strand
ATTGAATCTTTGATTTCTGTTTTCGTACTTTTACCCTTAATTTTTTTCAAAAGCATATGTATCATTCCAGAATAGCCGGTCTGGGCTACTACGTTCCGGACAATGTTGTTACCAATGACGATCTGTCAAAAATAATGGACACCAACGACGAATGGATTCAGGAGCGAACCGGAATCCGTGAACGTCGCCATATTGTAAAAGGTGAGGACACCACGACCAGCATGGGCGTAAAGGCGGCCCGCATTGCCATGGAAAGAGCATCGGTCTCGCCCGAGGAAATTGACTTTGTCGTCTTTGCCACGCTTAGTCCTGACTATTATTTTCCGGGTCCGGGCGTTCTAGTTCAGCGTGATCTCGGCTTGCGTACCGTAGGCGCGCTCGACGTCCGCAACCAGTGCTCCGGATTTGTTTACGGGCTGTCGGTGGCCGATCAGTTTATCCGCACCGGCATGTACAAAACCGTTTTGGTGATCGGATCGGAGGTGCATTCGCAAGGTTTGGACATGACCACCCGCGGGCGTGGCGTATCGGTTATTTTTGGCGATGGAGCAGGAGCCGCTGTCCTGAAGCGCGAAGAAGATACAGCCAAGGGAATCCTATCGACCCATCTGCATTCAGAAGGGCAACACGCCGAGGAACTGATTGTCAAAGCTCCCGGAATGGGCGGACGCTGGGTAAGCGACATTATGCGCGACAACGACCCTAACGACGAAAGTTACTTTCCGTATATGAACGGGCAGTTCGTTTTTAAAAATGCAGTGGTTCGATTTTCAGAGGTTATCATGGAAGGACTGCAGGCCAACAACTTGAACGTGTCGGACATCAACATGCTGATTCCGCACCAAGCCAACCTGAGGATTTCGCAGTTTATCCAACAAAAGTTCCGCCTGACCGATGATCAGGTGTACAACAATATCGAACGTTACGGCAACACCACCGCCGCGTCAATCCCGATCGCCCTTACCGAGGCGTGGGAAAAAGGCAAGATCAAGGAAGGCGACTTGGTAGTCCTGGCGGCTTTTGGCAGCGGATTTACGTGGGGAAGCGCCATCATCAGATGGTAAATATTTAAAAAGATGAGATTAAAATCGGTTGACGCCGCTCAAATAAAAAAGTCCCTTTTAACGGGGACTTTTTTGTTTTCAAGGAGTCGCGTTTAAAGATTAAAACATTCCGCCGCCGCCCTGATTGGTATCGTTTTCACGTTGCTTGCGCTGCAGTTCGCGATTTTTACCCGATCCAAACATATAATTGAACCCTATGTAAAGCGTTCGGCTTTCCCAACCAAATGTTCCGCTTGACGGCGTAGGGACATCACCCGTGTACCTGAATTCCATCCAGTCAAACACATCATTGAAACGCAGGCTTAGCGAGGCTTTGTCTTTAAGGAATGAATAGCGTCCGCCGAGGTCAATCTTATACATGGGTTTAGATGTATTTTGCACCCGTTCGACGCCGCTTCGGTAAAATCCAAACAGAAGCAGCCTGAGATGTTTGGTCGCCTTGAAATTGTTGTTGATCCGCGCGTTAAAAGCCGCCACGTCAACCTCGCGTTCCTCAAAACTGATGGCGCCTGCATCAACCAGGCCAACGGTGCCGCGCTGACGGATGTTCGAAAAGTCAACCGCGGGCTGCATGTCCCACCATTTGTTGATCTTGTAATTGGCCGACGCCTCAAATCCCCAGGCCGTGTTGTCCTTGTAGTTCTCAAAGGTGAGGATTTGGCCAAATTCAGGATTTTCTGGATCCGGAAAGATCAATCGGCTGATTTCCTGTTGAATGTTACGCACAAAAACGCCCGCGGTCACCGACCCTTTTTCAAGCATTCGGGTGTAGTTGAATTCCATCGAGTTGGTAAACTGCGGATCGAGTTCCGGGTTTCCTACCGATGTGACAAGCGGTGTCGCAAACTCGCGCACGGGCTTGGTCTGCTCCAGGCTGGGACGGTCAACGCGACGGCTGTAACTCAACTGATACTGATTCTTCTCGGTTGGTGAATAAACCAAGGATGCCGATGGATACACGGTAAAATAATCGTCTTTGTAGGCCGGATCGCCATCAAGCGTAGCCCGTACCTTGTAGTTTTCCACGCGCGCGCCCAACTGATAGCTCCACTTTTCATATTTCTGCCCAAAGGTTGCATAAGCCGCGTAAATGTCCAAATCGTATTGGTAACTCGCGTCATCGGTGTTTTCATTGTTGGTGACGTATTGGTTGTCTGACCGTATGATACGTGTTTCCGCGCCCAGTTCGAGCGTTGACTTGTCGTTTACGGGACGAACGTAATCGAGATTAATGGTGGTATTCTTGCGTCGGTCGGCCAATCGATCCCAATAGCCGTCGTCCTCAATGGTCGGATCAGAATATCGATTGTTAAAAGTGGCCAACTGATGCTCTTTGTAGTAGTTGTAGTTCAACTCAAAATCGAGCGTTTCACCTTCAGTCTTTCCTTTGTGCTTGTACGCCAAATTGTACGCTCCATTTTGTACATACGAGCCGTAGTGCGAAAACTGTCGGAGGTTGAGTTCGGGCAATGGTCCGGTGGTGGTCAGGTCAATCTCGCCATCGCCTGAAGCGTAATTCTGGTTGGTGTAGATGGAGATGGTATTGCGGTCGTCCAGATAAAAATCCATCCCTGCTTTAAACAGGTGCGAGTTATCGTCGTTTACAATGTGCATCCGCTGATAAATCTCTTCCAGCGGACGATCGATCTTTCCCGTGTTAAAAAACTTTCCAAAGTTGTTGCCGTAAGTTGCAAAAAAGTTAACCCAACCCCGGCGATAATTCATGTTCATCGAGTTGTTGATTTTGGGTTTTTTGCCGATGGTAAGTCCGTTGTTTATACTGGCATTGAATCCGTCGGCGGCACTTTTGTGCAACACAATATTGATGATTCCCGACATTCCTTCCGGATTATACTTGGCGCTGGGATTTGTAATGAGTTCAATTCGCTTGATAGAGGTCGAGGGAATCTGTTTGAGCAGTTGAGCCGGATCGATATTCGTCGGACGGCCGTCAACCAAAACGCGGACATTTTCGTTTCCGCGCAACGACAGTTTTCCGTCCTGATCAACATTCACCGACGGAATGTTGTTCATAATCTCCGATGCCGTGGCACCGGCCGTCGTAAGGTCGCGTCCAACGTTGATGATTTTACGGTCAATCTTTTGTTCCACCGTGGTACGTTCAACAACAACGCCTTCAATCTGCGTGGCATCTTCCTCGAGCAAAATTTTTTCCAACGATGTTTT
>CAZIBV010000034.1:17981-20768 GCA_964537345.1 uncultured Flavobacterium sp. | reverse complement strand
TGATTGATGATTGATGATTGTGGTGATTGATGATAAAAAGTTTACAGCCAGTTTCCGCATAACTGGAAACCAAGTCTTTGTTGTTTGACATCGGCCTAAAACAAGCCAGGCTGATGCTAGCTGCAACCGGCTGATGCTGTCAACTGCAAACTAAAGGGAGGTGACTTGATAAACATTTGATTGATGATTTGATTGATGATTCGCGCAAATAGACACGTAAATACGGTTTCTGTTACAATTCCAATAAAAAAAAGAGCTCCGTATTACCGAAGCTCTTCATTCATAAAGATTTGGGGCGTAAAAAAAATCTTATCGTTTCATCGAGAAGTGCGCCTTGAATTCCATCGGCACTCCCTGATCTTCATAATTTACTACAAACCAATAGTCGGTTGATGGCATCACGCTGCCGTTGTAGGTGCCGTCCCATCCGCTTTTGCCCGGCTCAATGGTTTTGAGGTATTTTCCGTAGCGGTCAAAGATGGTGATTTTGGCGTTCTCATTCCCGGCCAGGTCATTGATGTTCCAGGTGTCGTTGTACCCGTCGCCGTTTGGCGTAAAAAAGTGTGGATAGTTGATCACCAACGCGCTCGAGCTTACCTGTCCGCAACCGTTCTTATCGCGTACGGTCACGATGTGCATGCCCGAGGACACATTTTCAAACACATTGCTGTCTTGCCACACACCGTTGTCAAGCATGTATTCATAATCTCCGGTTCCGGTGGCAATGACCGTGATGGATTGCGAATTTGCAAAATCCGGTGAGATCGTATACGTAACGAGCGCAGGCTCCGACGGGGTAACGTTGACGTCAATCGGCTCGGAGGCACAACCGGTTGCATTGTTTATGGCGGTAACCGTATAAAGTCCCGGTGTAACCGCAGTGTACGAAGCCTGATGACCAACGATGTTTCCGTTCTGGTCATGCCAGATGAACGTGTGGGACACAGGGCTCAACCCGCTGTGGATAGTGTACGGGTTGAGCAGAGTCTGTGTTTCCGTGTCAAAACAAATAATACCGTCGGTTGGAGTTGGCTCCGGAAGTTTATAGATAATCAGGTTGATGGCGCGAACGTTAAAACAGTTTTCGGCCAGTTCGTTTCCAACTTTAACGTAAACCGTAGTGAGTTGGGTCGATGTGATGGCGTTTGTTCCCGCAAGGGCATCAGCCATGGTTTCATAGTAGGTCACGGCAAATTCATCACCGGATTGTGTTCCCAAAACTGATTCGTTCAGGGTCTGAAGATCAAAGTTCAGGATGCCGTCATTGGTTCCGTCTTCATCACAAACCTTGGTCAGCGAGGCGGGCGGCGCAAAGGCAACCGGCTCGTCGATAATCGTTACGGTAAACGAGGTCTCGTCGCTGCAATATGGCTGGAACGGCGAAGTAGCGTAAACATAAACAGTTCGTGTGGCTGTCAGGACATGGCCGGCCAGTAATTGTGTCCCGGTTCCGCCAGGTCCGGTGTAATAGCGTCCGGTGGTAAGTGCCGGCAGGGCATAGCTCTCGCAAGTAGTTACGTCGGCAGGCTGGTCCACATTGAATACCGTTACCTGAAAGCTTCCGTTTGCAACACAGTTTGGCGTGGTTCCCGTTTGGGCATAAACGTATACGGTTTGAGATTCGGTAAGTTCGGTTCCGGCGGCAAGTGGCGTTCCCTGTCCGTCAGGTTGCGTGAAATATCCGCCCAAAGTCAGTTCAGGCAAAGTATAGCTATTGCAGGCAAACCGATTGGGGAGTGCAGGCAACACCGGTGTATTGTTGATGGTAATGGTAAAGCTGTTTTCATCGGTACAGTTGATACGTCCGCCCGATTCGGCAAAAACGTAAAGCGTAGTCGACGTCGTAATAATAGTTCCCGCACTGAGCATGGTCCCGGTTCCGTATGGTCCGTCGGGCGCCGTGTAGTAGTTCCCAATGGTAAGTGTCGGCAGTGCATAGCTGTCACAGGCAGTTACGTTGGCTGGCTGATCGGCCTCGATCGAGAAAATATTGATCGTAAACATGTTTTGCGCGGCGCATGGCGGAGTTGTGTCTGACAAAGCATAGATGTAAATCGGCGTCGTTTGTGTAATTACTGTCCCGGCAGGCAGCATGTCGCCAGTTCCGTCAGGTCCGGTGTAATAGTTTCCTACCGATAGTTGTGTCAGCACATACGAGTGGCAAACGTCAATGTCTGATCGCGAATCGATGGCAGGCGGCGGAACAATCGTCACCGTAAAGCTCTTTTGATTAAAGCAATCTCCCGGATCTCCGGCAAAAATGTAAATCGTCTGGTTCTGGCTGATAACGTCGCCGGCATTTAGCTGTGTTCCGGTAGCGTTAGGGCCACTGTAGTAAGTACCATTGGTAAGCGCAGGCAGTACAAAACTGTCGCAAACCGATACATTTGGAAGTTCATCTGCCGCAGGCTGGGCGATGGCGATGTCAAAAGAAATCACGCCCATACAGTTTCCGTCTTGCGGAATGTGGATATAAACCGTCTGGCTTTGTGAAATTACCGTACCGGCATTCAGCTGCGTTCCGGTTCCGTTAGGTCCGGTAAAATAGTTTCCGATTGGCAATGCCGGAAGGGCGTAAGGTTCACACTGTGCAACATCAGGCGGCGTCTGGAAGCCAATCACGACATCAAATTGCGCCGAGTCGGTACAGGCCAGGGTAGCATTTCCGCTCGAGGCGTAAACGTATACGGTTTGAGATGTCGTCAGGGTTGTTCCCGCAGGAATCTCCTGTCCCTGTCCGCCTGGCTGTGTGTAGTATTTACCCACTGTCAGCGCCGGAAGCGTGTA
>CAZIBV010000034.1:11822-17881 GCA_964537345.1 uncultured Flavobacterium sp. | reverse complement strand
GACATGGTGAGAGGATCGAGGATCTTCACCTCAAAGCTCGAACTGGCGCGGCAAGAAGGCGTCGAAGTTGTCTGGCTAAAGATGTAGACAGTCTGCGTTTCAGTAATCAGGTCGCCGGCAAACAAAGGAGTTCCGGTTCCGTTTGGACCTGTAAAGTAATTTCCGTTAGTCAACTGTGGCAACGCATAAGATTCGCATACAATAACGTCTTCCAGGTCATCCACCTCCGGAAGCTCCAAAATGAATACTTCAAAATCAGTCAGTGCAAAGCATGAAGGATCGGTGATGTTCTCAACTTTGGCGTAAACCATTTGGTTGGTAAGCAGGGTGTAGGTAGCGTTTAGTGCATTGGTTCCCGCAATCGCGTTGGTTTGAGATGCGTAATAGCTCACTTTGTAAACGTCGGGCGACTGGCTTCCCAAAATGGTGGGTGTCAAGGCATAGTGCAATTGAAAGAACTGGTTGTTCAGGGTTTTTGAACGCGCACACAGGTATTGGTCATTCACCGGGTTGGCAACGGCTGATGGCGTCAACAGCAACTGGAACGATTTTACCGCATAACAACCACTTGCAGCGTTTTCAATCCTCACAAATATGGTCTGGTTGCCCGCGCTTGAATAGTTAGCCGGTAGCGGGTTCACATCGGCATCGGCATCAGCCTGCGACGCGTGAAAGGTAATTACCGGCGGCGTTGACATTTGCTGGCTGATTAAATTAGTGTTGTAAGACAGGTCAAACACTTCCATCGCGGCCGGCGAATCACATTTGTACAAGTTCACCGGATCGGGTGTGTTGAGCGCGTTAAAAGCCTCAACTACGACAAAATCAGTTACAGGCTGGCAATTGTTTACCGTATTCGTATAGGTGACCCCGTAGGTGCCGGGAGTTGTAATCGTCAGCGACGGACCGGTCTCGCCTGCAAGTGTCACACCGTTTCGGGTCCATGAGAATGAGTAGGTGGCAGCCGATAGTCCGGTGCTCAAAACCTGCGACTGTCCGGCGCACAAAGCGGTTCCGTTGCTCACGGTATGATCCTGACCCAATACGTCCTGCCCTATGTTAAAACTGTCGCCCATGATAAAGATGGCCGAATCAGATTTGTAGTCAGAGCGATCGGCGATAACCAGTTTGATGTGGTAAGGCACGTTTGGCGTCAGTGTGGCCGATGCGTTCATCAGTACGGTTTGGCCATTAAAGTTGATTGCCGAAGAACCTGCGTTCGATCCGCCGTTATAACTCTGGAAATACTGTGGATTGGCTGAAGGACAAGATGAATTGTACAAAAAATCGCGGATGGTAACCACCGAAATCGGTTGATTGGTTCCCGGTACAACGGCCAGGTTTGTTGTTACGCCTGTGTTGACATTGGTAAGCAAAAACGCGAATGCATCCGAGAACTGACACTGAAAGTTGCCATATTCCTCTGATGCAAAAATAAAATCAAAGCTAAAGTTGGGCGAGATGGGCGTAAAGTCAAACTCCAGCACGGTCGCATTGGCCGACGTCATGCTGATGCCAGCTGCAGCCAGTGTTGCCTCGAGCGCTGCGTCGCCAGTCCAGGCGGCATTGCCTTCATCCAGGTCAGAAGTGTTGGGCCCGGCGGCGCTAAGTGCGTTTCCGGTGCTCAAAACCACGCCCGTCTGCATAGGGAATGATGCATTTGTGTTGGTAAAAAAACCAATCCCGTTAACCGATCCAAAATTAGATCCGGTGCGCCACGTAATGTTGGTAGCGGAAACACAAGGAGAATTGATCAACACATTGTTAACCAATTGAGGTACGGTGTGATTGGTAGTGCTGACAGTAATAGGCTGCGCGAGGCCGGCAGCAGTCAGCATGAAAAAGATCAGGGCAGTTACTCTTTTCATCCTTATTTTGTTTTGACGCTTCAAAGATGTTGTAAAATATCGTTTAAACGCAAAAAAAATCGATGAAATGCACTATTTTGAATTTTTAATAGGAAGTAATCTTACAAAATGAAGGTTAAGCAAAGTCGTTTTTTCCAACTTTTGTATCCAGCCAATTCTGCTATCTTTGCGTAAATTTTTACACATGATAGCCCAACTGCATCAGGAAATCCAAAGTTTCATCACCTCACAATTTGGTGTCGCCATACAATCGCTTGAATTTCAAGCTACACGAAAGGATTTTGAGGGTGACGTGACACTGGTGGTGTTTCCGTTGGTCAAACTCATCAAAGGAAATCCTGCAGATATTGCGCGCCAGATAGGCGAACACATCACCAACAATACCGACATTGTTGATCGTTTCAATGTTGTGGGAGGCTTTTTGAATCTGGTGATCAGCGACGCTTGGTATCTGGAAAATTTCAATCAGATCTTGACGCAGGAAAGCTACGGTTTTGTCGAGGCTTCCGCCGATGAGAAGGCTGTCATGGTTGAATATGCGTCGCCCAATACCAACAAACCGCTGCACCTTGGACATATCCGCAACATACTTTTGGGTTATTCGGTGGCCAAAATCCTCGAAGCGGCCGGCCACAAAGTCTATCAGACACAAATCGTCAACGACCGCGGCATCCACATTTGCAAGTCCATGTGGGCGTGGCAGCAGGCCGGAGCCAGTATGACGCCACAAAATTCAGGAATGAAGGGCGACAAACTGGTAGGACATTTTTACGTTGAATTTGATAAAATCTACAAGGAACAAATCAACCAGCTGACGGCTGACGGCATGACTGAGGCCGATGCCAAAAAACAGGCGCCCGCACTTCGCGAAGCCCAAAAAATGCTGTTGGACTGGGAAGCCGGGAATCCGGAAATCCTGGATATGTGGCGTACCATGAACGGCTGGGTTTATGACGGATTTGAAGCGACATTTAAAAAGCTTGGTGTTGCCTTTGACAAAAACTATTACGAAAGCGATACTTATCTGCTGGGCAAAAGCGTGGTTGAGCTCGGTCTGGAAAAAGGAATTTTTGAGCGCGATCCAGATGGTTCGGTTTGGATCGATCTGACCGACGAAGGGCTCGACAGGAAAATCGTCCTCCGATCAGACGGCACGGCGGTTTACATGACGCAGGACATTGGCACCGCGATTCAGCGCGTCAAGGATTTTCCCGATGTGGGCGGCATGGTTTACACCGTGGGCAACGAGCAGGATTATCACTTTAAGGTGTTGTTCCTGATTCTCAAAAAACTCGGGTTTGATTGGGCCGACAATTTGTTCCACCTTTCGTATGGCATGGTCGATTTGCCGTCGGGCAAGATGAAAAGCCGCGAAGGAACCGTGGTTGACGCCGACGATCTTATTGCGGAAATGGAATCCACCGCTCGCGATATTTCGGTCGAACTCGGCAAGCTGGACGGCGTTCCGGAAAGTGAAAGAGCCACTTTGTATCACATGATCGGGATGGGCGCGCTCAAGTATTACATCCTAAAGGTTGATCCCAAAAAACGGATTCTGTTCAATCCTGCCGAATCAGTAGATTTTGCCGGAAATACCGGGCCGTTCATTCAGTATACACATGCCAGGATCCGATCGGTATTGCGCAAAGCGGGAACTCTTGCGCCGCAAACCTTTGGCGGATTTGCCCTCGAACCAAAGGAAAAGGAACTTCTTAAACTGTTGGTGTCGTTCCCGCAAATCATTCAGGAAGCCGCAGCATCGCACAGCCCGGCCGTAATCGCCAACTATACGTATGAGTTGGTCCGGGAGTACAATTCGTTTTATCAGTCGGTACCGATTTTAGGCGAGCCGGATGAACAATTGCGTCACTTCAGGATTGCATTGTCGGGTAAAGTTGCGGCCGTCATCGCCAAGGCGTTTGGGTTGCTTGGAATCGGCGTGCCTGAAAAAATGTGAGACCAGATAATTTGTTTTGTAAAATTGCGTTTATTTGCTTATAACTTAACAAAATAAAGAATGAAACGTTTTTGGTTTTACCCGATTATCGCGGTGGTGTTTATGGTTAACACGGCCTCGATGTGCAGTGACGATGACGAAGACAATTCGTCAGGTCCAAGTGTTAACGATGTTCAGCAAACCGTGACTTCCGGTACGTGGCGGGTCACAAATTTTACTGAAGATGACATCGATCACACCAGCTACTTTACCGATTTTGCCTTCACGTTTGCATCATCGGGCGTACTAACTGCCGTCCGCAACGATACCACTCACACCGGTGCCTGGTCGGTAACGGATGATGATTCCAGCGGTCCTGATTTCAACATTTTCTTCACGACGCCTTCAAATTTTGAGGAAATCAGTGAAGATTGGGACATTCTGGAGCGTACCAACACCAAAATCAGGCTACGGCACGTAAGCGGTGGTGACGGAAGCATCGACCTCTTGACATTCGAAAAAAATTAAAATTGAAGCCGGCAATAGCCGGTTTTTTTATGGCGTGGCGACTTTGCCGGTTCCGGTTGTGGCGCCATTGGTTCCGGTGCGGTCATTGGCAGCCCCGTAATGATAAAATGGCTTGGCGCACGAAAGACAAATGGTTCCTGCAAAGGCCAGCCACAACAGTTTGATGGCTGATGTTTTCATGATGTTACATTTTATTTCTTTCAAATTTACAACCGATAGCCTGTGTTTTCCTACAGGATTGTCTCTAATTCTTACACGATTTTACAGTGATTTTTTATGCTTGTTTAGTGCGTCAACCTGCGTTAATTTGCTAAATTTGCATCTCTTAAAAAATTCACCATGTTTGACAGTTTAAGTGACAAGCTCGACAAGGCATTTCATATTTTAAAGGGACACGGTAAAATTACCGAAGTCAACGTGGCCGAAACCCTCAAGGAAGTTCGCCGCGCGCTTCTGGACGCCGACGTCAACTTTAAGATTGCAAAAGACTTTACCGCACGGGTCAAGGACAAGGCCATCGGTCAAAACGTACTGACTACGTTGCAGCCGGGCCAACTTATGGTAAAACTCGTCAAGGACGAACTTACTGAACTCATGGGCGGCGATGTGGCCGGCATCAACCTGTCGGGCAATCCCACCGTAATCCTGATGTCAGGCTTGCAAGGTTCAGGTAAAACTACTTTTTCCGGAAAACTCGCCAACTTTTTAAAGACCAAGAAAAACAAAAAGCCGCTATTGGTTGCGTGTGATGTGTATCGTCCCGCTGCGATCAATCAGTTGCACGTCGTAGGCGATCAGATCGGCGTTGAGGTATACTCCGAACCGGAGAACAAGAATCCCGTCGAAATTGCGCTCAATGCAGTCAGGCACGCCAAATCAAACGGATTCAATGTAGTCATTGTCGACACCGCCGGCCGATTGGCCGTAGACGAGGAGATGATGACCGAGATTGCCAATGTCCACCGGGCATTGTCGCCGCAGGAAACACTTTTTGTAGTCGATTCGATGACGGGCCAGGATGCGGTGAACACAGCCAAAGCCTTTAACGACCGCCTGAATTTTGACGGTGTCATCCTGACCAAACTCGACGGTGATACCCGCGGCGGTGCTGCACTTTCCATCAAGTCGGTTGTGAACAAACCCATCAAGTTTGTAGGAACCGGGGAAAAGATGGACGCCATCGACGTGTTTTATCCATCGCGTATGGCCGACCGAATCCTGGGCATGGGCGACGTGGTGTCACTCGTTGAACGTGCGCAGGAACAGTTTAATGAAGAGGAAGCGCGCAAACTCCAAAAGAAAATCGCCAAGAACGAATTTGGCTTTGACGATTTCCTGGTGCAGATTCAGCAGATCAAGAAAATGGGCAGCATGAAGGATCTTGTCGGGATGATTCCGGGCGCTTCAAAAGCCATGAAAGATGTCGAGATTGAGGACGACGCCTTCAAACACATCGAAGCCATCATCCACTCGATGACGCCGGAGGAGCGCAAAAAGCCATCCATGATCGACATGCGCCGCAAAACCCGAATCGCAAAGGGATCTGGAACCAAGCTTGAACAGGTAAACCAACTCATGAAGCAATTTGAACAAATGAGCAAGATGATGAAGATGATGCAGGGGCCAGGCGGCAAGCAACTGATGAAAATGATGGGCAAGGGAATGCCGGGAATGTAATTTGAAAATTAGATTCCAGTTTTAAATTCAGTAGTTGTAAAGGTTGGTTA
>CAZIBV010000034.1:9693-11722 GCA_964537345.1 uncultured Flavobacterium sp. | reverse complement strand
TTTGGGATCCTCGAACTTTTGGAGCGATACGGCGTTGAAACCAAGGGCAAACACACCGTCGTTATTGGTCGCAGCCACATTGTAGGCCGTCCGATGAGTATCCTGATGGGACGCAAGGGCTTTCCAGGGAACTCCACGGTTACCCTGACGCACAGCTTTACCAAAAATATCTCGCAAATTACCACTCAGGCCGATATCATCATTACCGCCCTGGGCGTTCCAAACTATCTAAAGGCCGAGATGATCAAGGACGACGCAGTGGTGATCGATGTTGGAATTACACGTGTAGAAGATGCTTCGTCACCCAAAGGTTACCGCATTACCGGTGATGTCGATTTTGAGCACGTCAGCAAAAAAGCGTCGTATATCACGCCCGTTCCGGGTGGAGTAGGCCCGATGACGATTGCCATGTTGCTCAAAAATACCCTTTTGGCACGCGAGCAACGTCGCCATTAATTAAGATACTTGAGATATACCCACAACTTTCGGGTAGAAGGATCAAACAAAACTTCGTAGCGCTCTTCGTCGCCCCGCGCTCCCTCGCGCACAAAAAGCGTCTGGCCCGGGTTGAATTGCTTGTCGGCAAACGCCAAAATGTTCTGCGGAAGTTCGCCCTGTATGGGTGTCAGGCGGTTGGCATTTACATACTGTGAAATATCAACCTTTTTGGAAAGTGTAAACGAGGCGCGTTTGGAATTGAACAACTCGTCGTATTCGCAATCGCAGTCCTCAATCGACGGTATATCGATTCGGGCATGCATTTCAATGTTGTCGATATTGGCCCAGTTACAAGTGCGGGCATTATATATTTGTTGCGATAATGTGCTGACAGCCAAAACCAAAATTCCGGCAAGTGCAGCTGCAATGGCCAGGGACAACAGGAATATTCTTGTGTTTGACATGATTGACGGTTTACCGGACGAGGGCGGCGCCGGAGTTTTACTACTAACGATTTGGTCGTGCAAAAATTGCCATCAAAAGCCAAAAAAATTAACATTTGATATTGATAATTTCTATAACGGTATTCTTAGTTGGCTGAAAATCAGTTTTTATCCCGATTTTGATTGCGCCGTGCGGGGCGGGTTGTTGGCCGTGCCTGACGGACTTCCGCACGTGGCAGGCTGGCTTCTTCCGTTTTGATGGACGGCGCTATCAACTCATTGAGTTGGTCGATTTCGGCTTTTGACAGGTATCGCCATTTCCCTACAGGAACATCCAGTGAGATGTTGATGATGCGAATCCGTTTGAGCGCCGTGACTTCATAACCCAAAAACTCACACATCCTGCGGATTTGTCGGTTGAGCCCTTGCGTCAGGATGATTTTAAACACATAACGGCTGATGGGTTCGACATGACACGGTCGTGTTACCGTATCCAAAATTGGGACACCCGACGCCATCCTTTTGATAAAGCGCTCCGTGATGGGTTTGTTTACCGTAACCGTGTATTCTTTCTCGTGATTGTTTCGTGCTCTCAGGATTTTGTTGACGATGTCGCCGTCGTTGGTCAGGAAAATCAATCCTTCACTGGCCTTATCCAAACGTCCGATAGGAAATATCCTGGTGGGGAACTTGACAAAATCAACAATGTTGTCCGGTACGTCAGTGTTGGTTGTGCATTCGATACCCGCTGGTTTGTTGAGCGCGATGTAAACCGTTTCATCCTTTTCGCGCAAAGGCTTTCCGTCTACGCGGATGTCCTCTTCGCCGGAAACCTTGAGTCCCATAACAGCCTTTTCCCCATTTACGGTGACGCGTCCGGATTCAATAAGCGTATCCGCCTCCCGACGCGAGCAAAAGCCGCTTTCGCCCATGAATTTGTTGAGGCGTTTAAGTTGTTCCATGCCGCAAAGTTAGCCAATTGCTAGGGGATTATTTTAGATTTTAGATTTCAGATTTTAGAATAGTGATTTTCTGTTATTGGAACTCACAATCTTAATGAAGCGAGTTAAACAGTTAAAGGTATTCGAGATTTTGAAAGGTTACTTTTGACAAGCTAATCGCTAATCGCTGATAGCTGACAGCTAATT
>CAZIBV010000034.1:0-9593 GCA_964537345.1 uncultured Flavobacterium sp. | reverse complement strand
TATTTGAGAAAATTCACAACCTCCCGATACAAACCATCGTCATGCATGCTGTGACCCAATCCGCGGGTAGTCACCAGGCGGGCGTGCGGCCAGGCGCTGGCAATTTTGACGGCTTCGTCATACAACACGACTTCGTCATCCTGATCGTGCGCCACCAATGTCGGAACACTTATATTCTGGCAATACAAACTTGCGGTGTACGCCTCAATGCCTTTTCCAAAGCGGTCAACAAAATACTGCTGCAAAAGTGACCGGCTGCGTTGGTTGAGTCCAAGAATGTTCTGAAAATTATTCAGAATAATCGACATGTCTGAGGGCGCTCCCAGCAATACCATCTTTTTAAGACCTGATGCAGGTGAAACATGCTGACTCAAAAGCGAGGCCGCTCCACCAATGGAATGTCCGATCAAAAAACTCGGATTAAATAATTTGATGCATTCTGAAATCACATCCGCATAAAACGGCAGGTTTAATTCGCTCCCGGTAGACAAGCCATGACCCGGAGCATCCACCGCAACAACGCTAAATCCGGAGTCGAGCAAGTGCGGGAGGAATGGTTCCCATCGGGCCGCGTTGCTCTCCCAGCCATGGACAAGCATAACGGTTGGATGTTTTCCGTCCCATCGGTAGGTTTGAAGCCGATGTCCGTCGAGCGAAATACTCGAATGTTTAACCGGCTTTAGAAATGCAGGTATGTTCTCATCAAACCGTCCGGCCCGTGGGGAACTGAAAATTCTATACGCGGTAACCGCTGCCTTGTTTGGCCGGGCATAACTAAGCAGGTTGATGTATGTTCCTGCGGATCGCGCCAAAAGTATTTGCTTTGCGGTCAAGGGAATATCAAGCGATTGAGTTCGCTGCGTCGACTAAGTTACAAAAAGCGACGCATTGTTGGTTGGCCACTGATGCGCAAAAAAAAATCCCGGCAAAACCGGGACTTGTTTTAGATGCTGGCAAAAAGTTCTTCCATTTTGGCTCGCTCTTCTTCAGCCATGACGTTGTCAATCAGGATACGTCCTGAATGTTCGTCGGTGATGATTTTTTTGCGGGCTGCAATTTCAACCTGAGTCTGCGGCGGAATGGTGAAAAACGATCCGGCCGATGCTCCGCGCTCAATCGATACCACGGCAAGTCCGTTGCGAACGCTGTTGCGGATTCTGTCGTAAGCGGCCAAAAGACGATCCTCGATCATGGCGCGATATTCAGCTGATTTCTCGGTCAAAAACGTTTCTTCTTTTGCAGTCTCGGCCATGATGTCATCAAGTTCGGCCTTTTTGTGCTTGAGGTGAAGCGTTTTGGTTTCGAGCTTCTCCTTAGAATTTGCAATAACCTCTTTCTTGTGTTCGATAGAGGCCTTCATTTCGCGGATTTGTTTTTCAGCCAATTGGATTTCCAATTCCTGGAACTCAATTTCCTTGGCAAGTGAATTAAATTCGCGGTTGTTTCTTACTGATTCCTGTTGCTTGGCGTAACGCTTGATGCTTTCCTTGTGGTCTTCAATTGCGTTTTTGCGTGATTTGATGTTGTCCTCGATCAGTTCCAGGTCGCTCTTTAGCTTGTCAAGACGCGTGGTCAGTCCGGCCACTTCATCTTCAAGGTCCTCTACTTCCAGAGGCAACTCGCCGCGCACGCTCCGGATCTCATCGATTCGGGTGTCAATGAGCTGCAAATCGTACAACGCCCTTAGTTTATCTTCAACAGTCAATTCTTTAACATTCGCCATATTTATAGGTACTTAACCGGATTTGTATTCAGTTCGGATAAAATGATTGCAAAATTAGGGATTTTTTTCTTTAGAAAATCAACTATATAATTTTTTGTAAACCGTTCGCTTTCGTAGTGGCCAATGTCAGCCAATACGATTTTACCTTCGGCCTGATAATAGTCGTGATATTTCAGATCGGCTGTTACCAAAACATCGGCGCCCGCCCTGATGGCATGCGGAATGGCAAACGCACCGCTTCCGCCCAGGACGGCTACCCGTTCAATCGGTTTGTCAACCAATGCTGAATGCCTGATGCCACCACACTGCATCTTATCGCGGACCTCCATCAGGAACTCGCGGGCGCCGGCGGGCTGCGGCAAATCTCCTATCATACCAAGACCGACGTGCTGGTGCGCATTTTCCAGTTGATAAATCTCGTAGGCTACTTCTTCATACAGATGCGCCGCAAAAAGTGCTTTAAGGATGGCGGCCTGCTGATGCTTTTCAAACGTCACTTCCAGTTTGATCTCTTCTGACTGAACAAACTCAAACCGATTCCCTATCTCGGGATTGCTGTTTTCATTGCCCATATACGTGCCAATGCCTTTTGACGAAAAACTGCAATCGTCGTAATTCCCAATCTGTCCTGCTCCGGCGTCAAACAAGGCATTGCGCAGTTCGACAAAATTGTCGGCCACGGTATAAGTCACCAGTTTGCGGATAAATTTTTCCTTTGGGATCAGGATTTTGGTATTGGTCAGCCCCAGCGTATCGCAAATTATTTTGTTGACGCCGCGCCGATGGTTGTCCAGCGCCGTGTGTACGCTGTAAATAGCTATGTCGTTGCGGATCGCTTTAATGACGGCCCTTTCGACATAGTTGCGTCCGGTGAGTGATTTGAGTCCCTTAAAAATAATCGGGTGAAAACACACCACCAGGTTGCAGTTCTTTTTCACCGCCTCGTCAATAACTTCCTCCAGCGCATCGTGACACACCAGAATTCCCGTGCAATCGGTGTTTGGATTACCCGTCAAAAGGCCGGTGTTGTCAAAATCTTCGGCATAGGCGAGGGGCGCCATCGCTTCAAGGACTTCCAGTATTTCGTTAATTTTCATCAGGTTGACCAGTTGTTGAGTTTTTCGCGGATAACCCAGTTCTCTCCTTGCTTTTCCATAAGCAGGACACTTCCGCTGTTGTGTTCTATGGTTCGGTAAAAGACGATTTTGACCAGGGCGCGGGTCTTTTCAAAGAAAACCGGCTTGTGGACAATCAGCATGCGTTGGTTGTTCAGGTTAAACCGACGTTGTTTTTCCTGATAGGCGTCCAACGACTGACAATCGTTTATCTTGGCTCTAAGCGGATGCTCGGGCGGGAGCGCGCGGTCATAATCGGCGGCCCAATTTTCTGGCGCAACATCCGTAGCAATCTGACGGCGAATGGCCGCAACCGTCTCGGGTTTTAGTTTGAGTGCGTTGACCGTTTCAAAAAGTTCTTCGCTGTTGTTGGGCTTGTCGCAAAAGAAAAACAGCAACTGGTTTCGGTTTTTTACGATGACCTTTTCATTTTGATAATAGTGACTTAGGATGGTTTTCAAAATTGCAGGATCTTGCGCCGCCATCGGGAGGCAAAACAGCATCGACAGTATTAAAAATCCTAATTTCATGTGCCAACGTTAATCCTTCAAAGATAAAATATTCTACTTTCGCACTATGGGTTTCTTGCGAAAATTACTGTTTCCGCTGGCCATTCTTTACGGATTCGTCACGGCTTTGCGCAACATTTTGTACGATCGAGGCTTGCTTCAATCCGTGTCGTTTGACGTCCCGGTGATTGCGGTCGGAAACCTGTCGGTGGGCGGAACCGGCAAATCGCCCATGGTCGAATACCTGATCCGGTTGTTGCAGCAAGATTACCGTGTTGCCGTTCTCAGTCGGGGTTACAAACGTCAAACCAGCGGATTCCGTCTGGCGTCAGATAGCGATTCGGCCGAAACACTGGGCGATGAACCTTTTCAGTTTTATAAAAAATTTCCGGCGATTCGCGTGGCCGTAGATGCGGACAGGGTTCGCGGAATCAAAACGCTGCTCAATCTGCCCGACGCTCCGCAGGTTATTTTGCTGGACGACGCCTTTCAGCACCGACGCGTCAAGGCAGGATTTTATATTCTACTGACGGCCTACGGTGATTTGTACGCCGATGATTTTATGCTTCCAACCGGAAACCTTCGCGAGGGATGGCGCGGTGCCAAACGTGCGAATTGCGTTGTCGTAACCAAGTGTCCGCCAAACCTGTCAGACGCCGAACAGGATCAAATCCGCAAAAAACTAAAAATCAAAAAAGGCCAGTTCCTGTGTTTTAGTTCTATCGGGTATGCCAACGAGGTTCAGGGCGCTAACATTCGTCCGGTTGATGACATCCGACGGGAATCCAAGCTGGTGCTGGCCGGGATTGCCAAGCCGAAGCCGTTTTTTGATTATTTGGTTCAGGAAGATGATACGGTGCTGTCATTTGCCGATCATCATCGGTTTACCACAAATGAACTGCACGCCATCGCGAGCCAGGCCAACGACAGGCCGATTGTCACTACGGAAAAAGACTATGCGCGTCTGCAGGGAAAAATTGACGCCCAGTTGTACTACCTGCCCATCGAGACGCGTTTTTTGGCCGGCCGAGAACGGTTTGACCAAGCTGTAACTGATTTTGTTCGGCAAAAAACCACATAAAACCGTATGTTTGCAAAAACATCAGGGCCATGTGGGAAAGCGTACACCAAACCGTCGAATTCTTAAAGCAAAAGACTTCATTTTCTCCTGAATACGGAGTGATACTTGGCTCTGGCCTTGGCGGCTTTACGGCCGATATCCAGATTGAACACACCATTCCTTACGATGAAATTCCCAACTTTCCCGTTTCGACGGTTGAAGGACACAAGGGAGCGCTGGTCTTTGGAACCGTGGGCGGTAAAAAGGTCATGGCCATGCAGGGGCGCTTTCACTATTACGAAGGTTATTCGATGCAGCAGGTGACTTTTCCCGTACGTGTGATGAAATATATGGGTATCTCCAAACTCATCGTGTCAAATGCGTCAGGTGGCGTCAATCCTTACTATAAAGTCGGGTCGATTGTAATTATCAAAGACCACATAAACCTAATGCCCGAACATCCGCTGCGCGGTAAAAACGACGATCGATTTGGGCCGCGCTTTGTCAACATGAGCGAACCGTATAGTCCAGCCCTTCGCCATTTGGCCAAGGAAATTGCCTACGAACTTGAAATTGATGTAAAGGACGGCGTCTATCTTGGTCTATCAGGGCCAACTTTTGAAACCCTGGCAGAATACCGAATGGTTAAAATATTGGGCGGCGATTGCGTCGGAATGTCAACTGTTCCGGAAGTTATCGTGGCGCGTCATATGGAAATGGACGTTTTTGGCATCTCTGTTATCACAGATATGGGCAGCGATGAAGGCATTCTTGAGGTCAGCCACGACGAAGTACTCAAAGCCGCAAAAGGCGCCGAACCTCATGTGCGCGCGATTATCAGGGAGTTGATTAAAAGAGGTTAGGTAGCTTTTAGCTATCAGCGATTAGCGATTAGCTTGCTCCACGACTATTGGGAAGATGCTAAATTTCAAATTCCAAAATCCAAATTCCAAATTCCAATCACCGGAATACTAATCTAAAATCTGAAATCTAAAATCTGAAATCTCAAATATTCTGCGCAATCACCCGATAGAAAGTATTGGGGTCAAATGGCTTGGTGACCACGTCGTTCATGCCGTATGAGAGCAGCATTTCGCGGTTTTCGTTGAGTGAGATGGCCGTGAGCGCAATGATTCGCGTGTGGGTGTCAAAAGTCCGGATGGTTTGTGTGGCGATGGTTCCGTTGATGCCCGGCAGGTGGACGTCCATCAGGACCAGATCGTAATAATTGTTTTTGACGGCCTCGATCGCGTCCTCGCCATTGTCGATGATTTCAACCAGAATCTGCTTGTTTTCGAGCATCTTTTTGGTGATCATCTGGTTAATCTTATTGTCTTCGATCAGCAGGACTTTTTTGTTGATAAATACCGACTCGTCGTAATCCGTGTTTTGTTCAAGCGGCAATTCGCAACCGCGTTTCAGGTCAACCCAAACCGAGAAAGTCGACCCAAGGCCTACCTTGCTTTCAACTGCGATGCGTCCGCCTAAAATATCGACAAGTTTTTTGACGATGTTCAGTCCAAGTCCCGTTCCGCCGTATTTGCGGTTAATCTCGATTGAACCCTGGGAGAAACTGTCAAAAATAGTTTCCTGTTTGTCTTCAGGAATTCCAATGCCGGTGTCGATTACCTTGAACGAAATCGAAATTTTCTCTTCGTCTTTGTCCTCTACTTTGGCGATTACGGTAACCTGTCCGTTATGTGTGAATTTGAGCGCGTTGTTGATGAGGTTGATGAAAATCTGCGAAAGCTTGGTAGGGTCGCCCAGGAGATTGTCGGGAATTTCCGGATCAATCTCCACCACGTACTTGTTGTGGTTGACTATCGCCATTTCCTTGAGTGAGTTTTGGATGTTTTCCAGCAACAATTTCAGGTTGAAGTTGATCGCCTCGGCCTGAACATTGTTTGATTCGATCCTGTTGATTTCAAGAATTTCGTTTATAAACGTCAGGAGGTAATTGCCCGAAAATTTGAGCGATTCAAGGTATTGCAACTGTGATTTTTTGGGATTCTCTTCCAGTAAAAGGTGCGTGATCCCGTTGATGGCATTAAGTGGCGTGCGCAATTCGTGGCTTACCGTCGACAGGAATTCGGCGCGTGCCTTTGATGCTTTTTCGGCCTTGTCCTTGGCCAATTGCAATTCCTGATTCTTTTCCTTGAGCATCACGTTGCTCTGGTTTCGGATGATGTTGTTTTTATAGAGCGACAAACTTAAAAGCGACAGGATCGAAATCAGTGCAATAGCCAGAATACTGATTACTTTTTGAAATCGTGCGTTGTCCTTTTGTTGCTCGTTGGCCTTTTTGAGTTGCTGAATATCCTTTAGCGCTTCATTTTCCTTGAACTTGTTGTAATCATCGGCACCCAATCGCTCCTGAGTCAGTTGGACAATCGTATCGTTGAGTTCCAGGTGTTTTTTAAGAAAGAACAATGCGCTCGACTCATCCGTCAGGTTTTCATAAACACTGCTGATGCCTTTGTAAAGCTTTGATTTGAGATCGATGTTGCGGTCTTTCTCATTCAGTTCCAAAGCCATTTTAAGATAGCTGAGCGCCAGGTTGTTGCGGTTTTTTTCAAACTCAATCATCCCCATATGGTAGAGCGCCTCAGCCTTGATCTTGTAAAAATCTTCGGTGTCGGGTTTGGCTATCAGTCCACCAAAAATCGAGGCGGCTTCGCGGTTTTTGCCTTTGGCGTGGTAAACGATGCCCTTTTGAAGGTTTAAGAGCTCAATTGCGTCGGGAATCTTGATGGATTCGTAAATGCTTTTTGCCTTGTTAAAGTTATTCTCGGCCTGGCTGTAATCTTCCCTTTCCATGTGACAAAGGCCAAGGTTGTAGTAAGCAAAAGCTTGTTCCGACGTGGGTTTGAACTTGTTGTAGATTTCCAGGCTTCGGTTAAAGTTCTCGATGGCGTCGTCGTACTTTTTGAGTTCAAAGTAAAATCGGCCCAGTGCCGCCAACGAATTGGCCTGACCCTTGAGGTCTTTGTTTCGTTTGGAAAAATCAATCGCCTTTTGGGAATAATCCAGCGAGTTTTTATAATTGTTGATTCGGGAATTAAAGGCAGCCAGCTGAAGGTAATAGTCAACACTGTCGTTGCTTTCGGCTTTTTTCTTTTGCGAAAACGACATCTGGGAAAGCAATACGATAAGAACAAGCCAGAGCTTCATAACTTGTTGTGTTCCGGTGGTGTCCAAATATACAATTATTTCTTCACCGTCAACAAAATCAGGTCAATCAGCCTGGACGAATAGCCTATTTCATTGTCGTACCATCCCACTACCTTGACCATCCTGCCCAGTACCGATGTCAACTGTGCATCAAACACACACGAATGGCGATTGCCCAAAATATCAACCGACACAATCGGATCCTCGGTATACTGAACGATTCCCGCCAGATATGTTTGCGCGGCCATTTGGAATGCGGTATTGATTTCATCAATGGACGTTTCGCGCTTTACGTAGCAGGTGATGTCGGTCAGGGAGCCGTCGGGAACGGGAACGCGAATGCCGCTGCCGCCCAATTTTCCCTTCATCTCCGGAAAAATAGCGTTGAGTGCCTTGGCGGCGCCGGTGGTTGTAGGCACGATCGATTGTCCGGCCGCCCTGGCGCGTCGCAAATCCCTGTGAGGCGCGTCGTGGAGGCTTTGGTCGGTGGTGTAGGAGTGGACGGTGGTAATGTAAGCCTGTTCAATTTCACACAACTCCTGGATCACGCGGATCATGGGCGCGGCATTGTTGGTGGTACAGCTGGCGTTGGAGATGATAAGCTCACTGCCGTCAAGAATGTGTTCGTTGACACCCAATACGACGGTTTTGATTTCAGGAACTTCAGACGGTGCCGACAGAATCACCCGTTTGGCGCCCGAGGTAATATGAGCGTAAAGCTGTTCGTAGGTTTTGTATTTTCCGGTTGATTCGATTACGAGGTCGACTTCTAATGATTTCCAGTCAAGGTTCTCGATTGCACGTTCAGAAAAGTACGGAAACCGCTGATCGTTCACCACGATCGCATGATCTTCGGCTGATACATTGCGCGTCAAAACCCCGTGAATGGAGTCGTATTTAAGCAAGTGTGCCATCGTCCGGCTGTCGGCCAGATCGTTGATTGCCACTACCTGAATCTGCGGATGGTCGAGCAACAGCCTAAAGAGATTCCGTCCAATTCGCCCAAAGCCGTTAATCGCAATCCGAATCATGTATCGTCAATTTTATCCTGCCCGGAATCAATAAAATCAGGACAAATTAATTATCAGTGAATGTGCTTTTCAGCATGATAGGAACTCCTCACCAGCGCGCCGCTTTCAACATGTCGGAATCCAAGTTCCTTGCCCAGCGTTTCATAAAACTTAAACTGATCCGGGGTGATGAATTCCTTAACGGGCAAGTGTTTTTTTGACGGCTGCAGATATTGCCCGATGGTCACCACATCAACATTGGCCTCGCGCAGGTCGTGCAAGGTTTGAACCACCTCGTCCTGGTGTTCGCCCAGTCCCAGCATAATGCCCGACTTGGTTCGGCGTGCGCCCGCTTGTTTCAGATAGCGCAAAACTTCCAGGCTTCGGTCGTACTTGGCCTGGATGCGAACCTCGCGGGTCAGGCGGCGTACGGTTTCCATATTGTGTGAAATCACTTCCGGGTCAGCCTGGACAATTCGGTCAATGTGGCGTTCAATTCCCTGAAAATCCGGAATCAGCGTTTCTATCGTGGTATGTGGATTCATACGGCGGATGGCTTTAATGGTTTCAGACCAGATGATCGAACCCATATCTTTCAGGTCATCGCGGTCAACACTGGTGATCACGGCATGCTTGATTTTCATGATTTTGATGGAGCGCGCCACTTTTTCCGGTTCGTCCCAGTCGACGGTTTCCGGGCGGCCTGTCTTAACGCCGCAAAATCCACACGAGCGCGTGCAGATATTTCCCAGGATCATGAAAGTGGCAGTTCCTTCGCCCCAACATTCGCCCATGTTTGGGCAACTGCCGGAGGTACAGATGGTGTTGAGTTTGTATTTGTCCACCAGGCCGCGCAGTTCAGTGTATTTTTCACCGATAGGCAACTTGACCTTTAGCCATTTGGGCTTTTGGGTGATGGTATTCTGAGTGTCTAGTACCGATTCCATGGTGCAAATATACGGTACATTTGATAATTGATAAGTGACGAATGACAAATGACGCATT
>CAZIBV010000033.1:0-24854 GCA_964537345.1 uncultured Flavobacterium sp. | reverse complement strand
TGGAGTTTTCGGCCAGTCGGATTTGGGCTTGTCGCGATGCGGGGTTGGGTGCAACTTCAAATGAAATTGTGCTTTGGTTGTTAACGCTTAAGTCATTGTCAACAATACGGTAAATTTTACCCTGTCCGAGGGAGCCAAGATAAAGTTCACCATTTACGTCTTGCCCAAATGTCGTAAAACTATACGGGCCGTTGGCCAATTGGGGCGAGATGGTAACTTCATAGGTTATTGCGTCGACCATTCCAATCCAAGGCTGGCAAAAATCAGTAAAGAAAAATTTTCCCTGAAAGGCAGGATATAAACTTCCTCTGTAAACATAGCCACCGGTAATGGAACAAGCTCCTTCTCCATGGGCATATTCAGCAACCGGCATTGTCAGGATTGACAAATCTGATGGGCAATCAGCCTCCGAGAATACTGAAGTTCCTTCCAGACAGTTCCATCCAAAATGAAGACCCGGCTGATCAATCGTTACGTGATTGATTTCTTCCAAAAAACTCTGGCCCACGTCAGTAATCCAAAGACCGCCTGTTAGCGAGTCAAATGAAAATTTCCAGGGATTTCTAAATCCTCGGCCCCAGATTTCATCATTGCCCAAGGTAAAGCGGTATGGGTTGGTATCAGGACAACTGTACGGCAGTCCGTTGCCAGGATTGTCGACATCTATCCGCAGTAGTTTGCCTAGATTTGATGTTATGTCACCCGCATTTTGTGGAGGCCATCCACCGTCACCAATACCAATATACAAATAACCGTCCGGTCCAAAACGCAGGGTGCCACCATTGTGAATGTCGGTAACCGGGTGAGGAATGGTAAGGATAGGAGTCTCGCTATTGGCATTGGCAACGTTCGGATCACTACTGACGCTGTATCGCGAAATCATGATGGCACCATCTCCTGATCGCGTATAGCAAATAAAAAAGTGGCCATTTGTAGCGTATTGTGGATGAAAGGCCAGCCCGAGCAATCCGCGCTCAAATCCAAATGAAAGTTGCGACGAAGGAATGGCAAGAAATGGCGTTGGATTTACTGATCCGTCAGCATTTACAACTTTTATTGATCCACCTTTCTCGACGACAAAAAGCCTGCTGTCACCCGCATGTGCAATTTCGGTCGGCTGGGTGAGGCCTTGAGCAAATAATTCTATTCCGACTGTTTGGGCAGATACAAATTGTATTGAGGCAATAAAGGTTAACAACGTAATTTTTTTCATAAAGTGATAGGGATATGAAGGCGATTGGTAACTGTTTGGAAACCGGATTATTTACCTATAGCCAACTTAGTGCGATGCGATTGTCCGTCGTTTGATACGACATCCAGAACGTACATTCCGCGGCTTAACTGATGCGTGGGGATTTGCTGGTTTTGATCGATTTTTTGTCCGTGAACTTTTTTACCGGCAAGGTCATAAATGGAAACCTGAAGCGGAAACTGAGCGGCATCGGCCTGGATGGAAAACTCGGTACTGGCCGGATTGGGGTAGACCGAAACCGTAGCGCCCTCGCGGCTGTCCATGCTGAGTGAAGAATCAATTACCCGATAAATCACCGAACCTGAAGAAACATAAAGTTCTCCGTTAACATCTTCGCCAAACGACACAAAGAAATTGTTGCCCGGCATGTTGGCCGAATAAGTCACATTGAATGACTGATCCACCATCCCGATGATATCGGTGCAATAGTCGGTGAAGAAGTATTTACCTACAAAATTAGGGTAGGTGCTGCCGCGATAAACATAGCCACCGGTAATGGAACATCCCAAAGAGTGGGTGTAAAACGCAACGGGAAACGTGTAAGGTCCGGGAACTGTGCAGGCGCCCAATCCGGTTGAATTGTTCCCTTCATAGCATCGCCAGCCGTAATTAACTCCGGGGCCGCCGTTGCCGGTCACTTTGTTGATTTCCTCAATCTGGTTCTGGCCGACATCGGCAATCCAAAGGTCGCCGGTTTCACGATCAAATGACCACTTCCACGGGTTGCGAAGTCCAACGGCCCAGATCTCGTCGTTGCCGGCCACGCCCACATAAGGATTGTCGGCCGGAATTCCGTATGGTGATCCCGAGTTTACGTCAATCCGGAGCATTTTGCCCAGATTGCTATTGATGTTTTGTGCCAAATTTTGCGGATCGTTCCCGCTTCCGCCGTCGCCCATGCCAATATAAAGGTATCCGTCAGGCCCAAACCGCAGCGATCCGCCGTTGTGGTTGGAGTAGGGCTGCGAAATTACCATCAGGACGGTACCGCTTGAAGCATCGGCAACATCAGGATCTGAACTGACACTGTAACGCGCGATAACGGTGGCTCCGTCGCTGGCGCGGGTATAGTTGATGTAAAAGTAGCCGTTTTGGGCATAGTTGGGATGAAACGCCAGTCCGAGTAATCCGCGTTCACCGCCGGCCGCTACCGTTGCACCGGTAAGGGTTAAAAAGTCGGTGGGTTTGATGGTGCCGTCAGGGTTGACGATGCGAATCCTACTGGCTACCGATGGCGATCCCTGCTGAACGACAAACAGACGCTCATCGCCGGCGTGCTCAATGCCGACAGCACCCGTAAAGCCCGTAGCAAATGATTGTATGCCAATAGTTTGTGAAAAGCCCATGGCCGACACAAGCAAAAGTAATAACGTAAAGTTTTTCATAGTCCGGGAATTTTTGTCGCTAAAGATAGCAATTTAACACCTTATTTAACGGCCTTTCGGGCCAAAAAAAGTGATAACTCCCTAAAAATCAAATTCTTCAAGTGACGGATCAGGTTCAATCACATCAGGCGTTTTACTCTTGAAATACGAGCGCGCAGGTCCTGAAATCAAAAGCGTTTTCATCTGATACAAAGTGTCGGCCGGCGTGAGCAATCCGCGTTGGAACATGAGTCGCGTCAGGCGTTCCTGATGGCGCGCATAGATGCTTTTGAGTTCGCCCTCGTCGGTAAACTGCCACATGAATTTTTTGGGTCGCGGTATGATCGACGCCAAAAACATCGACTCCTTTAAATTAAGGCTCGACGGACTTTTTTGAAAGTAAAAGTGAGCCGCCTCGCCAATGCCGTAAATGTTTGGCCCCCATTCAATAATGTTGAGGTAGACCTCGAACATACGGTGTTTTGACGTTACCCGGCTGTTTTCCAGAACGTAAACCAAAAGAATTTCCTCCAGCTTTCGCGACAGGGTTTTTTCACGCGTCAAAAAGACGTTTTTAACCAATTGCATGCTGATCGTACTGGCGCCGCGTGCAAATTTTTTGGTCTTGATGTTTTTGATGATCGACTGCCGGAAAGCCTCGGTGATAAAACCTTTGTGTCGGTAAAACGATGGATCCTCGCTGGTGAGAACCGCATGCCGCAGCAAGGGCGAAATCAGTTCGATTGGTGTAAAATTCGGGTTCGACGGACCAACAATCACCGGACGCTGGTAGGCACCGTTGTCAAATGCGCGGTACACGAACGGCCCATTGATTTTGGACAAATCGGCGGCGCCAAACTTGACAAACTTAAGCCCGTCTTCCTTTAAATCACTTTCAAAGATAATTTTCCCAGGCTTGTTTTTGTTGTACTGAAAGTTGAGGTCGTACGCAAAATTTCCCTCGGCTTCCATTCCCTGAAAATTGTCAAAAAGTCCCGTGGGCAAAGACGTGATAAAATCCTGCGCCTTCATTTTCGGGATGTGCATCTTTAGGGTGTAAACTGTGTCAGCGGCGATGTTGTACTCCAAAAACGGATGGAATTTCACTTTGTTGAGTTTGCCGGTCGAGGTTGAATCGACGCGGATAAAATCAGGACCAAAGACAAAGTTGTAGTCAAAGCGCGCATCGGCAATGTGAACGTCGGCAGGCGCAATCCGGCGGTTGTTGACCAACAGGTTTGAGATTGACGCAAAACCGTCAACGTGAAGTTCGTCGCCGTCCATATCCATATTGGCCAGGTTGACGTGAATCGAATCAAAACTCGATTTCAGGTTGTATCGTTCATCCAGATAAGGCACGCGGATGGGCCCGCCGTCAAGGTTGTAGAACTTAAGGTCAGCTTCGCGATCGCGCGGGTCGGCCATGCCGTTGATGCGCCAGTTTTGTGAAAATGTTGACGTTTGCACCGCCAGTTTGCTTTCGAGGTTTTCGTCGGCCAGGCGCAATTCCTGCAGGCGGATGCTGGTTTTCTTTTGATTGTCGGTGATGTTGAGCGCTACGTTGCGCAACGTCATATCGGTAGGAACAAGGTTGAGCGCCCGCGACAGAATCCGGTAAGTGCGCCGGGCATAGTCTTTCTCCTTGGGTTTTTCTTCAGTCTTGACACTTGCGCTGCGTTTCATGAAGGAGGCAAAATTCCAGACGCTGTCTTTTTTAACCAGATTCACCCGGCCGTTTTCCATCTGCATGGCGCTAAGCTGAAGACGTCCCACCAACAGTGGCCAAACGGCAACTTCGGCGCGGATTGATTCAACTTCGAGCAACGTATCGGCGCCTGCCGGAACCAACGTAACCTTCCGCAAGGCAACCGCACTGAAACCGTCAAAACTGGCCTCGCCCACATTGAGATTGGCGTTGAAATCGCGCAACATCTTGTCGTGGACACGCGTCATCACCTTGTCGAGCATCGCTTCACGGAATATAAAATAACCGGCAAAGGCCGCAATGACGAGGCCCAGGACAATTTTAAGCAGTAAAAAAAGTTTGCGTTTGTAGTTTTTCATTCAGAATAGGGCGAATTATCCAAACAGTTCGGTGGCGACATCCTCAATACGCGACACCAACCTGATCTTAATTCGCGAACCCTTTAACGTGATTTTGTTGTACTTAGATACAAAAATGGTGTTAAATCCCAGTTTTTCAGCTTCTTGAATCCTTTGATCGACGCGGTTCACCGGACGGATTTCGCCCGATAGCCCAACCTCGCCGGCAAAGCAATAACCTTTGTCAACCGGGATGTCATCGTTTGACGACAATATCGCCGCGACCACCGCAAGGTCAATGGCCGGATCGTCGACGGTGATGCCGCCCGTGATGTTTAAGAAAACGTCTTTGGCGGCCAATCGGAATCCGGCGCGTTTTTCCAGAACGGCCAGTACCATGTTGAGTCGCTTGGCGTTGTAGCCCGTCGTGCTGCGTTGCGGAGTGCCGTAAACTGCCGTGCTTACCAGCGCCTGAATTTCGATCATGAGTGGGCGCATGCCTTCGAGCGTTGTAGCAATGGCCGTCCCAGAAAGCGTCTCCTCCTTGTGCGAAATCAATATCTCCGAAGGGTTTGAAACTTCGCGCAGTCCGTCGCCCAGCATTTCGTAAATACCCAGTTCAGCCGTCGATCCGAATCGGTTTTTGTTGGCGCGC
Source organism: uncultured Flavobacterium sp. (assembly GCA_964537345.1). Classification (GTDB taxonomy): domain Bacteria; phylum Bacteroidota; class Bacteroidia; order Flavobacteriales; family Flavobacteriaceae; genus Flavobacterium. The sequence goes on along the minus strand of CAZIBV010000033.1, from coordinate 19,540 downwards.
AAAATCCGGTAGACGTGGTTGCGATCGCCTTCAAACTGCAGCACCGTATCCACCATGTGCTCCAGTATTTTTGGGCCGGCAATGGTTCCGTCTTTGGTGATATGGCCGATGAGAATCACCGGAACGTTTGACTGTTTGGCAAATTTCATCAGCTCGGCGGTACATTCGCGGATTTGCGAAATGCTTCCCGGCGATGCTTCAATATAATCAGTATGCAGCGTTTGAATAGAATCGATGATGACCACGTCGGGCTCGATGTCCTGAATGCGCGCAAAGATGTTTTGGGTCTTGGTTTCGGTCAACACGTAGCAGTTGTCCAGTTTTGACGGGATGCGCTCGGCCCGCATTTTAATCTGTTTCTGACTTTCCTCGCCTGAAACGTAAAGGGTTTTAAACGGCAATCGAAGGGCAATCTGCAGCAAGAGCGTACTCTTTCCTATGCCGGGTTCGCCGCCCAACAGAATCATCGATCCGGGCACGATCCCGCCACCCAGAACGCGGTTGAGCTCGCCGTCGGTGGTGTCCATCCGGACGTCGTTGGTTGCGTCAATCTGCGTTATTTTTAGCGGTTTTGGTGCCGACGTTGGCGCGTTGTCAGTTTTCCATCCCGGTTTTTCGGGCTTGGTGACAATTTCCTCGACTATGGTGTTCCAGGCTTTGCAGGCGGTGCACTGTCCCTGCCATCGGGAGTACTGCGTGCCGCAACTCTGGCAAAAAAAAGTGGTTTTAACTTTGGTCATTGTTGCGATTTCATCTCGTCGGCCTTGTCCAGCATCATGTCTTTGGTCAAATCGCCGATAGGTTCTTTGAGAAAAGCATTTTGGTAGGATTTGGCCGCGCGTTTGTAGTCGCCCGTTTTTTCATACATCTGCCCTAATTGATAATCGGCCAGCATCGACTTGGGATAATTCTTACGGGCCAGGTCCGACAGTTTTTCAAATTCGGTATACGCCTTGTTGCGCATAATTGCGGCCTCGATGGCTTTAAAGTCGTTGATTCGGATGGGAATTTTCAAGCCCAGCGCCTTCTCGGTCACTTCGTATTTTTTAATCAGATAATCAGCAAACCCGGATTGCAACGTAACGATTTTCTCGTTGAATTCATTGGTTGAGATAGGCTGATAGCTTGCAAAAAACTGATACAGCGCATTGGGAATCGAGTACAGCACCAGTGAATAATGCGACGCGCCCTTAAAGTCGTCAAAGCGATAATTAAGTCCTTCGCGCACTACCTTTTTAGCGGATTCATCCAGCGTGCGGATGCGTTTCTGCATTTTCTTCACATCGCCATCGGCTGTCGACAGATAATAAAAAATGGGTTGCTGGATTTTTTCAAGTCGCTCCGGAATTTGCTCTTCCATACCCGCGGGAAGCTCAGGGCTCATGATGATGTAGGCGTTAAAAAGCGGAACGTCCTTATAAAGGTATAGGTTGGCAAATCCAGCCGTAACGTCGTGTCCGGCGATAATCTTAAACGGCGCAACCCGGTAACTTTTCTCGACCGATGCGACAACCTCGCCCACAAATTCAAAAAAGAGTTCACCTTTTTCCTCAGGAAGTCCGGTGTCGGGATTGGTGGCGCAGTCCCGTTCGCGCTCGCCGTTCTTGTTTTGGCTGATGCCCACCACGATCATCTCGGGCAGATCAGTCCAGTATTCGCCGTACGAAAGCGCCCCGTTAAAAGGTTGCATCAGGTAATCGCCGTCGAGCAGGAGCAAAAGCGGATACCGTTGTGACGAACTGCTATTGTAGGATTCCGGAAGCCTGATCTGGATTTCGCGGTCTTCGCCCAGTTTTTTTGAGCGGATGGTGTCTTTGGTAATCTGTGAAAATGATTGCCCGGCCACAAGCAGCAGCAAGGCCAAAATGTAATTTTTCATCAGGAGGTTGGTTTTGTTACGCGGGTTAAAGAGGCCCCAAGATAACAAAATTATTTTTTACGGTTGACTACAGGCAACAGCGCAAACGACACCAGTCCCAACGCGATGATCAGCAAGGTTTGCGAGGTCCAGACCAGCCAGCCAAATGCGGTCCCGGCAGTATCAGGAACGCCGTAAAGTGTAAAGATTTGTGCAATCAGCAGCGGATAGGCGCCAAATCCGGAGTTGGTGAATCCAATGGCCAGGCTGCCAAACACAAAGGCTGTGATCACGGCTCCGATGCCAATCGAACTGGTTTCAGGCAACGCAAAAATCGTCACGTAAAACATCAGAAAATACGTAAACCAGATAAAAAACGAATGCATCACAAACGCCCATCGGTTTTCCATGACAAAAACGCTTTTGATGCCTTCGGTCAGGCCCGATACTTTGTTTTTCAGACGAATGATGATGTTCCACTCGGCGTAAATCCACACCAGAATCAAAACAGCCATAAACCCGGCCGCACCCAGCCCGAGCCAAAAAAGCTGACGCACCGGAATGGTTGACAGGATAAAGGATTTGAGCACGTCAAACTGAAAAATCAGCGTGGCAAGCACAAACAGCAAAAAGATCATGAAATCAATCAGGCGTTCGGCGACAATGGTTCCAAAAGCTTTGTCAAACGGGATGTTGTCGTATTTGCGTACGAGTAGTGCTCTGGAAATCTCGCCCGACCGCGGAATGGTCAGGTTGATGAAATAACCAATGCAGACTGACAGGACATTGTTGGAAAACCGCGACTCGTAGCCCATGTGCGCCAGCGAATACTTCCATCGGAATCCGCGCGAGAGAAATCCAAAAAGGGCAATCACCAGCGATAGTGCGATGTAAAAATAATCGGCGGTTACAAAATAACTTTTGATCTCCCTAAGCTGCTGCGGTGTAAATTGATTGTATTGGTATAAAATCAACCCAAAGCCCAGGATGAGCGGCAATAAAATGGACAGCCATTTTCCTATAATCTGCTTACGGGTAGTAGCGGGCGCTGTGTCCGGCTGATGTTCAAACTGCGAAGACTTCACCGCAATCAGGTAAGCGAATTGTCTTTTTCATTTGGGAAAACCAGCTTTGGCCGGAAAGTTTTGGCCTCTTCTGCGTCGACGATTCCATAAGCGATAACGATGATGATGTCGCCTTTCTGGACTTTTCGGGCGGCCGGCCCGTTAAGCGTAATCTCGCCGCTGTTGCGGTTTCCCTTAATGACATAGGTTTCCAGTCGTTCGCCGTTGTTGATATTGACGATGGATACTTTTTCACCTTCAACCAGGTTGGCGGCTTCCATAAGCGCCTCGTCGATGGTGATGCTGCCAATGTAATTAAGATCGGCGCCCGTTACCGTGACGCGATGGATCTTTGATTTGACTACGTGGATTAACATGGGGCAAAGGTATTTATTTTATGTCGAAAGTTGAAAGACGAAAGTTGAAAGTCGAAAGTCGCTAATTCAAGGCAAGTGTATCAATGAGGCGGATGTCATCGGCAAAAACGGCAATAAATGCGCGGTACTTTTTGTTTCGGGTTTTTCGGGCTACTGATTTAAGCGTGTCCACATCGGCAATTTCAAAATACTCCAATTTAAAATAAGGATTGTTTTCAAACGCTTTTTTAACCCTTTCACCAACACGCCCGGCACTAAGCGTTGCAAAGTCCTGTTTGGCTTGTTGGAGCACTTTGTAGATAAACGACGCTTGCTCGCGCTGTTGGGCCGAAAGCCTTTCATTGCGGGAACTCATTGCCAGTCCGTTGGGTTCGCGGTGGATAGGACATCCAACAATTTGTACCGGGATTTTGAATTTCGATACGAGTTTGCGCACAATCTGCAGCTGCTGAAAATCCTTTTCGCCAAAGTACGCCCGGGTGGGTTTTACAATTTCAAAAAGGCGCTTGACGATAGTTCCGACGCCGTCAAAGTGTCCGGGGCGGAACCGGCCTTCCATCTGATGCTCAAGTCCGTCAAAATCAAAATGTTCTGACTGGGTTTTTTGCGGATACATGTCATCTACCGTAGGTGCAAAAACAATCACATCAGGACTGATTGACTTTATCTTGGCTACGTCGGCATCAAGGGTGCGCGGATACTTGGCCAGATCGTCGGGGTTGTTGAATTGCGTCGGATTGACAAAAATGCTCACCACTGTAACATCATTTTCCTGTAACGAGTTGTTTATCAGTGATAAATGTCCCTGGTGCAAGGCGCCCATCGTAGGGACAAAACCAATCGATTTGCCACCTGCAACCCGGCTGAGATGGCTTTGGATTTCTGCCTGTCGGCTGAAAATGAGCATTTAAATAAAAATTAAATCCGGTGCAAACTTAAGACTAATAGTATACAACTGCACAAAATTCCTTAATTTTGCATGTTTTTTAAGGAATTCAGCAAAACACACATTTATGGAGGATAAAAGGATATTGTACGTTTCGTCAGAGGTTGTTCCCTACCTGGCAGAAAACGAAGTCTCCTTAATGTCATACGATGTTCCCAAGATGATCAACGACCAGGGTGGCCAAATCAGGATTTTTATGCCCCGCTACGGAAACATCAACGAACGCCGGCATCAGTTGCACGAAGTAATCAGGCTTTCAGGAATGAATCTGGTGGTGAATGATCTGGACATGCCGCTGATCATCAAAGTCGCTTCAATCCCAAAAGAGCGCATTCAGGTTTATTTTATCGACAACGACGAATACTTTAAACGCAAGGCCACCTTTACCAACGAGGAAGGCGACCTGTATCCCGACAACGACGAACGCGCCATCTTTTTTGCCAAGGGCGTGGTCGAGACGGTCAAGAAACTCAACTGGGTTCCGGATATCATTCACGTACACGGCTGGCTGGCGTCGATGTTGCCGGTTTATATGAAACATTACTACAAGGACGAGGCGCTTTTTGCCGACACGAAAATCGTGACATCAGTTTACGGTTCGTCGTTTGACGGCACGCTCGATCCGGGCATGATCAACAAAGTGAGATTTGACAACATTCCGGACGACGCGATTTCCATGCTTGAAACGCCTGATTATGAAAACCTGATCAAGGCCGCCGTAGCCCACTCGGATGCGGTAATTGTAGCCTCGGAATCAGTCTCGTCAAGTTTAACAAAATATATTGAATCGACGGGGAAACCTTTTTTACCTTTCGCCGGCAAAGACGGGTTTGCGCAAGCCTACACCGACTTTTATCGAAAGATGGTATCCTAATTTCCCATTGCTATGAAAATTTTTATCAAATCATTTTTTGCCGTTGTCGCAGTTGCATTTTTGGCTTCATGTGACAAGGATTTTAACGAGATAGGATCAGACATTGTGGGCGACGACCACTTTTTGTTTGATTTGTATGACGAAGCATCGGTTGTAGCCAACACGGTATCAACCGGTCCCGTCCAGTCAAATAACCAGGATGTCAATCCGTTGGGTATTTACAACAATCCGGTGTTTGGAATCACCAAAGCTGATTTTGTCACACAGCTGGAAATGGCGACCGTCAATCCAAGCTTTGTCACCATCGACAACGCTCCGGCCATCGACAGCGTAGTCCTGTCAATCCCATACTTTAGCCGCCGCACGGGTACTTCCGACAGCGGAGCACGTCTTTACGAGCTTGATTCTATCTACGGACCTGATAACGGAACAATGAAACTCAGCGTCCATGAATCGGGTTACTTTTTGCGCGATCTGGATCACGACGAAACCGGTGCGCAACAGGTTCAGCGCTATTATACCGATCAGGGCGCGGACATATCTGCCGTGAAAAATCCAATCCGACTAAACGACTCTAACCTGGCCAGCCAGAACGATATTTTTTCCTTTAGTGCCGACGAAATCATCGAAACCACCGAGGATAACGACGGTGATCCGACCAACACGCGTCTTGTTCCGGCCATGCGCCTGATGCTGAACAAGCAGTTCTTTGAGCAAAAGCTGTTCAACGCACCCGCCGGTGTTTTGCAAAACAACAACGCCTTCAAGAATTACTTTCGCGGGCTGTACTTTTCGGTCGAAAGCCTTGCAACTCCTGCCCAAATGGCGTTGCTGAACTTCAGGGCCGGAACCATTAAGGTATATTATAAAATGGATCGCCGGGTGACGCAGGGAACTGCCAGCCAGGACGATGATGAAATTGTACGCGACAACTACAACTGGACACTCAATATGCGTGGCAATTGCGTCAGCTTGGTGACCCAGACGCCTTCGGCCGGATATCTTGCAGGACTTTCGCAGCCGATATCAAACGGCGTGGGACATGACAATCTGTTTGTAATGGGCGGACAGGGATCGGTGGCTATTATCGACCTTTTTGGTACAGCCGATTCAGACAACGACGGCATCACCGATGAGTTGGAGTACATCCAGGCACAAAACTGGCTGATCAACGAGGCCAGCCTGACTTTTCACATCAACGACAACATCATGTCGCCGGGCGGAGACGGACAAGCTGCCGAACCGTTCCGGGTTTACCTTTACAACGTCAAGAACAAAACGCCGCTGATTGATTATTTCTTTGATACGTCAACCGGTGCGGCCGGTATCAAACGCGGTCACGGTGGTTATCTCGAGAAGAGTGAAGTGACAAACCGGGGTACAAAATACCGCATCAGGATTACCGAGCACATCAAGGCGCTTATCAAAGGCGATTCTACCAACGTACGACTCGGCCTGGCGGTGACGCAAACCATCACCAATATCGGGATGGCCAAACAAAAGCTTCCCAATCCAACGGCAACGCAGCTAAACGAATTTGTTCCGGTAACGTCGGTGATGCACCCGATAGGAACCGTGATTTATGGTACGGGCCCGTCGGTTCCGGAAGACAAGCGTGTCAAGCTTAATATTTATTACACCAAACCAAATTAAAATATAACGAATTATGTGTGGAATTGTCGGTTACATCGGTCACAGGGAGGCTTATCCCATTGTGATCAAAGGATTGAAGCGGCTTGAATACCGCGGATATGACAGTGCGGGCGTCATGTTGTATGACGAAAGCGGAATCAAGGTTTCGAAAACCAAAGGAAAGGTTTCAGATCTGGAAGCGCGCGCATCGCAGGAAATCAATACTTCAGGAACTATCGGTATGGGGCACACCCGTTGGGCCACACACGGCGTTCCAAACGATGTGAACTCGCATCCTCACCTGTCCAATTCAGGCGACCTGGCGATTATCCACAACGGAATCATTGAAAATTACGAGCCTCTAAAAAAGGAATTGATCAACCGCGGTTATGTGTTTAAATCTGACACCGACACCGAGGTTTTGGTCAACCTGATCGAGGACGTTCAGAAAAAAGACAACCTGAAATTGGGCAAGGCCGTTCAGGTAGCGCTTAATCAGGTGGTTGGCGCGTATGCCATCTGCGTGTTCGACCGCAAAAATCCTGACGAAATCATTGTGGCCCGCCTTGGAAGTCCTTTGGCTATCGGCATTGGCAAGGATGAGTTTTTCATTGCGTCAGATGCGTCGCCGTTTATTGAATATACCTCTAACGCCATTTATCTGGAAGATGAAGAAATGGCTGTGGTTCGCCTGCATAAACCGCTTAGCGTACGCCGAATCAAGGATGACCGTTTGGTAGATCCGTATGTTCAGGAATTGCAGATGAACCTCGAGCAGATTGAAAAAGGCGGCTACGACCACTTTATGCTCAAGGAAATTTACGAGCAACCCAATGTGATCAAGGACACCTATCGCGGACGCCTGCACGCCAATGAAGGCCTGATCCAGATGGCCGGAGTAGAGGACAACCTTGAAAAGTTTCTCAACGCCGACCGAATCCTTATCGTGGCTTGCGGAACTTCATGGCACGCCGGGCTTGTAGCCGAATACATTTTTGAAGAGTTTGCGCGCATTCCCGTCGAAGTCGAGTACGCATCGGAGTTCCGTTACCGCAACCCGATCATCAACCCCGGCGACGTGGTGATTGCCATTTCGCAATCGGGAGAAACGGCTGATACGCTGGCCGCCATCAAATTGGCCAAGGAAAAAGGCGCATTTGTTTTTGGTGTTTGCAACGTGGTAGGTTCGTCTATTTCACGTGAAACCCATGCAGGAGCCTATACACACGCCGGACCGGAAATTGGTGTGGCGTCAACCAAGGCGTTCACTACCCAGATTACCGTTTTGACCATGATTGCCCTGAGATTGGCCAAAGCCAAGGGAACGCTGTCAAACTCTGATTTCCACCGATACCTGCAGGAACTTGAGGTAATTCCGGAAAAAGTTACCGAGGCGCTCGAAACCAATGAGGTGGCCAAGGAAATTGCCGCCAAGTTTAAGGATGCTGCCAACTGTCTTTACCTGGGCCGCGGGTACAACTTCCCCGTTGCATTGGAAGGCGCTTTGAAGCTCAAGGAGATTTCATACATTCACGCTGAAGGTTATCCGGCCGCCGAGATGAAACACGGACCAATCGCACTAATTGACGAATTTATGCCTGTTGTGGTCATTGCGCCCAAACAAGGACATTACGACAAGGTGGTGAGCAACATTCAGGAAATCAAATCCAGAAGCGGAAAAATCATTGCCATCGTTACGCGAGGCGACGTTCAGGTGCGCGACCTGGCGGATTACGTGATTGAAATCCCGGACACATCCGATGCTCTGTCACCGCTGATTACCACCATTCCGTTGCAGTTGCTTTCGTATCACATTGCCGTAATGCGCGGTTGTAACGTCGATCAGCCTCGAAACCTGGCCAAATCAGTAACCGTCGAGTAAACAGACAATTACATCTAAATAAAGCGGACCCTTTGTGGTTCGCTTTTTTTTTACGTCCATTTTTGAAAAAAACGCAAAAATTAGTATGTACGCATAGTATATTTAACAGGCGTATTTTCGAAATCGTTGTAGATAATTGAAAAAATCCCGATTCAACAGCAGTTTTTTGAAATAATTGATAATTCAAATGAGGTCATCGGGCCGACGTGTTAACGAAATGTAAATTTTATTTGTACTTTGGCTGTAAACTAAAACCAATTACCAAAATGAAAGTGTACCTATTTATTATGGCACTTTTGTTCTGCGGAGCTACTCAAGCGCAGAACATCTTATCTGGAAATGTGAAGGACGCCAGCGGACTTCCGGTTCCCGGTGCCAACGTGAAAGTGGTGGGCACTGAAAATGCAACCGTATCTGACATGGACGGAAACTTTTCAGTGAACTATCAGTCAATGCCTGTGACTCTGGAAATCTCGAGTGTGGGATATGCTGTCAAGCAGGTTTCGGTAACCTCAAAACAACAGGTTTCGATAGTGCTTGAAGAAGAAGCCACAAAACTCAACGAGATTGTCGTGTCGGCTTCGCGAACGCCCGAGCGCGTGCTGGAATCGCCGGTAACGGTAGAACGCATGGGGCCGGCCGAAATCAAGAACACTACAGCTCCGTCGTTTTATGAAGGCCTTGAAAACCTCAAGGAGGTGCATTTTAACACCAGTAGTTTGTCGTTTAAGTCAGTCAACACCCGCGGTTTTGCAACTGTGGCCAACACGCGTTTTATGCAGTTGGTTGACGGAATGGACAACTCGTCACCGGCGCTTAACTTTGTTTTGGGCAACCTGATCGGCTTATCGGAACTTGATGTTGCCAGCGTTGAATTGCTTCCGGGTGCCTCATCGGCGCTTTACGGAGCCAACGCCTTTAACGGAATTTTGTTTATGAACAGCAAAAGCCCGTTCACGCATCAGGGAATCAGCACTTACTTTAAGTATGGTCAAACCTCGCAGGATGCTGCCGGCATCAACGATTACTATGATTTTGGAATCCGGATGGCACACGCCTTCGATCCTAAATTTGCCGCCAAAGCGAACCTTAACATCCTTCGCGGAACCGAGTGGATCGCTGCTGATTTTCGCAGTGTGACCGGCGGATCCATCGGCCATGCCAATAACCAGAACTACGACGGACTCAACACTTATGGCGACGAGATCACGACGTTTATCCCCAATGTCGGACAGGTGAGCCGTACCGGATACCGCGAGCAGGATTTGAGCGATAACAAGGTAGAGAGCGTCAAAGCCGACATCTCGCTTCACTTTAAACCATGGGCATCGAGTGATACTGAGTTTATCGGACAATACAAGGTAGGATTGGGCAACACCATTTATCAAGGTGCCAACCGCTACTATTTGAAGAACTTTATGATGCAGCAAGTCAGGCTGGAGGCTCGCGGAAAGAATTTCTTTGTGCGCGCTTACATGACTGATGAGGACGCGGGCGACTCGTACGATATGCGTTTTGCAGGCTGGAACGTAAACCGCCTGGCCAAGCCGGACCGCAACTGGTTTACCGATTACGCCACTGCCTACCAGCTGTCGAGCGCAACTTTTGGATTCACCGCCAACGAAGCTGCAAATTACGCCCGTCGCTTTGCCGATTACAACCTGTCACCGGGACTTCCACTGGTACCTTTTATCGATCCATCAAATCCTGGTGCACCACGCCTTCCGCGCTTTGAGCCGGGATCGCCTGAATTCAACAACGCTTTGGCTACCGTTACAGCCAATCCTGACCTGACCGAAGGTGCAAGATTCATCGACCGTTCAAAAATCTACCACTCTGATGCCAACTACAACTTTGGCGACATGATTGATTTTGCCGAGGTGATGGTAGGCGGATCGTTCCGCATCTATGAGATGAACTCTGAGGGAACCATCTTTACTGATTTTGACGGCCCTTTGCAATATCGCGAATACGGACTTTACACCCAGATGACCAAAAGATTCCTGGCCGAGGAGCGTCTTAAGTTTACCGGATCAGTTCGTTATGACAAGAGCCAGAACTTTGACGGATTTGTTTCACCGCGCGTATCGTTCGTGTATTCAGCCGGAGCCGACAAGCGCCACAACATCCGTGCTTCATATCAAACAGGTTTCCGCAACCCGACCACACAGGATCAGTACATCGGTCTTGACCTTGGGCCATTTGCCCTTATCGGATCGGCGCCGGACAACCTTGACCGTTTTGTCGAGACTGTAAACGTGAGCCCGGCCGGACAGGCAATGGGTCAACCGCAAACTGTAACCCTTAACGGCCGTATGGCGTATGAAAATGCTTATACGCTGGCATCGGTTACCGCCTTTGCAGCATCAGGTAATCCAGCCGACCTTCAAGTAGCCAACATCGGATTGGTAAAACCAGAGCGCGTTCAGGCGTTTGAATTGGGTTACCGGACTGTCATGAACAATGATTTGTCTATCGACATCAGCGGTTACTACAACATCTACAATGACTTCCTGAACCAGGCTCGCGTGATCACGCCGTATTACGGAGCCGTTGGCAGCCCTGAGTCGCTTATGGCTCTAGCAAATGGCGACCGCCGCGTGTATCAGGTTTACACCAATACATCGGCCGAAATCAGCTCGTTGGGCTGGGGTGTCGGAGTGTCTAAAAAAGTTTACAAAGACTTTGAACTTGGCCTGAGCTACAACTTTGCGCAAATGAACTTTGACCAGGAAGACGATCCGTCATTCCAGGCTGGATTCAACACGCCAAAACACCGTGCCAAAGCATCGTTGGGCAATCCCAAGGTGTTCAAAAACTTTGGATTTAACATGAACGTACGCTACAACTCGGAGTACTTCTGGGAGTCATCATTCTCAACAGGAGATGTGCCGGAGAACACCGTATTTGACGCACAAATCAACTATGCGATCCCGTCGCTTAAATCAGTCATCAAGATTGGTGGTGCCAACCTGTTTGGTGAAGATTATATCCAGGTTATCGGTGCCGGTCAGATTGGCCAAATCTGGTATGCTCAGTTGACGATCAATCCATAATTTAAATAAAACGACTCATGATAAAGAATTATAAATGGCTGTTCCTGGTTGCTTTAACCTTTGCAGCCTGTAGCGATGACGATGACAACGCTACAAATCCTGCCGACGAACCCATTACCGCCGGTTCGGCCGATTTTTCAAAGTACGTGGCCTTGGGTAACTCATTGACTGCGGGCTTTAGCGACAATGCGCTGTTTATCCGCGGACAGGAAAACTCATATCCCAATCACCTGGCCCAGCAGTTTGCGCTGGCTGGCGGCGGATCGTTTGCTATCCCGTACATGAACGACAATACCGGAGGCTTGCTTTTTGGCGGAAACGTGATTATGGGGCCGCGTTTGTCTGTAGCCGGAATCATAGCCACGCCCGGGAATCCAAATCCGAGTTACGGTCCTATCGTAACGCAGGTTCCAGGCGCTCCGACTACCGAGGTGACCACTCCGCTATCCGGACCTTTCAACAACATGGGAATTCCCGGAGCCAAGAGTTATCACTTGCTAGCACCGGGTTACGGTAACGCAGCCGGAGTTCCTGCCGGACTTGCCAACCCTTACTATGTGCGTTTTGCCTCTTCGGCAAGTTCTACAGTGATTGGCGATGCCGTTGCGCAAAACCCTACTTTCTTTTCGCTGTGGATTGGTGCCAATGACGTGCTCACTTTTGCCACTTCAGGCGGTGTTGGTGTAAACCAGGCCGGAAACCCTAATCCGGCTACTTATGGCAACAATGACATTACCGATCCCGAGGTGTTCCATATGGTATACGGCAATTTGCTCGACGCGCTGACGGCCAATGGTGCCAAGGGAGTTGTAGCCAATCTTCCTTATGTGACCAGTATTCCGTTTTTCCGCACCGTGCCACACAACCCCATTCCGATGGATGATGCAACCGCTCAGGCTGTCAATGGAGCTTATGCCGCATACAATGGCGGACTGGCTGTGGCCTTGAATGCCGGGCTTATCACTGAAGAGGAAAAGAACCGCCGCACGATTTCATTTGAAGCCGGCACAACCAACAAGCTTGTTATCGTTGACAGCTATCTGACCAACCTTGCCGCGCTGGGCCTTCCGTCATACCGCCAGGCAACGGCCGAAGATCTTCCGCTGCTTACTTCAAGAAGTTTTATCGGAACAACAGTTGGCGGGAATCCGCAGCTTATCAATGGCGTAACTGTTCCGTTGGCTGACAACTGGGTGCTGTCAAAAGATGAGGTGGCTGAGATTAAAGTAGCTACAGACGCATTCAACGACTCAATCGAGATGCTGGCCCAAGCCAAAGGACTTGCAATTGTGGATGCCAATTCTATTCTGAATCAGCTTTACGCCACGGGAATCCGAATTGGAAACTTTCACATGACGGCTTCATTTGTTACCGGTGGAGCATTTTCACTTGACGGCGTTCACCCGTCGGCACGCGGATATGCTTATCTGGCCAACAAGTTCCTGGAAGCCATCAACGCAACCTACGGATCCAATTTCCGCGGCGTCAATCCGATGGATTACCCGATACAGTATCCGGTTGCATTTTAATAAAACACATCTGCCAATCAAGCCATCCTTTACCGGGTGGCTTTTTTATTTTAACCTAACTGGTTTCACGGGCGGGCAAGGGATATTTTTTATCAAAAAAATTATGGAATTATGATTTTAAAAAATTACCTTTGCGCTCGAAAATGAGGCGCGTTGTTTTTAGCTGTAAAACAGCGGTTTCATCAACTTAATCAGCTATTTAATATTCATAGTAATGTCAAAAGTAACAGGAAAAGTTGCACAAATCATCGGCCCGGTTGTGGACGTGGTTTTCAGCGGAAATGTTGAGCTCCCTAAAATTTACGATTCTCTCGAGATCACTCGTCCTGACGGTACCATCCTGGTTTTGGAAGTTCAGTCGCACATTGGTGAGAACACTGTTCGTACCATTTCGATGGACTCGACCGACGGACTCAGCCGCGGATATGAAGTTGTCGCTACCGGCGCTCCTATCCAGATGCCTATCGGGCCGGATGTTTACGGACGTCTGTTCAACGTAATCGGTGACGCTATCGACGGACTGGGCGACTTGCCAAAGGCCGGAAGCAACGGTATGCCAATTCACCGACCTGCTCCTAAGTTTGACGAACTTGCAACTTCATCAGAGGTTCTCTTTACCGGAATCAAAGTAATCGACCTTATCGAGCCTTATGCAAAAGGTGGTAAAATTGGTCTCTTTGGTGGTGCCGGTGTAGGTAAAACCGTATTGATCCAGGAACTCATCAACAACATTGCAAAAGGACACGGCGGACTTTCAGTATTTGCCGGTGTAGGTGAGCGTACCCGTGAAGGGAATGACCTTTTGCGCGAGATGTTGGAATCCGGAATTATCAAGTACGGAGCCGACTTTATGCACTCTATGGAAGAAGGCGGATGGGACCTTACCAAAGTAGATAAAGCCGGAATGCGCGATTCTAAAGCGACATTCGTTTTCGGACAGATGAACGAGCCGCCTGGAGCCCGTGCGCGCGTTGCACTTTCAGGTCTTTCAATTGCCGAATACTTCCGCGACGGAGCCGGTTCAGACCAAGGAAAAGACGTACTTTTCTTTGTTGACAATATCTTCCGATTTACACAGGCGGGATCAGAGGTGTCGGCACTTTTGGGTCGTATGCCATCAGCCGTAGGTTACCAGCCGACGCTTGCAACCGAGATGGGTGCGATGCAGGAGCGTATTACCTCGACCAACAAAGGATCGATCACATCGGTACAGGCCGTTTACGTACCTGCGGATGACTTGACCGACCCGGCGCCTGCTACAACATTTGCCCACCTTGATGCTACTACGGTATTGTCGCGTAAAATTGCCGAGCTTGGTATTTACCCTGCGGTTGACCCACTCGACTCTACATCGCGTATCCTTACGCCGGAAATCCTTGGCGACGAGCACTACGACTGTGCCCAGCGCGTAAAGGAAATCCTGCAAAAATACAAGCAACTTCAGGACATCATCGCCATCCTTGGTATGGAAGAATTGTCAGAAGAAGACAAACTGGCCGTATCACGTGCACGTCGCGTTCAGCGTTTCCTGTCGCAGCCGTTCCACGTAGCCGAGCAGTTTACCGGTATTCCGGGAGTGTTTGTTGACATCAAGGACACCATCAAAGGCTTTAACATGATTTTGGACGGAGAACTGGATCACTTGCCAGAGGCTGCTTTCAACTTGAAAGGAACCATCGAAGACGTGATCGAGGCCGGTCAGAAAATGTTGGCTGAGGCGTAATCAATTAACGATTGACAAGTTGAATTGGCTTTGCCTGATTTCCTTGTCGGTTATATATCATTGAGAAAATGACATTAGAAATAGTATCTCCTGAAACAACCCTTTTCCAGGGCGAAGTCACATCGGTAACTTTGCCGGGCGTTGACGGTAGTTTCCAGATCCTCAACCAGCACGCTCCGATTGTTTCAATCCTTAAGGAAGGAAACATCAAGATCTCGGCGCCCAGCTTTCATTTTTCAAAGGATGCCGAGCACAAGTTTACCCGTGTTGACAACAACACAGTTTCATTGGCTATCCAGTCGGGAACCATTGAGATGAACGACAACAAAGTGATTGTTCTGGTTGACTAAAAAATTGTCTTTAAAAATAAGAACCCGGTTTGTGCCGGGTTTTTTGTTTTTTGTCTGGAGCTTTTCCGGCTATCCACTATATCTTTTTCAACCGCCCGAGCACCGGTCGCTTGAAAAAGGATGCCGTTCCTATCCGGGCTAGGAGATTAGGGTCAGGCAAGAAGTCCCCAGAAGCCGTGTGTGATGTAAAGCCGTATAGTAAAAAGCGTCAAAACCGACCAAAGAACGATCATGGTAAAACTCGCCAGCAAGGCTGCACCTTTATCGCGAAAGTTTTTGTTCTGCAAAAATCCGTTATAGAAAACTGCAAAGTAAATCAGGTGGAAAAGCATGAATAAAGCTGAAGCATAGTATTTCGGCCAACCCGCCAGATAGAAAACCGGTAAAATCAGTACCGCATAAACCACGATGCAAAATCCCAGCATGTACATTCCGGCCACAAGATGTTCGACATAGTTGTATTTGCGTCGCCAAAAGAAAACCCAGAATACAAGTGCTGTTAACGGCAATGAAGCCATAGCCATCAGATTGGCGTATTTTCTCGTAAAAATGTATGCTTTTTCACGGCGCTCAAAAAGACTTATCGTTGCCGCTTTTTCAGCCGGATCGGTTATTTTGACAACGCTTGCGTGGTTGGTGAAATCGGACGGGAGCTTGGATTCACCCAACATCGAAGCGAATGCGAAAATCGCCCCGAGAATCATGAAAAACGTGAAAGGAGAAAAATATTTCCGGCGTTTTCCCTCGATGTATTCTCTTGCGACGACTCCTCGTTTGACCGCCAAGTCACGGATAAGATGCAAAACCCCTTTGTCCGCGTGCGTCATGTAGTGAATGCCTTCGTGAACCAGGAAATGTCCGTTCAGGCGGTGCAGATGTGTTGGCTGTCCGCATGATGAGCAGTACGCAACATTCTCGCTTAAAGTGGATTCGCAGTTTTTGCAGGCGTTCATTCTCAGATTTTACGGCAAGATACAAAACCAACTTTTCGGTTTTACCATATTCGCTATTTTTGTACATGCGATTGCCCGACCATTTAGGAAAGAGACTTTTAGACCGACAGCAAATCCAAGCCTTGCGCCAACTGCCCGGTGCGTTATCTGGTGTTGATTTTTCGTCAAACGACTACCTGGGCTTCGCACGGTCGGCCAAGCTTTTTTCCGATGCCGAAAGTTGGTTGTCCGCGAAGAATTTCAAGACAAACGGTTCTACCGGATCTCGGTTGATTTCCGGAAATCATCCGGCCGTAGGCGAAATCGAATCGCAGTTGGCTAAATTTCACAAAGCGGAATCGGCGCTCATTTTCAATTCAGGTTACGACGCCAACGTCGGGTTGTTCAGCTCCGTTTTACAGCGCGGCGATGTCATTCTCTACGACGAACTCTCGCACGCCTCAATCCGCGACGGAATCAGGCTTTCCCTGGCCAAATCCTACAAGTTCCGGCACAACGACGCCGAACATTTAAGCGAACTGCTCGAAGCTCATCGCGGCAACACGGTTTACGTCGCTACCGAATCAGTTTTTTCTATGGACGGAGACACGCCGCCATTGCAGCAAATTGTTTCGCTGTGTAAAGAGTCCGGCGCCTACCTGATCGTCGACGAGGCGCACGCTCTGGGCGTATTTGGCAGCAGGGGCGAGGGAATCCTGCAAAGCCAAAACCTGCACCACAACGTTTTTGCCCGAATCATGACTTTTGGAAAAGGACTGGGCTGTCACGGCGCCGTAGTTTTAGGATCAGGCGCGTTGCGGGAATACCTGATCAATTTTGCGCGCTCGTTTATTTACACCACCGCGTTGCCGCCACACGCCCTGGCTGCCATTTCAGTCGCGTACCGGGAACTGGAAAACCCGCGGCACATACAGCAGTTACAGCACAACATCGCCTTTTTCAATCAAGAGAAAGTGCGGCTCGGGCTTAAACCCATTTTTGTGTACGGAAAATCAGCCATTCAATCGGCGATATTGCCCGGAAACGACACAGTCCGCGAAATTGCGGCAGGTTTGCAGTCCGGCGGATTTGACGTCAAAGCCATATTGTCGCCCACCGTTCCGCAAGGATTGGAGCGCCTGCGTTTTTGCCTGCACGCCTACAATACTGAAGCAGAAATTACAGCCGTCTTGGAGTGTTTGGCTACCTTTGTATTCCAAAAATAACCCATGATAACATTCATAACGGGAATTTCAACCGGAGTGGGAAAAACGCTGGCCAGCGCTATTGTGGTCGAGGCGCTCGAGGCTGATTACTGGAAGCCCGTGCAGTCCGGCGATTTGCACCAAACCGATTCCATGGAAGTTGCGTCACTCATCAGCAACTCAAAAACTGTCATCCACAAGGAAGCTTACACATTGCAAACGCCCGCCAGTCCGCATTATTCGGCAAAATTGGACGGCGTTCACATCAACCTTGAAGCCATCCACGCCCGACATTTTGAACGCGATACCGTCATGGAAGGCGCCGGCGGTATCCTGGTTCCGCTCAACGATTCGCAAACCATACTCGATTTGATCCGGCCGGATTACAAAGTCATTGTCGTATCGCGTCATTATCTGGGCAGCATCAACCACACCATGCTTACGCTGATGGCGCTCAGGCAAAAGGTTGACGCAAAAAACATCGCTATCATTTTTAACGGTGCGCCAACGCCGTCAACCGAAAACTACATATTGTCTTCGGGCGTATTCTGCATCGGTCGTATTGACGAAGACGTAAAGGTCAATCCGCAAACCGTTTCGCATTACGCCAATGCCTTTCGTCAAAACCTAAAAACCTTTGTATGTCGATAGTCAGTCGCGACGCCGCAGTATCGTGGCATCCGTACACCCAGCACAAAACCGCCCGGCCGCCCGTGGCCATTGTTCGCGGAGAGGGCGCGCTTTTGTGGGACGAAGGCGGCAAGGAATACATTGACGCCATTGCATCCTGGTGGGTCAACCCGTTCGGCCATTCGAATCCTGTGATTGCCGACGCCATTTACCGCCAGCTCACCACGCTCGAACACGTACTTTTTGGCGGCTTTACCCACGAGCCCGCCGTGCAATTGGCCGAAAAACTTTTGGAGATGCTTCCGCCCAACCAAAGCCGTGTGTTTTATTCCGACAACGGATCGACGGCGGTCGAGGTAGCCATCAAGGCATCGCTCCAGTATTTTTACAACCAGGGTGAAAAACGCACCACCATCGTAGCTTTTGACGACGCTTTTCACGGCGACACTTTTGCAGCCATGGCGGCCAGCGGCATATCGCTTTACACCCAGGCGTTTGCCGGCATGTTCATCAACGTGATCCGGATTCCCGTTCCCGTAGCCGGACGCGAACAAGAGAGCTATCAGGCGCTTACCAACGCCATCGCCACGGGAGATGTGGCCGCATTTATATTTGAACCGCTCGTTCAGGGTGCGGCCGGCATGGTCATGTACAGCCCGCAGGCGCTCGACCACCTGATTCACATCTGCAAGCAAAACAACGTGCTTACCATAGCCGACGAAGTCATGACCGGATTTGGCAAGACGGGAAAAAATTTCGCCTGCGATTACCTGACCCAATTGCCCGATATCATCTGTCTGTCAAAAGCGCTGACAGCCGGAGCGATTCCTATGGCGGTGACCACTTTTAGTGCCGATGTGTTTGACAAATTCTACAGCGATGATATCAACAAGGCGCTCTTTCACGGACATACTTTTACGGCCAATCCCACCGGATGCGCGGCTGCCCTGGCGTCGATAGAAATGCTCAGGACTGATGCCATCCAGCAGGGAATCAAACGCATCAACCAAAAGCATCTGGAGTTTGAGCAAGCCATAAAGCAACATCCCAAGGTAGCGTCCACGCGGGTTTTGGGTGTTATATTCGCGCTCGATACCGCAACCGGCCAACAGGAATATTACGGCGATTTGCGCAACAAGCTCTACAACTTTTTTATCGACAACGGTGTCATCCTGCGTCCGGTGGGCGGAACCATCTACATTTTGCCGCCTTACATCATCACAAACGAGCAACTCGACAAAGTTTACAGCGTAGTGACCCGCGCGCTCGACCTTGTTTGATTTTGTACTTTTGCAAAATGAACCAACCCGTTTCCATTACCTCGCTGGCCTCACTCTCGCCGCTGGGACACAACCGTGAAACCGTAGAGGCTGCGTATTTTAAGGGAACGCCGTGTTTTGTAAAAGTTGACGATATCTGGCAGGCGCGTTTGCAGCCACAGGGTTACGACGTTTTGGCGGCCATCCGTCAGGACGCGCGTTA
>CAZIBV010000032.1:19131-25529 GCA_964537345.1 uncultured Flavobacterium sp. | reverse complement strand
CGGAAGCTCCGCCAAATTTGAATATTCTCATAGGTTAGAAGTCAAAAGTCGAAAGTCGAATGCAATTGGTATGATGGTAAAGTTAGTCAAGAAAAGCGTCGATTCCTTTTTTGTCCATCTGGACTACCCGCCAGTCCGGAAGCACTCTGGCACCGGATTTCTCGTAAAACCTTATGGCGGGCGTGTTCCAGTCCAGTACATTCCATTCAATCCGCCGGACGTTGTCGCGCTGACCCTGGCGGATAACCTCGGTGTACAACGCCATCCCGATTCCCGTTTGGCGGGCGCTTTGGGTTACAATCAGATCTTCCAGGTGGATGGTTTTGCCTTTCCAGGTGGAATATCGGTAGTAAAAAAGTGCCATGCCGGGAATTTCGCCGTTAACATCGGCCACCAGGCATTGAAACAGCGGTTCCGGCCCGAATCCGTCTCGCACCAGGTCGTCAATTGTTATAACAACGGCGTCGGGTTCTTTTTCAAATTCGGCCAGTTCCCTGATCAGGCGTAAAACGGCCGGCATGTCGGTGGGTTGGGCTTTGCGGATGAGCATGCACAAATATAGTAAAAGTGAATCGGCACGCGCGGTATCAAATGGCAATCGGGCGCGGTAAATCAACCACGAGCGATTCATTTTTAAATTTTCCGGTTTTCAATTGGCGGAATTGTATCTTTGCCGCAACTACAACGATTTCGCTAAACCATGGAAGAACGCAACCAAACCCTGGGTGAATTTATCATCGAAAAACAAAAGGATCATCAGTATTCCTCAGGTGAACTTTCAAAAATCATCAACTCCATCCGATTGGCCGCAAAAGTGGTCAACTACAAGGTAAACAAGGCCGGACTTGTCGACATCATTGGTGCGGCGGGTGAACAGAACATTCAGGGTGAAGACCAACAAAAACTGGATGTTTACGCCAATGAGGTTTTTATTCAGACGTTGATCAACCGCGAAATCGTGTGTGGAATTGCATCGGAAGAAAACGACGATTTTATCACGGTTGAAGGTATTCACGGCGGACACAACAACAAGTATGTGGTGCTGATGGATCCGCTGGACGGGTCGTCAAACATCGACGTAAACGTGTCGGTGGGAACAATTTTCTCCGTATTCCGACGCGTGACGCCCCTTGGCACACCGGTTACACTCGAAGATTTTTTACAGCCGGGAACCGCTCAGGTAGCAGCCGGTTATGTCATTTACGGAACGTCGACCATGCTGGTGTACACCACCGGGCACGGCGTCAACGGATTCACGCTCAATCCGGCAATCGGGACGTTTTATTTGTCGCATCCCAATATGCAATTTAAGGAAGACGGAAAGATTTACTCGATCAACGAAGGGAATTACGTTCATTTTCCGCAAGGTGTCAAGGATTACATCAAGTATTGTCAGATGGAAGAAGGCGACCGGCCGTATACCTCGCGTTATATCGGAAGCCTTGTGGCCGACATGCACCGAAACATGATCAAAGGCGGGATTTACATCTACCCAACGAGCACCAAGGCGTCAAAAGGAAAACTCCGTTTGTTGTACGAGTGCAACCCGATGGCGTTTATTGCTGAACAAGCCGGCGGAAAAGCATCGGATGGTTTTGGCCGCATCATGGAAATCCAACCTGCCGAGCTTCATCAGCGCGTGCCGTTTTTTTGCGGAAGCAAGAACATGGTGGAAAAGGCCGAGGAGTTTATGGCCAAGGCGGTTCGCTAAATCGGCGAAAGCCTGCCTGAACAAACAGTCAGATTGTCAAACGGCCCGGAATTTACGTAAAATCCGGGCCGTCTGCTGTGTTTTCTAGAATCTGATTTATTTGTTCATGTGCGTCATCTCATAGATAAACGTCTCGCTGTCAACTTTCTGGTCAACCAGTTTGAGCGCTTTGTCTACAATGTAGTTGACGTTGCCGGGCGTAAAACCAAGCGCGACGCCAAATTTGCGCAAAAGGGTTTCTTGTTTGTCGCCCAACTGATGATCTACGTGGACCATGCGCGCCAGGTCATAAAGACGCTCCAGGCGTTGCGTGTGCAGGTAAGGCGGGTTGATGGGATATTTCATGGGGTTCTCCATGATTTCCTCATATTCCTCTTTGGAGATTTCGAGTTTGTTGGCCAGTTTGTCAAGAAATGCCTGCTCCTCGGCCGAAATTTGTTTGTCGGCAAAGGCTACGCGCACAATGGCCGAAAAATGACCTTTGTTACGGGCTTTGAATTCACTGTCAAATAGATCAGAAATAGACATAATATAGAGTTTTGTACAAAGATAACCTGATTTGAAAATCCCGGAAACGTTTTGCCATCTTTTTTGTTTTTTAGCGGCTGACAGGCAATATAATCGCGTGTAGATTGTTACAAAATATTCTGTAAGTTTACTCACCCAAATCAGACGACTCACATGGACACATTTTGGATTTACTTTCAATTGGGGCTTCAGCACGTTCTGGATCCCGGCGGATATGATCACGTGCTGTTTTTGATGGCGCTCACCGTACCCTATACTTTTAAAGATTGGAAAAACCTGCTGATCTTGGTGACGGTTTTCACCATCGGACACACTTTGGCGCTGGCTTTGTCAGTTTACAACGTTTTGACGCTAAACGCACAGGTAGTCGAGTTCCTCATTCCGGTAACCATCCTGATTGCCGCACTCTACAGCCTGTTTACAGCCGGGAAAACGCAAAAGCCCGACAAAGCGTCGGCAGTTGTGATCATTACACTGTTTTTCGGGCTTATTCACGGTTTGGGATTCTCCAATTATTTTAAGTCAATTTTGGGAGGAACGCCAACCGATAAACTCTTACCTTTGTTCGAGTTTGCCCTTGGTATCGAAGCCGCTCAGGCCATAGTGGTCCTGTTTGTTTTGATGGTTTCATACGCGGTGCAAAACTTCTTCCGGTTTTCAAAACGCGACTGGGCTCTCACGGCCTCGGCGTTTGTGGCAGGTGTTACCGTGCCGATGATCATCGGGAGTGAGATATGGGCATAAATGGACGTTAAAAAGAATAAATACGACAAAGCTTACCTGCGGATTGCCAATGAATGGAGCCGTTTGTCGTACTGCAAGCGCAAACAGGTAGGCGCCATCATCGTCAAGGATAAAATGATTATCTCTGACGGATACAACGGAACTCCCTCGGGATTTGAGAATTGCTGTGAAGATGACCACGGCGTGACCAAGTGGTATGTTTTGCATGCCGAGGCCAACGCCATCCTCAAAGTGGCGCGCTCCACGCAAACCTGCCAGGATGCTACGCTATACATCACGCTTTCGCCTTGTAAGGAGTGCAGTAAACTCATTCACCAATCAGGGATTCGCCGGGTGGTGTATCAGCAAGGATATTCCGACGATTCAGGAATAGATTTCCTTATTCGCGCCGGCGTTGTGGTCGAGCACCTTCCTAATTTAGAAGACTGATGAAAAACCGGGAATACATCCCACTTTTGATTTTTGCCGGGATTGCCATCGGAATCCTGATTGGCGGCCTGCTCAATTACCGCCCTCAATCGACGGTGGCTGAAAATGCCTACCGAACCAAGCTCAACCGCCTTATCGACTTTATCGAAAGCGATTACGTCGACGACATCAATACGGATTCAATTGTCGACCTTACCGTCAATAACATCCTTTCCAAACTCGATCCGCATTCAGTTTACATTCCGCCCGCTGAACTGGTGGAGGAAACCGAGGCGATGCAAGGCGATTTTGTGGGCATCGGCGTCAATTTCTATCAATACAAGGACACGGTCGCCATCATCAAGCCTACCGAGAACGGACCATCGGCCAAGGCGGGCATTCGCGCGGGCGACAGGATTCTTTATGCCGGCAACACGCGTCTGTACGGACGTAAATGGCCCACCGACAGCCTTTACAATTATCTCAAGGGCGAAGAAGGTTCAAAGGTGACGCTGACGGTCTATCGCAAAAGCGAAAACAAAAAATTCAAGGTTCAGGTAACGCGCGACGTCATTCCGATTAAAAGTGTAGACGCTGCCGTGATGCTGGACGCCAAGGTGGGTTATATCAAAATCAACCGTTTTGCCGAGACTACTTATGACGAGTTCATGGAAGGCCTGACGCAACTGCAAAAAAAGGGCATGCAAAAGCTGGTGATCGACGTTCGCGACAACAGCGGCGGCTATATGGAAAAAGCCATCGAAATTGCCGACGAACTCCTGCCCAATCAGGATCTTATCGTCTTTACAAAAAACCGCAAAGGACGGGTCGACAAGACTTTTGCCACCAAAAAAGGCGCTTTTGAAACAGGAGCCGTTTACGTGCTTATCAATGAAAACAGCGCGTCGGCATCAGAGATTCTGGCGGGCGCCGTTCAGGACAACGACCGCGGAACCGTGATCGGGCGCCGTTCATTTGGCAAGGGACTGGTGCAGCGCGAGATGGATTTTGGCGACGGATCGGCGGTGAGACTTACTGTAGCGCGCTATTACACGCCCAGCGGACGGTCGATCCAAAAGCCGTACACTGATCAGGATGCCTATTTTAGCGAGTTTGGACATCGTTTTGAATCAGGCGAGCTTTACCACAAGGACAGCATCCGCATAGCCGATACCCTTAAGTTTAAAACCAAGCGCGGCCGAATCGTTTTTGGCGGCGGAGGAATCGTGCCCGATGTTTTTGTGCCGCTGGAAGATGCGCACAAGGGCGACGGGATTCCGTACCTGATGCAATCGGGCGTGGTAGGTCATTTTGTGTTTGAACAGCTTGACCGCAACCGCAAGGCCTTTGCCGGGAAGTCCTATCAGGCGTTTTTGGAACAGATGAAATCCGGCGATGGATACGTTTCAGCCTTTAGGGAATACCTGGCACAAAACGGCGTTGAGCTCGATCTGGAAGACAACCGCGAATTGGTGCGACGCTACTTGTTGGGCGAATTTGCCCGTCAGCTATTCAGCGAGGAAAAATACTTTGAAATTACCCTAAAGGGAGATCCGATGGTCGAGGAAGTTCTAAAGCGCGATTAAGCCCTCGAGCGAATGCTGTCGTGACTTTGCGATTGTTTGCCGTCGTTCCACATCGTAAGAATGTCGGTGGCTACAGCGGCGCCGCTTCCTGCCGCAATTGACAGTTGGCTTCGGTGTCCGGCCAGCGTTCCCGCAACATACAAGTTAGGCGCTACCAGATGGTCATTGTTCAAAAGCTGGATGCGGTTCTTTTCCGGCGCGGCCTTTTGATGCGGCATGACGTATTCCATCAATCCCTCCATCATAAAAGTATTCGCCGATCCGACAGCCACCACAACACAGTCGGCTGTGTAAACATTTTTATTGGTCGTAACGGTAAAGTGTTCGCCCGGTAAAACGCTCAAAACTTTTTCATTGGGCAACTGGGTTACGGCGGGATATTCCGATGACAGGTGTTCCAGGCTGGAAGTCATGAGTTCGCTTCCCAAAGTTCCCGGACGAATTCCGTAGGCGTTGTAAAAAACGGCATCCTGAAGCGCAGTGGCTTTTTGATGGCTTAAAATGGCTACAGTCTTTCCTTGGGCGTAAGGCTTGTTTAGGGCCGATCCCAACACAAGGGCGCAGGAAACTCCCGAGACACCTCCGCCGATAATCAAAACGTCGTAATGCATTACCTGATGCGGTCCTGAATTGACTTGGAAAGGTTAAAGATCACCAAAACCAGAATGGCGCAAATGCATGACGCAATGCCGATAAGAGAAATAATGCTGGTTTCGCCGGTCAGGTCATTGAAATCTATCATGTAGATGTTAAACCCGATAAGTCCCAGCGCAATGACAATCAAAATATAGGTGACAATTTTCATGCGCGTAGATTGAGCGGTAAAAGTAAGAAAATACCGTTTAGACAAACAGCCCTTTAACATTAGCCGCAAATAATTTAACAGCGATGGCTAACAAAATGACACCAAAGGCTTTGCGTATGACACCCAGTCCGTTTTTGCCCAATTGCCGTTCAATTTTCCCCGACGATTTAAGGACGATGTATACCAAAATGATGTTGAGGATGATGGCGATGATAATATTGACGGCAGCGTATTGGGCGCGCAATGACAAAAGCGTGGTCATGGTTCCGGCGCCTGCAATCAGCGGGAAGGCAATGGGAACGATCGATGCTGAACCCGATTCCTCATCGCGGTAAATGCGGATGCCCAAAATCATCTCGAGCGCCAGGAAAAACAGCACAAATGAACCTGCCACGGCAAATGAATTCACGTCGATGCCAATGAGGTTGAGGATTTCCTCGCCCACAAACAAAAACACAATCATGATGATGGCTGCCACCGCCGAAGCCTTTTCTGATTCGATGTGGCCGTGTTTTTTTCTAAGGTCGACAATAATCGGAACCGTCCCAACGATATCGATGACGGCAAAAAGTACCATGGCAACGGTGATGATTTCTCTGATATCCAGGTGCATAAT
>CAZIBV010000032.1:17314-19031 GCA_964537345.1 uncultured Flavobacterium sp. | reverse complement strand
TTACGCGGGTTGACCGTCAGTGTTAAATTTTATATTGCTGATTGTCAATATTTTAACTGGACGAGATTTTTGTGTCAGAATTATCTCCGTTGTTAAAAATTCACTCCCGATTGTGAATAAGTGCACTTGTTTTGTTAGGCAAAAATTGGCGCGGATTGACCATCTTTGTAGGGCGCGAAAAAGCTTAAAAATTCGTTAAAGAATATATTCCAAAACCCATTGTTATGTCTGCTATCGAACCTATCCTACAAGAAAACAAAAACCGTTTTGTGATCTTCCCGATCAAACACCACGACATTTGGGAATGGTACAAAAAAATGGAAGCCAGTTTCTGGACTGCCGAGGAAATTGATCTTCATCAGGACCTGAATGACTGGAACAACAAACTCAACGAGGACGAAAAGTATTTCATCAAACACATTCTGGCGTTTTTTGCTGCTTCCGATGGGATTGTCAATGAAAACCTGGCCGAGAATTTCGTCAATGAAGTGCAGTATCCCGAGGCCAAGTTCTTTTACGGTTTCCAGATCATGATGGAAAACATCCACAGTGAAACTTATTCGCTGCTGATTGATACCTATGTTAAGGACGAGGCGGAAAAGGACCAACTTTTCCATGCCATCGAGGTGTTTCCGGCCATCAAGAAAAAGGCTGATTGGGCCTTGCGCTGGATTTCGTCGGATTCATTTGCCGAGCGATTGATTGCGTTTGCGGCTGTCGAGGGGATTTTCTTCTCGGGTGCGTTCTGCTCCATCTTCTGGCTTAAAAAGCGCGGATTGATGCCGGGGTTGACGTTCTCGAACGAGCTGATTTCACGCGATGAAGGCGTTCACTGTGATTTTGCCGTCCACCTGCACAACCATCACCTGGTGAACAAGGTTCCAAAAGCGCGTATTAAGGAAATTATTGTTGATGCGCTTACCATTGAGCGCGAGTTCATCACCGAGTCGCTTCCGGTAAGTCTTATCGGGATGAACGCCACGCTGATGACGCAATACCTGGAGTTTGTAACCGATCGCCTTTTGGTCGAACTGGGCTGCAGCAAGGTTTACAACGTAACCAATCCGTTTGATTTCATGGACATGATTTCGCTTCAGGGCAAGACCAACTTCTTTGAGAAGCGCGTGTCTGAATATCAAAAAGCTGGCGTCATGACCGGAAACAAGGAAGGCGATACCGGAAAGATTTCGTTCGATGCGGATTTCTAATTTGACCCGAGCCGGCAGGCGAACGGTATGAAACGAAGTGAAATAAAAATGAGATAATTTGAAAATTTGAAAATGGGATCGACGGCAACTGATTTTTCACAGTCTTAGCTACCTGTTAAAAGAAAGAAACTTGATAGTAGCGACGGCATCATTTTCAATTTTCAAATTCCCAAATTGAATAATTAACAAATAACCCCGAAGGCCGGAAGGGATTTCAGTCTTCACAAAAACCCAAAACTTATGTACGTAGTAAAGCGAAACGGCACCAAAGAGCCGGTCATGTTTGACAAAATTACCGACAGGATCAAAAAACTGTGTTACGGGCTTAACGACCTCGTTGATGCTGTAAAGGTTGCCATGCGTGTAATTGAAGGACTTTATGACGGTGTAACCACGTCTGAACTTGACAATCTGGCGGCCGAAACTGCTGCTTCAATGACCATTGCCCACCCTGACTACGCACAGCTCGCGGCGCGTATTGCCATCTCAAACCTGCACAAAAACACCAA
>CAZIBV010000032.1:0-17214 GCA_964537345.1 uncultured Flavobacterium sp. | reverse complement strand
ACTACGCACAGCTCGCGGCGCGTATTGCCATCTCAAACCTGCACAAAAACACCAAGAAGTCGTTTTCCGAGACGATGCACGACATGTATCACTACGTGAATCCGCGCACCGGGAAGGAGTCTCCGCTTTTGTCAGATGAGGTGTATGAAGTTATCATGGCCAATGCGGCCTATCTGGACTCGCGCGTGATTTACAACCGCGATTTCAATTACGACTACTTTGGATTCAAGACCCTGGAGCGGTCATATCTGCTAAAAATCAACGGCAAAATCGTAGAGCGTCCGCAGCATATGCTGATGCGTGTTTCGGTTGGCATCCACCTCAATGATTTGGAGGCCGCCATCGAAACCTATGAACTGATGTCGAAAAAATATTTCACGCACGCCACCCCGACGCTTTTCAACGCCGGAACGCCAAAGCCGCAAATGTCGTCTTGCTTTTTGCTGCAAATGCGCGACGACAGCATCGACGGGATTTACGACACACTTAAGCAAACGGCCAAGATTTCACAGTCGGCGGGCGGCATTGGTTTGTCAATCCACAACGTGCGCGCCACCGGTTCCTATATCCGCGGAACAAACGGAACCTCCAACGGAATCGTTCCGATGCTTCGCGTATTTAACGATACGGCCCGCTACGTCGATCAGGGCGGCGGAAAGCGAAAAGGCAGTTTTGCCATCTACATTGAGACCTGGCATGCCGATATCCTGGAATTCCTCGACCTGAAAAAGAACCACGGAAAAGAGGAAATGCGCGCCCGCGATTTGTTCCTGGCAATGTGGATATCTGATTTGTTCATGAAGCGCGTCGAGGAAGATTCAACCTGGACGCTGATGTGTCCAAATGAATGTCCGGGACTATATGAAGTGTATGGCGAGGAGTTTGAAAAACTTTATCTGAGCTACGAGGCTGCCGGAAAAGGCCGCAAGACCGTCAAGGCGCGTGAGATTTGGGAAAAGATTCTAGAGTCGCAAATCGAGACCGGAACGCCTTACATGCTTTACAAAGATGCCGCCAACCGCAAGTCAAACCAAAAGAACTTGGGTACGATCCGCTCGTCAAACCTTTGCACTGAAATTCTGGAATACACCGCTCCCGATGAGGTTGCCGTTTGTAACCTGGCGTCAATTTCGCTGCCGATGTTTATTGAAGACGGCAAGTTTAACCACGAACTTCTGTTTGATGTTACCAAGCGCGTGACCCGAAACCTCAATAAAGTCATCGACCGCAACTACTATCCGGTTCCGGAGGCCGAGAATTCCAACATGCGTCACCGCCCGGTAGGTCTTGGCGTACAAGGCTTGGCCGATGCGTTTATCCTGTTGCGCCTGCCGTTTACCAGCGACGAAGCCAAAAAACTCAACCAGGAGATTTTTGAAACGCTTTATTTTGCCGCCGTTACCGCATCTATGGAGATGGCGCGCGAGGAAGGACCGTACAGCACTTTCCAAGGGTCGCCAATGTCAAACGGTGAATTCCAGTACAACCTTTGGGGACTCAAGGACGAGGACCTTTCCGGACGTTGGGACTGGGCATCGCTCCGCAAGGAAGTTATGGAACACGGCGTCCGCAACTCGCTGCTTGTGGCGCCAATGCCAACAGCTTCGACCTCGCAGATTCTGGGCAACAACGAAGCCTTTGAACCGTACACTTCCAACATTTACACCCGCCGCGTATTGTCGGGCGAGTTTATTGTGGTTAACAAACACCTTTTGGAAGATTTGGTTAACCGCGGGCTTTGGAGCGAGGAACTCAAGCAGGAAATCATGCGTCACAACGGATCGATCCAGAACATCGACGGCATTCCGCAGGATCTCAAGGAACTGTACAAAACTGTTTGGGAGATGTCTATGAAGGATATTATCGACATGTCCCGTCACCGCGGCTACTTTATTGACCAATCACAATCGCTTAACCTGTTTATGCAGGATGCGACGTATGCCAAACTCACGTCGATGCACTTTTATGCCTGGAAGTCCGGTCTTAAAACCGGTATGTACTACCTGCGCACCAAGTCGGCGGTCGACGCGATCAAGTTTACCCTTAACAACGAGAAAAAGCAGGAGCCCATTGCGGCCCCGGTCATCAAGCAGGAAGTTGCTGCGCCGGCCGTTGAGGTTCAGGCCATCGATCCGGACGAGTTTCGCGCCATGATCGAGCGTTCGCGCGCGGCCAACCAGGGCGATGACTGTGAAATGTGTGGCTCTTAAAACCCCATGATAAGCGCAAGATAACGGCCGCCTTATCCGGTGGCCGTTTTCATGTTGCGTATTTAAACAAAATCCAAAACAAACATGAAAAACATTGAAGAAATTGAAGTGACTTTTGAGCACGTCAAAGTTGAAACCGGCAGCGCATCGCAGCGCTAAACCCGGGCTTATTGTTTCCCTAACCTCTAAGCCATGAGCAAACGAAAGCCTATTTACACCGGAAGCATTCAGCGCGACGAGTACAACAACTACTATTGCGGTGAATTTTTGCTGGACTACCGCTATACCGAAGCTAATTTTTCACTGGGCGACCGCATCGAAATCTATTCGTCGGCGGCCAACCCCAGTGATATGAGCGCCGGCTGGTATCCGCAAAAAACCAAGGATTTCAAGCTTGAACAAACCGACGAAACGCCATGATGAACTGGGAACAACTGCTCTCCCTGCGCAAGTACGGCGACAAACGCAAACGGCTCAGGAGCGAACAATCGGATACGCGGGTTGATTTTGAGGTTGATTATGACCGCATCATCTTCTCGTCGGCGTTCAGGAGTTTGCAAGACAAGACGCAGGTGATTCCGCTTTCAAAGACCGATTTTGTCCACACGCGCCTGACGCACAGTCTGGAAGTGTCGGTGGTGGGCCGATCGCTTGGCCGATTGGTGGGCAAGGCCATTTTGGAGAAGTATCCGCATCTGGCCGATGTTCACAAATTTCACATGAACGATTTTGGCGCCATCGTGGCCGCTGCTTCATTGGCGCACGATATTGGGAATCCGCCATTTGGACACTCGGGCGAAAAGGCCATTGGCGAATACTTCAGCATCGGCAACGGCTTGCGTTTTAAAGATCAGCTGACGGCCAAGGAATGGCAGGATCTGGTGGATTTTGAGGGCAACGCCAACGGTTTTTCAATTCTTACCGGATCGCGTCCGGGAATTGATGGAGGCTTGCGGATTTCCTACGCGACGTTAGGCGCATTTATGAAATATCCAAAGGAAAGCCTTCCCAAAAAACCTTCCCCGCAAATTGCCGACAAGAAGTACGGATTTTTCCAGTGGGACAAACAGGCGTTTGCTGAAATTGCTGACGATCTGGGATTGATCAAAAAGCCCGGCGACGATCTGGCGTTTGAGCGGCATCCGCTGACGTTTCTGGTTGAAGCGGCCGACGACATCTGCTACACCATTATCGACTTTGAGGATGGCATCAACCTGGGATTGATTGCCGAGGATTACGCCCTGGAGTATTTCATCAAACTCGTTCAGGATACCATTGACCGCGAAAAATACCATCTGCTTACCACCAAGGAAGACCGCATCAGCTATTTGCGCGCGCTGGCCATCGGCAATCTTATCCGCGACGCCGTCGACATTTTTATGGCTCATGAAGATGAGATTCTGGCCGGGAAGTTCCATCAGTCGCTTATGGACAAAAGCAAGTACAAGGCACAGATGAACGACATCATCAAAATCAGCGTCGAAAAAATTTACCGCAGCCGCGAAGTGACTGAAAAAGAACTCAACGGCTACTTTGTCATCAACCATCTGCTCGATAAATTCATTACGGCCTACAACAATCGCCACGAGGACAAAGCCACCAACTTTGACCATCTGTTGCTGCGACTTTTACCGGAAAAACACGACCAGGAGCGCGATACTTTGTACGGCCGCCTGATGCACATTTGCCAGTTTGTTTCGATGCTGACCGACTCCAAAGCCATACAGTATAACAGGATAATCAGCGGCGAGCAATAATTTTTTGCGTTTGGCTTGCGTGACGGAAAAAGCATTATGTTTGTGCTCAATGCTTTACCCATGAAAAAATCCCTACTTTTCCTCGCTCTGTGCGTCACTTTTTGGGCCAGCGCACAAACTCCCGAATCAAAAATCCAGACGTATTTGGATGAAAACGTCTCAAATTTTGGCCTTTCCCAGCAAGATGTGCGGGGCTGGATGATTGAGAGTACCGCCAACTCAACCGCAACCGGAATCGACAATTACTACCTCAAGCAACGCCACTCCGGCATCGAGATTTTTGGAGCCGTGACCAATGTTTGGGTAAAGAATGGCAAGGTCATCAATGCCGAAAACCGCTTTGTTCCGATGGCCGCCCAAAAGGTAAACACAACAACACCGCAACTGTCGGTGCTGCAGGGGTTGACCAAGGCGTTCCAACACGCAGGCGTTCCAATTCCCGACTTTGCGATTCTGAATCACGAGAATAAAAATTACACCATCTCCAACGGCGAGCTTGATGAAGATCCCGTCATGGCCGAACTTATGTTCCAGCCCGTGGGCAACACACTCCGCCTGGCCTGGGATTATACTTTTTACGCGCCCGGACACCGCCATTTGTGGAGTATGCGCGTAGACGCAGTTACAGGTGAAATCCTGGACCAGCACGACATGGTCATTTCTTGTAGTTTTCACGCGCCCGATCCCATTGAAAACCATCGCCAGGCAGCGTTCAACAAAACGTTTTTCAAATCGACGTCGTTGTTGGACATTCAGTCCGGTTCTTACCGCGTCATTCCCTACAACATTGAAAGCCCGGCGCACGGACCGCGTCAACTGGTTTCCAATCCGCATAATGCCACGGCATCACCTTATGGATGGCATGACACCAACGGAAATCCAGGGGCCGAGTTCACTACAACGCGTGGCAACAATGTGCTGGCTCAGGAAGATGGCGACTCCAATAATGGTACGGCCGGAACCATGCCCAATGGCGGCGCGGGCCTTCTCTTTGACTATCCATACGGAGGGACCAGCGCTCAGCCGCAATCCTACACCAATGCATCGGTGACCAACTTGTTTTACATGAACAATATTTTACACGATGTGATGTACATGTACGGCTTTAACGAAGCCAACGGAAACTTTCAGCAAAACAACTACGGGCGAGGTGGAGCAGCCACAGCTTTTGGTGATGCCGTGCAAGCCGATGCACAAGATGGAATGGGTGTCGATCCCAATCTTAACAATGCCAATTTTGCCACGCCGGTTGACGGTATCCGTCCGCGGATGCAGATGTATCTCTGGAATGTGACACCGCCAATTGAGCCGCTCAATATTCTTTCACCTCCAGATATTGCCGGACCGCGTCAGGCGCGCGACAACAGCTTTGATCCGGGCCACGTCCCGATTCCCATTGCGCCCGCTTTTATCGAATCGAATCTGGTTTTGTATAACGACGGGATTGGCGATACTGCCGATGCCTGTACCGCACCGATCAACGCGTCGGCCATTGCAGGAAAAATCACCGTGGTGCGCCGCGGCGACTGTACATTTGTCGACAAAGTCCTGGCTGCCCAAAACGCAGGAGCAACCGCGGTGATCGTAGTCAACAACGTCGAGGGAATCATCGGGATGGCCGGTTCCAATGCGGCGGTGACGATTCCCGCAATCAGCGTGACCCAGGCGATAGGCGAGGAACTTATCCTTAGAATGCAATCTGAAACCGTTGTGGCGCGTCTGCAACTTTCGGAGGCTCCGTTTGTTTTTGCCGATGGCGATTTTGACAACGGCATCGTCGCGCATGAATACGGTCATGGTATTTCAACCCGTTTGACAGGTGGTCCCGCCAACTCGAGCTGTTTGTTCAACAATGAAGCGATGGGTGAGGGCTGGTCTGACTGGTTTGCGTTGATGATGCAGTTAAAAGCTGGCGATTCCGGAGCTGAACCACGCGGCATTGCGGCCTTTGCAGCAAGTCAACCGTTGGAGAGCGCTGGTATCCGCAGCTTTCCTTATTCAACGGATATGTCGGTCAATCCGCGTACGTTGTCGTATTCCAATTCGGCCTCGGCCAACTACCGCTATGACGTGGGCGAAGTTTGGGCCAGCATGCTGTGGGACCTTACCTGGGCTTATGTTGACAAATACGGATTTGATCCCAACATCTACACCGGAACCGGCGGTAACAACAAAGTGTTGCAACTGGTTTTGGACGCGCTCAAGCTTCAACCGTGCAATCCTGGTTTTGTTGCCGGCAGGAACGCCATTATCGCCGCTGACCAAGCCACAACCGGAGGTGAGGATTTTTGTATGATTTGGGAGGTTTTTGCGCGCCGCGGACTTGGCGTCAATGCTTCGTCGGGATCAACGTCCAACGCCAACGATCAGGTTGAGGATTTCACCGTGCCACCACCGGGTCCAAACTGCACGCTGTCGGTTGATTACACTACCGGAAACCTGATTCGCATCTTCCCGAACCCTTCAAACGGACAGGTTACCGTGCGCATCAACAACTTTTCAGGAAACGTACAGGTAGATGTATTTGACATCAACGGACGCCGGGTTTATTCTGATCTGACAGCCATCAATCAGGAAAAGTCGCTTTCGCTGGGCCATTTGCAAACCGGAATGTACGTGATCAAACTCGAAGCCGACAACCTGAGCCACACGCAAAAAATCGTTATCGAATAACTAGAAAGTATACACCATTCCGATGCCCAGTTGCTGCTTGAGCTGAACCTTTGGCCCAACAGTCACCTGGGTACCGGCTATTTCTTCCTTGGCCTTGATATCATCATCGTAAATCATGTGCAAGCCAATGTTGGCTTTGACGTATTGGTTTACGATAAAATCGGCGGTGAATTGCCAGTCGACGTCTATGTTGCCAAAGTTGTTGAGATAATCAGTGTACAGGTTTAGTCGGTTTTCTATGTTGATGTTTTTAAAGATGGTCCTTTTGTAGTGACTTGTAACCAAAAAGCCCACTTCCGTCCGCGTCATTTTCCCTTCGCGGATGAGTTCGCCCGTTATCGGATTGTAAATCGCCCTGTCGACGCCAAATGCACCCTGATCGGCCAGGCGTTGGTCCAACACCAATGTGGTCTTCATCGTTAACGGAGACAAGTAAAGGTTGATTTTTTTCTCTTTATTGGCATATTCGGCACCGGCGCCCAAAAAGATGTAGGCTGGCGCAAACGGACGGGAGATGGGTTTGTCCGTGTTGGGGTAGGCGTAACCGTTGCTGAACTGTGACGTAAAGCTAAACCGCGCCGAGTGGAACCAATTTGACAAAGTATCGCGCCTGTAACCAAAATTTGAGTTGAATTGCACTAGGTCATCGGTCTTTCGCCATTCGATGCCATCCTGCTTGTTCATCCCGTAACGCATGATCAGCTCATTGCCCCACTTGATGTTTTTGTAGTTGTAATTGCGCGTAAAAAGCGTTCGGGCCAATGCCGATATCGAACTGATACCACCGGCATTCCAGTTGACAAACGCAATTTCGCTGATGTCCAATCCCACCGAGTTTTTCGCCTCCCACTTTGGCGGAGCTGCCGGTACTTTGACCACAACTTCCGTTTCGACCGTTACCACCGAATCCTTGGTCGTCTGACCTTGCATCACGCCAACAAAAAGCAATAGCAGAGGCAATGAAAATAATTTCATGGCTTAAAATTTTGTGCAAAAGTCGCTTATTTTAAACTTTCGGCAAAAGTTTTACTAAGGCTTTCAGGGTCGAGTTTGCAGTAGGCGTAAAGTTGCTCGACGGTGCCGTGCGTAATGAATTCATCGGGTATTCCCAGAATCCTGACAGATCCCGTGTAATTGCGGGACGCGGCAAAATCATTCACTGCCGTGCCAAATCCGCCTACCATCGTGCCGTCCTCAACGGTGAAAATGGCGTCATACGAGGCGAGGATTTCCTCCAGTGTTTGGACGTCAAGCGGCTTGACATAACCAAAGTGATAATGCGCAAACGGCAAATCTTTCAGCGCCTTTGAAACGCTGTTCCCAATATATCCCGTCGACAAAATCGCCGTTCCCAGTCCGGGTTTAAGCAGTCGTGCCTTGGGTTCTATCGCCCGGAAATCCTGTTTCCAATTGGGTGTAACGCCGCGTCCCCGTGGATACCTGATGGCCAGCGGGCCGTTCAGTCCGCATTGGGACGTGAAAAGGATATTGCGCAGTTCAACCTCGTCAAGCGGTGCAAAAATTTGCAGGCCGGGCACGCAGTTCAAGTACGCAAGGTCAAAGTTTCCGTGGTGTGTCGGGCCGTCTTCGCCCACAATACCGGCGCGGTCAAGGCAAAAAATAACCGGAAGGTTTTGCAGCGCCACGTCATGGATTACCTGGTCGTAAGCGCGTTGCAGAAAAGTCGAGTAGATGTTGCAATAAACCGTCATTCCCTGAGTAGCCATTCCGGCGGCCAGGGTTACGGCGTGTTGTTCGGCAATGCCCACGTCGAAGGCGCGATCGGGAAACTCATCCATCATGAATTTGAGCGAGCATCCGGTAGGCATGGCGGGCGTAATGCCAATGATTTTTGGGTTTTGACGCGCCAGTTCCAGCAGGGTCAGTCCAAAGACGTCCTGGAATTTTGGCGGCAGATTGGCGTCTGGCGTGGGCAAAACTTCGCCTGTTGTCTTGTCAAATTTGCCGGGTGCATGGTATTTAACCTGATGCTCCTCGGCTTGAGCCAACCCTTTTCCCTTGGTTGTAATGACATGAAGGAATTTAGGACCCGGAGTCGATTTGAGTTTGGTCAGCGCTGCGATGAGTTGCAGCAAATCGTGTCCGTCAACCGGTCCGGAGTAATTAAAATTAAGCGATTCGATCAGGTTGTTTTGCCGTGGATTTCTTCCGCGTTTGACGCCCGTCAGATAATCTTTTAAAGCGCCGACGCTGGGATCGATACCGATGGCGTTGTCGTTGAGCACCACCAGCAGATTGGCGTCGGTTACTCCGGCGTGGTTGAGTCCTTCAAACGCCATCCCCGACGCTATCGATGCATCGCCCACCACGGCAATGTGGTGTCGGGTCAAATCGCCCTTTAACTTCGAGGCCATCGCCATTCCCAAGGCGGCTGAAATTGCCGTCGAGGAATGTCCTGTGCCAAAGGTGTCGTAAGCACTTTCTGATCGCTTGGGAAAGCCTGCAATCCCGCCCCACTGGCGGTTGGTGTGAAAGACGTCGCGGCGCCCGGTAATGATTTTATGGCCGTACGCCTGATGACCGACGTCCCAAACGAGCAAATCATTTGGCGTGTCAAAAACGTAATGAAGTGCCAGGGTGAGTTCGACTACGCCCAGGCTGGCGCCCAAATGACCTTCCTTGACCGACACCACGTCGATGATGAAATCGCGTAGTTCACGGGCCAACAGCGGCAGCTCGTTTACCGGGAGCTGGCGCAAATCCAAAGGCGATTCAATGCGGGAAAGCAACTGCATAAGGCAAAGGTAGAATTTGAAATCGTATTTTTGGGGAATGGAAGACATTTTCACCGACGAGTACTTTATGCGAAAGGCGCTCCACGAAGCTGAAGCTGCATTTGAAAAGGGCGAAATCCCGATTGGCGCCATCATCGTCATCGACAACAAGGTCATTGCCCGATCGCACAACCTAACCGAATTGCTACACGATGTAACTGCTCATGCTGAAATGCAGGCCATCACGTCGGCAGCTAATTTTCTGGGCGGAAAATACCTTCGCGGATGCACG
Organism: uncultured Flavobacterium sp.; assembly: GCA_964537345.1. GTDB lineage: Bacteria > Bacteroidota > Bacteroidia > Flavobacteriales > Flavobacteriaceae > Flavobacterium. The sequence goes on along the minus strand of CAZIBV010000032.1, from coordinate 7,547 downwards.
TTGTACGTTACGGTCGAACCGTGTCAGATGTGCGCCGGAGCTCTGTATTGGAGCCAGATTTCAAAAATCGTCTACGCCGCACCCGACGAACAGCGCGGCTATCGGAACATGGGGACAAAACTGCATCCCAAGACCCAGGTTATATCAGGCGTTTTGGAGGAACCGGCCGCGGAACTCATGCTCCGGTTTTTTGCCCAGCGGCGCAAATAATATTTTTTGCCGTCTGCCCTGAAAAAATGTCCTAATTTTAACAATATTAGCGGCACTGCGTGAGTTATGCCGAAAACGTCACACCAAAACACCATCTTATGAAATCCTGGAAACTTGCGCTGTTTGCAATTGCCTTTTTTGTGCTGCACGCCTGTCAGAAGTCTGACGCTTTTGATTCGGAATTCAACAAGTTCCGCGATTACATCACCAGTTTTTCGTCGGGGTCGGTTTCAGCGCATCGCGAAATCCGCGTTGGTCTGGCCTTTACCAAGGCTGAATGGAAGCCCAATCAGGAGTTTGACGCGTCGGTTTTTTCTATTTCGCCCTCGGTTAAAGGCAAGGCGATTTTGTTGCCCAACAACGTCCTGGCGTTTAAACCGGAAAAGCCTTTGGAACAGGACACCGAGTATCGCGTGACCCTTCACCTGAGTAAATTACTCGACGTTCCGGCTGATTTGTCTGAATTCAATTTCACGATCCGCACGCTCAAACAGGATTTGGTCGTGGAAAAGCTCGACCTGCAATCCTACAATGCCGACTCGCATTTTCTCAATGCACAGTTGCGCACCGCCGACAACCTGTCACAGGAACTTGCGCCCAAAATCATCACGGCATCGCAGGACGGGCAGCCGCTGGAAGTAAAATTTACAGCTTCGTCAGGAACGCGTTTTCCGTTTATGGTTGACGGGATCAAACGCAAGCGTACGCCGTCAAAAGTGGTCATCAAATGGGATGGCGACGCGGCTTCAATCGACAAAAGCGGTGAGGTTGAAATGATGATTCCGGCGCGCGATCAGTTTAAGGTGGTCGACGTCCGCGTAGCCGATGAAAACAATCAGTCGTTGCACATCAACTTTTCTGATCCGATAAAAAAAGATCAGGATTTCAGCGGATTGGTTGTGGTCGAATCAGCCATGAGCCTGCAGTATGCCGTTGACGGAAACGTGCTTAAAGTGTTTTTTGACCAACCGTTGAACGGGGTTTTGCTCACCGAGGTTTTTCAGGGAATCCAGAACGTTTACGGCGATAAGATGGAACGCGGATACGCCGCCAAGGTCACCTTTGAAGACATGAAACCCGCCATCCGCCTGGTTCGCAGCGGGACCATTCTGCCGCAGTCGGCCAATCTCAAGCTCAACTTTCAGGCGGTAAACCTGAGCCACGTTGATGTCAAGGTATATCGGATTTTTGAAAACAACGTGCTCCAGTTTTTACAGGACAATACACTTGACGGCCAATACGATCTGCGCAAGGTAGCGTTGCCCATCGCCAAAAAGACGCTCGAATTGACGACCAACAAAACCGCCAACTACAAACTTTGGAACACCTATGCGCTGGATCTCTCCTCGTTGATCAAGCCGCAACCAGGCGCAATTTATCGCGTGGAGTTTTCTTATAAGCCGGCTTATTCCCTTTACACTTGCGCAGGCGGCAACACAATGGCCGCTAATGAAGAGGATGAAGAGCCGGAGGATTTTTCCACCTGGAATGATTCATACGATTATTACGACTATGATTACAACTGGAGCGAGCGCGAAAATCCTTGTCACAAATCCTATTATTACGACAACAAGCTGGCTACCAATGTGCTGGCTTCAAACCTGGGCGTGATAGCCAAGAAAGGCAATAACTCGTCGCTGTTTTTTGCCGTGACCAACCTGGTGACCACCCAGCCTGTTTCCGGCGCCGACATCACGCTTTACAACCTTCAACGCCAGCCACTCGGGACTTTTGCCACCGGATCCGATGGAACCGCGCAAATCACACCGCAGGGCGCACCGTATTTTGCGGTGGTCAAAAAAGACGAAAGCACCACTTATCTCAAGCTGGACGAAGGTTATTCGCAATCAGTAAGCAATTTTAACGTTAGCGGCACCACGCTTCAAAAAGGCCTCAAGGGATTCCTTTACGGCGAGCGCGGGGTTTGGCGTCCGGGCGATACGCTTCACCTGGCGTTTATGCTTAACGACCGGGCAGTACGGCTCCCCATGACGCATCCGGTCAAATTCCGTCTGAACGATCCAAACGGAAAGACAATTTTCCAGTCGGTCAAGTCATACGATCCAAAAAATCACTACAAGTTTGTACTGAGAACCCAGCCCAATTCGCCCACCGGGAATTATGAAGCCATGGTGTCGGTAGGTGGCGCGCGTTTTTACAAATCGATCAAGATTGAAACCGTAAAGCCCAACAGGCTTAAGATTAAAAATAGTTTTGAAGGAGCCAGGCTGACGGCATCCCGACCCAATCAAGCCAATGTGGAGGTTTCGTGGCTGCACGGCGCTCCGGGCAAAAATCTCAAAATCGAGATGCAGGCCAAGTTTTTCCGCCAGGAAACGGCTTTTAAAAATTATCCAGGCTACGTTTTTGACGATCCGAGCAAGTCATTCTCGAGCGAGGAAATCAATATTTTTTCGGGAACGGTAAACGATGCCGGGCGGGCAACAGTTTCGCTTCCGCAGCAGGTTGACCTGGCCGCTCCCGGAATGCTCAGGGCGCAATTCCTGACCAAGGCGTTTGAATCGGGCGGTGATTTCAGTACCGACGTAGCCTCGGCAACCTATTCGCCATTTACAACCTATGTGGGCATCAAAACACCGACGGCCAACAAGTTTGGCATGCTGGAAACGGGTGTACGGAATAATTTTACCGTGGTAACCGTTGACGATGCGGGACGCCCAAAACCTTCGGCCAACTTGCGCGTAAATGTTTACAAAGTTGAATGGAGATGGTGGTGGGATGCCTCGCAAGATGATTTGTCGCAGTACAATTCGGCCCAGTCAAATGTGGCGTATTACTCGCAAAAACTATCCACGGGACAATCGGGTAAGGCAACTTTTGGTTTTGTAGCCGATGAAAATGACTGGGGACGCTACCTGATTCTGGTAACTGATGAGGACGGCGGGCACACTACCGGACAAACCGTTTTGATTGACTGGCCGTCGTGGTCGGGCAAAACCCGTAACCAAACCGGTGACGAAGCCAAAATGTTGATTTTTACCTCCGACAAGGAAAAATACAACACCGGCGAACAAGTGACGCTTTCCTTCCCGTCGAGCAAGGGCGGACGCGCGTTGGTGTCGCTTGAAAACGGATCAGAAGTGGTCAAGACGATTTGGGTTGAAACCGCGGCCGGCGAAACCCAGGTTAAGTTTGAAGCCACGCCTGACCTGGCGCCCAATGTTTACGCCTACATCACGCTTTTGCAGCCGCACGCCTCGACAGTGAACGACGCACCCATGAGGCTTTACGGAGTTCTGCCAATCGAGGTAGTGGACAAAAATACCGTCCTCGAACCGGTGATCCATATGCCCGACGTTATCCGTCCGCAACAAAAAACCAGTATTTCCGTAAGTGAGAAATCCGGCCGCGAAATGACGTATACCGTGGCCATTGTCGATGAAGGATTGCTTGATCTGACGCGTTTTAAAACACCCGATCCGTGGTCAGGATTCTACGCCCGCGAGGCTTTGGGTGTCAAGACCTGGGATGTGTATGACGATGTGATTGGCGCTTATGGCGGACGGATCAACCAGATTTTCAAGATTGGCGGCGACGAGGACCTTGGCGGCGGGAAGGCTAAAAAGGCCAACCGCTTCAAGCCTGTGGTAAAATACCTTGGGCCGTTTCATCTAAAAAAAGGGGAGAAGGCGGTTCACAACATCACGCTTCCACGATATATCGGATCAGTGCGGACCATGGTTGTCGCGTCGGATGCAGCAAACGGTCGATACGGACAGGCCGAAAAGACAACGGCTGTGCGCAGTCCGCTGATGGTTCTGGCTTCGATGCCGCGCAAAGTGTCGCCGGGCGAGAACATCACGCTTCCTGTAACGGTTTTTGCCATGGAGAAGGGCATTTCGTCTGTATCGGTATCCGTAAAAGCCAAAGGATTCAAGGCTGCCTTGCCTGTTCAGACGCTGAACTTTCAGGCTCCCGATGAAAAGTTGGCGTTTTTTAAACTGACTGCACTCCCGCAAACCGGAATCGGAACGGTAACGGTCACGGCCACATCGGGCAAGCACAAAGCTACATACGATGTTGAAATCGATGTCCTGAATCCCAATCCGGTGATGCGCCGATACAAGGAAGTTTTGCTCCAGCCGGGCGCTTCCGGTGCGATTTCGTGGGATTCGTTTGGCGTAACGGGCAGCAACCGCGCCCAGGTTGAGGTATCGACTTTTCCGGCCATCGATCTGGCGGGGCGGATGGATTACCTGATCCATTATCCGCACGGCTGTGTCGAACAGATTACGTCAGGCGTGTTCCCGCAACTGTATCTGGCGGACATTGCCGATATTGATCAGACCCGAAAGTCGAGCATTCAGCGCAATGTATCGGCGGGAATCCAAAAGTTGGCGGGCTATCAAAATACGGCTGGCGGATTTTCATATTGGCCGGGTCAGAGCAACCCCGACGATTGGAGTACTTCCTATGCCGGGCATTTCCTGATTGAAGCCGAGAAAAAAGGCTACGCGCTACCGGCAAATCTCAAGAATTCATGGCTGGGTTATCAGGCGCGTTCGGCCCGCGAGTGGCGTTACAACGCACAGTATCACAATGATTTTGCACAGGCGTATCGCTTGTACACGCTGGCGTTGGCGGGCAAGGCTGATCTGTCATCGATGAACCGCCTGCGTGAAACCGTTGGCATCAGCAATGAATCCAGGCTCAGGCTGGCGGCGGCTTATGCGCTGGCCGGTCAAAAAACGGCAGGACTAAGGTTGCTCAACACCAGTAAAATCGATCCTGCGCCCGATAAAAATGACTGGTATTACTACGGATCGCCGGAAAGGAACCGTGCGATGATGACGGAAACGCTGATTCTGCTCGGTCGTGAAAGAGAAGCATTTGTGGCAGCGCGCAAAGTTGCCGAATCGCTTTCGTCTGGTGTTTGGATGAGTACCCAAACTACGGCCATGTCGTTATTTGCGGTGTCAAAATACGCCCGAATGTACGCAGGTGGCGGCGTTGATGCCACGATTACGGTAAATGGAACCGCGAGTGACATCAAGTCGGCCAAGAGTTTCGCCAACCGCGATGTTGCCGTAAAGACGAAAAATCAGTTGGCGGTTAAGAACAAGCGAACCGTTCCGCTATATGTGAGGGTAATGTACAGCGGAATCTTGCCGGTGGGTCGCGAACAGGCTGAACAGCGCGGGGTTTTGGCGTCGGTCAGTTACCGCGATCGTCAGGGACAACCCGTCAATGTGGCGTCGCTCAAACAGGGAACCGAGTTTGTGGCACACATAACCGTAACCAGCCAAAGTGCCGAGGCGGTTAAAAATATGGCGCTTACGCATATCATTCCGTCAGGATGGGAAATCATCAATACACGCTTCACGGATTACGGCGGATTTGGCCAGAACAAGGCCGATTATATTGACATTCGCGATGACCGAACCCATTTCTACTTTGATTTGGACGCGCGCGAGACCAAAACTTTCAAGGTTTTGCTCAATGCGTCCTATCCGGGAGATTTTTACCTGGCCGGCGTTCAGTGTGAAGCCATGTACGACAACAACTTTTTGTCGCGTACGCGGGGCGAATGGGTCAAGGTGGAAAAAAGCCCGTGATGAAGCGTTGGGTTGACAAAGCCGTACTTTCGATAAAGCGATATCCGGTGCGATGGGCGGTATTTTTTACGGCGATCACCATCTATGCGTTTTGCCTGAAGCGGCCGCTTTTTGACAAGCCTTATGCAACCGTCGTCGAGACCGACAAAGGCGAACTGCTGGGTGCGCGGATTGCCGCCGACGGTCAGTGGCGGTTTCCGCAGCAGGATTCGGTGCCGGACAAGTTTGAGCGATGCATTACGCTTTATGAAGACGAATACTTTTACCGCCATTTGGGATTCAATCTGGTGGCGATGGGCAAGGCAGTTCGCGCTAATTTGCAGTCCGGAAAAGTGGTTCGCGGCGGGAGCACAATCACCCAGCAGGTCATCAGGCTTTCGCGAGGGAAACGCCGAAGCTATTGGGAAAAACTTATCGAGGTTGTGCTGGCTACCCGGCTCGAGTTGGGATATTCCAAAAAGGAGATTTTATCGTTTTATGCCGCGCATGCGCCTTTTGGCGGGAATGTGGTGGGATTGGACATGGCGGCCTGGCGGTATTTTGGCGTAAGGCCGCACCAACTTTCATGGGCCGAGACGGCTACGCTGGCGGTTTTGCCCAACGCGCCCGGACTGATTTTTCCCGGTAAGAATCAACAGGAGCTGGGCCGAAAGCGAAATCAATTGCTGAAAAAACTTTTGGATCGCGGTGTGATTGACCGTCCAACCTACGATTTGGCCATTCAGGAGCCGTTGCCGCAAAAACCGTTTGACTTGCCACAATTGGCGCCGCACTTGCTCGACCGGCTGGCTGCCCAAAATCCGGGTAAAAGATTCCGCACCACGGTGGACGGGAGCTTGCAGCAACGCACCAACGAAATTGTGGCGCGTTATTACCAGCAATACAAGACCAATGAGGTTCACAACCTTTGCGTGATCGTGGTTGATGTCAAAACGCGGAACGTGCTGGCGTATGTGGGCAATTCACCGGCGGATGCTTCACATGGAAAGGACGTCGACATCATTGTGGCGCCGCGCAGTACAGGCAGTGTGCTCAAACCCTTGCTATACGCTTCTATGCTGGATTCGGGCGATTTGCTTCCGGAGCAGTTGGTGGCCGATATCCCGACGCAGATTGGTGGTTACAGCCCCAAGAATTTTGACATGACTTATGACGGAGCGGTTCCGGCGAGTGCGGCGCTGTCGCGGTCGTTAAACATTCCCAGTGTGTTGATGCTGCGCGATTTTGGCGTTTACCGATTTTACGACAGGCTGCGGGAGTTGAAGCTGAACGATATCAACAAGCCGCCCAATCACTACGGATTGTCGCTGGTGTTGGGGGGCGCCGAAAGCAATCTCTGGGATTTGGTACGGGCGTATGCGGGCATGACGGGAACGCTGACACATTTTGCTTTGGGCGACGGACAATACCGCACCGGTGAATACGCCGAACTCAACCTTGAAGCGGATCAAAAAGCCAATTTTGGCAAGCCGACTTTTGACAAGCCGGTTCTGGGTGCCGCCGCCATTTATTTGACTTATCAGGCCATGCGCGAGGTGAACCGTCCGCAGGGCGATGAAGCCTGGAAGTTTTACGATTCTTCACTGGAGATTGCGTGGAAAACCGGAACCAGCTTTGGCAACCGCGATGCCTGGGCCATTGGAACCAATTCGCGTTATGTGGTGGGTATTTGGGTAGGAAATGCCAGCGGCGAGGGTCGTCCGGGATTGACGGGCGTTGAAAGTGCGGCACCAGTGCTGTTTGAGGTTTTTAATCAGTTGC